>CAZWOU010000067.1:7331-10891 GCA_964635375.1 uncultured Pirellulaceae bacterium | reverse complement strand
CCGCGACGAAATCGTCGGGCTTTTCGAACCTGCCGATGAAGTTGAGCAGCGTTGCGACTTTCCGAGTCGGTTGCCGCTCCTCGGAACGATCGACCAGCGCATCCCATTCCGGCGCGATTCGGGAGAGGTCCGTCAAATTGGTGATTAACTCATACTGCATGGCTGACTCTGGCGAAGCGGGCTGCAGGCGTTCATCGAAACGCGGCTTAGCTGGCGGGCTGCATCACCTCTTGCTCGTCCGATTCCTCGACGTGCACGACTTCCGCGTCCAGTGGCGAAATGGTCTCCTCGCCTCTTGCATGAAGGCCTGCGTCCTGCACGGCCGGATCTCGCGCGAGGTGGGGCGCCGAGCACTTGCTTTGGTAGATGCTGGTGATCAGATCCTCATAGCTCTCGACCATCCGATTCAAGGAACTGTGGGTGACAACCGCCTCACGACCGATTCGTCCCATTTGTCGACCTCGACGGTGATTGGCAAGAATCGCCAGCCAAGCTTGCGACATCGCATCGACGTCGCCGGGCTCAACCAGAATCCCTGAGAAACCATCTTGAACCGACTCGCTAATCGAGCCGACATTGGTTGCTACGACAGGCCTCCCGCAACACATGGCTTCGAGGATCGAAACGGGACTGGCTTCGTTGTCCGACGTCAGCCCGAACAGGTCCATGGCCGACAGCACTTGCGGAATGTCGTTGCGAGTCCCCAGGAAGAAGACCTCCTCGCGGACCCCCAGTCTGCGCGCGTGGGCTTCAAGCGATTCTCGCTCAGGCCCGTCTCCGACCAGCATGAAACGAGCTTCCGGAAGCTGCTTCCTGACTCGAGCAGCGGCTTCAAGAAACAGGTGCAGATTCTTCTCAGGCCGCTGAGCCGCCACGACGCCGCAGACGGGCGCGTCGGCCGCGATTCCCAGTTCAGCTCGGAGTTTCGCCCGCGAGGCTGGAAGGAAGCGGAAGCGGCGAATGTCGACTCCGTTCGGCGCTACATGCACTTTGTCGGCGGGGAATCCCTCGCTCTCCACCAGGTATCGGCCATGGGCGTCCGCGACGCCAATGAACGCGTCCGTGATCGATGTCAGCCAGCGGTTAACCCGCTCAACTTGGTCGGGCCAACCGGTCGAATGCAACGCGCTGGCAATAACCGGTACTCTGGCTCGATAGGCCGCAAGGCGTCCCCAGAACATCTTATCACCAGCTCCCACAGTGATCACGGCGTCGATCTTCTGTCGGCGAAACAGCTTCTCCAAGCGAAGCAATATCGTCGGATCGAGTTTGTGCCTCCAGAGCCAACTGTGGGCGGGCGTTTCGCGAGCGACCTGCTCCCCAAGCGGGCCAAGTGACTTGAGGCAACAGAGCTCTGGCTCAAATCGATCTCGGTCAAGCCCGTGTATCAGCTGCACGAGCAAGGTCTCCGCGCCGCCCACGGGCATGCTGCATGTGACAAACATCACGCGAAGCGGTCCGCGATCACTGGGCGGCGTCAGTTGTCTGTCCGTTGGCGTATTCATCGTTCTACTCCTGAGTCTTCAGAGGTGTGCGTGTTATGTCGAAGTTAGTCGAAGTTAGCCGCAGTCGGCGAAAGCGGTTGAGCAGCGTCGTCCAGATCCGCGCGAGGTTGTCACTTCCTCGTTCGAACAACAACCCGCCCCATTTCCATTCGTAAGCTGCCAAGGCGGCCAATGTGACGGCTGCAGCCCAGGCGCCAAGACAAAGCGTCAAAGGCGCGAACAGAACAGCGGCCATCGCAATGTCAAATCGCATTCCGAATCGGTGGTTTATCCAAAGCAGCGTCGCGAGCGCCAGTAGGTTCGCCGCCGCGGTCGCAATCGCAGCTCCCGCCAAGCCCCAAACCGGCAGCAGAATCGCGTTCAACGCGATGTTGCCAATCAACCCAACGGCTAGAGTGACGTTGACCCACCGAGGGCGTTCGATGCACCACAGGTAGTTCTGCGCCACGATGAACGAGCAGGTCGACACGGCGGCCAACAAAGCCCAGGGAAGAATGTTCGATCCCGCTTCATACCGCCCTTGCAGAAGCCAATCGAACATCAACGGAGCCCCGACCAGCAAGACCACGGCGCAACTCATGGCGAAAACAGTGATGCCAACCAGTGCGGTCTTCAGTGTGCGGTTCGCCTTGGCCTTCCGGCCCGTGTCCCAATCACAACTGAGATAGGGCATCAGCATATTGTCGAACGACAAAACGACGCCGACGATCAATACTGGCAGAGCCTGACTGCTATGAAATTGCCCAACAAGACCTGCGGCCGCTTGTGGCTCGAGTCCAGACATATGCACAATCATCCAACGATCAACAAGCGAGAAGAGGTTCGTCAGCAGATTGACGGTCCAAATACAACCCGCCGCCGGCGCCATCTTGGACCACAGGTCACGATTCCCAAGCTGGCTCACGTCCGCCGGCGCTTTGCGAAACAGGCGCACCAGCACGGTCACGACAAAGGCCGAGGCGAGCAAACTTGCGATGCCGTAGGCGATCACAATAGACTGCACGCCTGGCTGCCAGAGAACGAGTCCGAGCAGACCAAGCAACGCAAACATCGACGCGTGCGAGAACCTCGCAATCGTCGCCCAGCGTGGTTGCCGGAGAGACTCGAGCAGGATGACGACGTAGTTGTACGCAACCACCGCGATCAAGCTGATCGCCGCCGTGATCGCCAACGAAGCTAGTTGAGCATCCTCGAACACCAGCCATGCCAACCGTCGTGGGAAGAGCAACATCAGGGCGACGCCAGAGAGCATCAGCGCGGCGGAAACAAGCGTCATTCGCGAGATGAACTTGCGGAGTTGACCGCGCTGCCGGAAGAACTCGGTATAGCGGCCAAACGCGCCAGGCAATCCTCCCACGACCAAAGGCGAAGCCAGTATGAAGAAGCTCAAGGCGAGCTCCCAATAGCCGATTTGATGAGGCTCAAGCCAACGGCAAAACAACACGTTGCGGACAAAGCCGACTAGCTTCTGCACGACAGTCATCCCAACGAGCAGCAGGATTCCCATCCGCAAGGAATCGGTGGGCGGTCCAGCCTCGCGTTCGGTGGCTTCAAGTCGATGCTCGTCCGCGACGCATGCGCTCATCGGCCCACTCTCTCGAAAGGCGTGGCCGAATCAACGGGTGCTCCTGCAGGACGGTCGGCGCTTGACCGGTCGATTCCGGTCGCTTCGAACCGCTCGAGCTTACAGAGTTTGCGGGGGTCGACTGTCAGATCGTTCCTCAACCTGACGAATTGCGGATCGCCGTGTATTCTCTGAAGATGAAAAGGGTCGTCACCGGGGAAGTTGTAGCCGCCATATGCGGAGCAGACCGCTTCGTATCCGGCGTCTCGAGCCAACTGAAAGACCTGCGAATTCAAGTTCACGTGCATTCCGAACGGAAAGGCGAAATACCTGACAGGCCGCCCGATTCGCTCGGCGAGTTCGTCTCGCGAGGCGACGACTTCATCCCGAATCGTCTCAACATCGATCGTCGTTCCCAGATCGAGATGGGTGCGAGTGTGGAAACGGGTCGCCGGCGACGATGTTCCGCAATGTTGCAAAGTACGTGCAGG
>CAZWOU010000067.1:0-7321 GCA_964635375.1 uncultured Pirellulaceae bacterium | reverse complement strand
TCCGATTCTTGGTGAGGAATATTTCGCATATTTGGTGCAGGGAATCCGATTCTTGATCAGCAGTGGAATCGCCGACTCGCAGTTCTCCGCGTACCCATCATCGAACGTGATGCTGACCGCGGGCCGCGTGCTGTGCCCGCGCATCCTTCGCTGCAGCTCCTCAAGCGAGACCATGTCGAACCGCTGAGAGATCCAATCGACCTGTTGGGCGAAGTTCGCGTTGGATATCGTCCAAGGGTTTGGATGCTCATCGGCAACGCGATGGTAGAACAGGACGATCATGGGCGCTCGGCCGTCCTGGATCGCCCATTGCAACCAGTGCCAACGGTAGAGGGCCGTGGAGTAGTAGTACGCCTGATGGGCCAATCTTTTCCAGAATGGGATCGCCGAGTATTCCGTCATTGCCTTGGGCCTTGTTTTCAGTCGGTGTCCGCAACTCCGCTAGTGCATTACTACGCCGACGTTTCCTCGTCTCGTCCAAGTCCGGCTTTCAACAGCGCCTTTACGGTTTGTCCTGTCGACCACGCCCCGCTGCGCAGCTTGGCCAACGTCTTGTTCGGCGTGACTCGGACTGTGGAGCAGGCGCTCGCGACGGCTCGCAAACTGGACTTGTAACCCTCGTCGCCGCGGAGAAAGTCGTATCGGCCAACGCGATCGTTTGCCGCTTGATGCACGAGGTTCGCCTGCAAGACCTGCCCTGGGCTATAGTCCTCGACCGTAGGATCGATGCCGGCCTGATAGCTGAAGACGCCGGCGTCATCCACTAGGTCGATCTGGGCGGCAACGGGACGTCCATGATCTTCAAGCCACGTCAGATTGAGCCGATTCGATTGAAAGAAGCGGAGGGCCGCGCGATGCAAGAAATCGGTGAATTTGGGGCAAGAGAAGCAGCCATCGATGTTCCTTGCGGCCCAGCGGCGTTGATGCAGTTCGACAAGCGTGTCCCAACCGTAGTCAAATGACTCTTCGTCCTCGGCCTTTTTCGCATGGATGTGTTCGGAAGATAATTCGCGTTTCAACATGCGACGAATTTTCTTTCGGTGCGACTTCGACAGCCTGGCCAGGTATCCCTCCCAGTCGTCTAGCTCATCGATTCGCCAACATCGAATTGCCTGCCGCCGGTGAATGTGGTTTCCCCTCTCGCGGAGGAGGCCGCACCATTGGCGCCAACGATCGTCAGAATCGGGAATGTTCTCCAGCTCCAACAAGTCCCAGCCAAGCTGGGCGTCGCCCGCGACACCATCCAACCAACGAGCTGTGGCGGCGATCACTTGTGATTCAAGTCCGCGCCGACTCCCACGACCAACACGTCCGGCGCGGTCGCATTGACGCGTTCCACGATTCGCTGGCTCTCTTCTTCGTCGTACTCAAATCCCAAAGGCGGGCTGTAGGTATCCGAAACGGAAACGCGAGGCCATTTTGTTTCGATGTTCTTCGCTGCGACTTCCGCGACGCCTGGCATGGCCCCGAGCAAGAACACGCGCAGAGGCTCCGGCCCTTTCCAGGCGGCAAACAAGGCAGGTGTCAAATCCGATCCGGGCACCAACCCGGGAAGCCGCTTGCCGATCAACTTGGAAGCGAGGACGACCGGCCAGCCATCTGCTAACACCAAATCGGCATGGCGATAGGTTCGCCGGAACGCCTGGTCATGTTGGAGCATCACGATATGGTCAACATTCGGCGTTACCACATACCGACATTGTGTGAACGGTTCGGCGGCCCACTGCGCAAGACGACCCACCGCCTGCTCCAAACGCAGCGCGTCGATATCGACGCCAAACATTGTCACCCGAGTTGTTTCGGCCATATGTGTCCCTAGTTCCGAATAAACATAGGCCATGGGGAATGCTGGGACCTCAACTATCCAAGCCCCAGCAGGTCGCACCCTAACGATCGATCGCAGGATGACGGTCGTACCGGTTGCCGGCATCAGCCCAGCAAGGACGCAACGCGTGCACTGACCGAATTCAGACGGTGACAAGCGTGTTGGGCATCTCCCGCAGGAACACATAGACCATCACTGCAGCGCCAAGCATGTTCGGCGCTAAGATGGCGATGGCGAGGCCAAACGAGAGCGAATTGCTAACGTAGATCAAAGTCACAGCCGCCACTATGGAGACGCTGAATAAGAAGGTCGCGGTCAGGCTAACTGTCTCCGCTCGATCCACTCGCGACGCGCGTAGTTCGCGAAAGTATTGGTACGCCAGCAGCACTAAGATGATTTGTGCCGCGATGCTGTATTCACTGAAATCTCGGAGCACGATAAACGCGTCATAGAAACCGTGGGCCAACACAACAACGACAAACCAAGCGGCCGCCTCCAGCCCCCGATTCTGCGGATCACGAACGCCACGCATGATCGCCAAGCCGATCAAACTCGTACTCGCCATGTGAAAGAAACTGGCCGTAATGAATCGGCCGATGGCGGCGCTTCCGAACGACATGGTGTAGTAGGCTTGGTTCTCCACGATCGCAAACCCAAGTCCAACACACGAACAGACGATTAGCGTCTCGAGCGTGCGCCCCCGCCTCACCAGAAACGGGAGGAGCGGCAACACCATGAGAGCTTTCGATAATTCTTCTCGCAGACCAACGCCGATCACAAAGTACTTCACGCCACCCGCCAGGTCAGGCTGTAGCACGAGGCCCCAAGATTCGCTCTGCCAATGAATGAAGAAGTCGGTTAACCAGATGCTCAGGAATCCAAGCGGAACAGCGACCGCGCAAAGCCAAATACGGGCGCCGCGTTCTGAGCCGGCCTGGCCGGCGTGCAATGCGAACAAGAACCACCAGAATCCTACGAAAAGAGCCAGCATCGACGGTCCAAGGCGGAACCGCGAGAGCTCGCTCTGAGGTATCAGCCACCATACGCTCAGCCAGTCACGCTCTGCAACCTTGATATCCAGGCGAGTGCCCACGTCAATCACATCTTGATAGAGCTCCTGTTCCGCTAGCCGTTTCAGTGCCTTGTGGTCATCTCGAATTTCATGAATCGCGATGGCCAACTTGCGAGATTCTTTCGCGTCCGGAGTTCGACCCTCTAGTTCGAAACACCTCGCCGCCTGGGATAACTCATTCACAGATCGCCAGAACTCACCCAACGCGTGATTTGCAAATCGCGTTGGCGGCGATGTGTTGGCCAGCGCCTGCAACTCAATGGCTGGCTGCCGCGCGCCGCAGCTCTTCCACAGGGCCATGGCGATGACTTTGCGAGATGGCTCCAACTGAGATTCGGCCAGCCGAGCTCGCAACGGCTCTAAGTCCAATTCGACTCGGCCAAGTTCTGGCGGACGCTCGGAGGCGTCCTGTTTCTCTTCTATGGCGAGCCTCTTAATGCCGGCAATCGCGTTCAGCAACTGCTCAAAGTGCTCCGCGTCACCGATCAGACTATCCCAGGCCCGCGTCGCTTCCTTGCCGTTGACGACCATCGCCAGCAGCCGATCCGGTCCATGCTGCTTGCCTGTCAGAAATCCGCGTCCTTGCACTGCGTAGGCGATCAAGGCGCCGATCGCCAAGATGCCGATGACCATCCGCCACAAGAACGGCGGGTTTTGCGTCTGTATTTGCAGATAGCGTCGCCAGTGCATGGATCCCCTCAGTCGCCTTCAGGCCATTTTCGCCCGTTGATTTCTAACCGAATAGTCTACGCGGTCCTGTTGATTGCCTACACGGCGGAATCCAAAAAAGTTAACGCTTTCTCTGGAAATCAAGGCTGGCAACGACCAACCCGCCTCCATCTGACGCGCGACCATTCCAATCTCATGGCCGTCGTTCCGGGCGGCCCACGATCGCTCGATCAGATCGTCTACTTCACGCGACGACGTGTCGCGGATAAGTTGGCGGGCTGACCCATTGATCGTCAAGAGGACAAAGCGTGTCGGAGCAATTGACCCAGCCACTTAAATGGCACGGCGGAAAGCACTATCTGGCCAAGCACATTCTGCCCCGCATGGTCGAACACGTTCACTACGTCGAACCGTTCTTTGGCGGCGGATCAGTGCTGCTCAATAAAGACCCCGCCGGCGTGTCGGAAGTGATCAACGATCTCAACGGCGAACTCACCAACTTCTGGCGAGTGTTGCAGGATGAGAAGTCGTTTGCCGCATTCACCAAGCGAATGCAGGTCACTCCGTTTTCTCAGAACGAGTGGGAGGCGGCAGCCGAACCAATTGGTAATGAAGTAGAGCGCGCGTCTCGGTTCTTCATACGCTGCCGTCAATCTCGAGCCGGAAAGTTTGACTCGTTCGCAACACTCAGCCGAAATCGAACGCGGCGGGGAATGAACGAGCAGGCATCGGCCTGGCTGGGCGCGGTCGACGGCCTCGAAGCAGTCTCTGAGCGAATGAGGCGAGTTGTGATTCTCAACCTCAACGCGGTTCGAGTGATCAGGCAGCAGGATGGTCCGAACACCCTGTTCTATCTCGATCCACCGTATCTGCATGAAACGCGAGTCACCACCAAGGACTACGAGTTTGAAATGAGCGAGGAAGACCACGTTCAACTACTCGACACAATCAACCAGGTCCAAGGCAAAGTGCTCCTCTCCGGATACCCAAATCAACTCTACGACGATGCGCTGAGCCATTGGGATCGCTGGGAGATCCAAATCGACAACAAGGCCTCATCAGCCAAGAACAAGCCGATCAAAACCGAAGTCCTTTGGGCTAACTACACGATGCCAAACGAGGATGAGGAAGCAGCCAACTAGAATGCGAATCTGGCCTTAAGTATCGAGCAGACCTACAATATCGGATGTCCGTTCTACCTAGAGCGTTTCTGCTGCTGTTTTGACCAGGCAGCCCATCGCTTTGAAAGTTGGACCACTTTCTCAGGTTCGGCCAAAGCGAGATTCTTCAACTCGTTTGGATCGGCTTGGATGTCGTAGAGTTCCCAACCGGATTTGGCGACTTGGACCAGTTTCCAACGTCCATGCCGGATCGCCTTCCCCTTCGCGTGATGAAAGAACAAGTCCTTGTGACCGGCCTGAGGCGATCCACGAAGCGCGGACAGCAGCGACGCGCCGTCCATGCGAATTCGCGACGGTCCGTGAGTCTTTTGTCCGCCGTTCTGCCGTGAGGCGTGCTGCAGAGGAACATACTCAGGCAGGTCGGTCTTTGTAATTTCCAGGACGGTCGGCATGATGTCGATCAGGTGCGAGACTTGTTTGACGACGCCGCCTCGCCCCACAATCCCGCGCGGCCAATGGGCGATCATGGGCGTGTGAATACCGCCTTCATGGTCGAATTGTTTGAACAGGCGAAACGGAGTATTGGAGAGGTTTGCCCATCCATAGCCATAACTCTGATACGTATCTTCTGGGCCGGGCATCACATCGGGCCGGTTGCCTGGTACAACCGGGCGACCATCGCGAGTCTTTTCCGGGAGATAACTCCCCTTGCGGTCCACGCCGTACTCAACATGACAACCACCGTTGTCGATCATGAAGACGATCAACGTGTTGTCGAGACGGCCGACTTTCTTGAGCGAGGATTTCAGCTGGCCGATTCCGGTATCCATCGCAGTGACCTGGGCCGCGTAGACTTCCATCCGACGTTGCTGCCACTGCTTGTTTTGCTCGTCTTTCCATGCGGGAACGTCAGGGTGACGCGGAGAAAGCTGAACGTCATCGCCGATCACGCCAAGTTTCCGCATCCTCGCCAAGCGTTGCCGCCGAAGCACGTCCCAACCCGCGGCAAACTTGCCCTCGTAGCGGGCGATGTCTTCGGGCATCGCGTGCAGCGGCCAATGGGCGGCCGTGTAGGCGACGTAAAGGAATAGCGGCTTGTCTCGGTCCGCCGTCTCGACGAACGAAATGGCGTTGTCCGTAACGGCATGCGTAAAGTAGTAGTTCGGATCTTGGTATTCCTGTTCTATGTTTTGGCGATCGCGACTCAAGCTGTGTGGCGCAAAGAAGCTGGCGGCGCCGCCAAGGATCCCGTAGAAGTGTTCAAACCCGCGATCGAGGGGATAGACCGAATTGCCGGCGAGATGCCACTTGCCCGACATTCGAGTTTGGTAGCCGTCACCACGCAAGGCTTCGCTGAGCGTCAAGCATCGCGGATGAATTGTCCCTGCCTTGAGCGACGTCTTGTGATAGATCCCCGTCAGCAACGCAGCCCGCGACACCCAGCACATGTTCTCGCTGTAGAAGTTCGTGAACCGCAACCCGCCCGATGCAAGGCCATCGAGATTCGGCGTTTCAATCTCTCCGCCGAAACACCCCAAGTCGGAATAGCCCATGTCATCCGCCATGATCAACACGATATTCGGTCGCGAGCTTGACTCGGCGTTGAGTTCCGTTATCGCCGCGCATTGCAGCAGTGCAGCGCCGGCGACCCAAAAAGCCGGCGTAGCTAATCTGTGTCGTAAGCGACGCGAGAATGAGCCGCGGCAACCGGATTGAGTTTTGGTTAGGAATCGAAACATCGTCGCTTCTCCGGCTCTTCATTGCGAGGTGCGCGAATCTCGAAGTCGTTGTCCACCCGCTCTGAATCCGCGCGATTCAAGAAAGACCTAGGGACCATAGTTGGCAAGCCGCGAAGCGGACTCTAGGCGGCAAGGAACCGAAGTCCGCTTCCGGCGCTCATTGTCCTATCTGCAATAACCATCGTCAATTCCCGGCTGCGACGGGGACAACCACCTAGGTGCTGAAGAGCCTGGTATTTGCGAAACCATTCGGCCTGCTGCCGCGTCTTATTGGTGATAACCGGAGGAGAGGCCGTTGATGGCAAGAACAAAGATCATCCGTCCGACCGATGACGAGTTGTCCCTACTGAATCTGCTGCAAACGGCGATTGAAACGCTGCTATGCTCTTGTCCGGTGTTGTGGACCTCGCACCGCATCCGGATCGAACGTGCGAATTGCTGCGATGATCTCGCGTTGGCTGTCACAAACGACCGGCTGTCATGCGCCCAATCGCTGACCTGGCTGGACGAATTGCGGCAGCAAGCCGCGGGCCCCTTGGCCATCGCCACGGCGCTGTTGTTCTTGCGGCCAGGCGTGTTGTGGCAGGCTCAGGTTTCCGCGAACGCCGCCGTTGCGCCAGGAGACAATGACGTTCCTTCAAGCCCGCTCGGCGACCGGACCGTTCTGCACGATGTGCCGCTTGCAGAGCCCAAACCTGCGGGGAAGCCGATCGACCTCGGCAGAGACCACGTCAAGGTGGAAGTCAGTTCTGCGGACAGAGTCCCGGGCGGTTTGTACGGGGTTGGCTCACACCGGATCGCCGGACAAGTTCCGGATGCGAAGACTCTTTACGCGTGACGGCTGAAGAAGACAGCGCCCGATGGCAACCTGGAAATCATTGGCCACGTGCCAGTG
>CAZWOU010000066.1:22518-32105 GCA_964635375.1 uncultured Pirellulaceae bacterium | reverse complement strand
TAATGTTGGCCTAATGTTGGACAGGGGAGTTTGGAAATCCTCTTTCCCGCCGCGCCAAAAGCACGCTCGTTGCATAATGCCGTCTACTCTTATCAAACTACTAAGCGAATGCCACTGATGTCAATCTAAATCGTTCTCAGAAATCACTTTGCGCGGCGCCGGCACCCGCCGAGAGTCGATCCGCCCCGACCCGAGCAGTGGACGCAAATAGGTCTGGCTCGTTAGTTTAGGGCGACGGCCAATTCGAATCCAATGTGAGGATGGAGGCCCTGGAGTGACTCTGCTTTATTTTGACCCATTGTTCTTGCTGCACGAGACCGGGCGGCATCCGGAGCGGCCAAAGCGGCTGAAACGGACTTGGGAACACCTGCAAGAAGGCGGTTTGGTGAGTCGATGCGAGCGCCCCGACTGGGCTGACGCGACGCCGGCGCAAATCGCTCGAGTTCACGGTCCGGATTACATCGAGTCGGTCCAATCGTTTTGCCTGGCAGGCGGTGGGCAGATCGAACGAGACACGGTCTGCAGCGACCGCTCCTACGACGCCGCCGTGCGTGCCGCTGGGGCCGTCTGTGACGCGGTGTCGCGCGTGCTGGAGAGTCGCCGGGAGAACGCCTTTTGCCTGGTCCGGCCGCCCGGCCATCACGCCCTGGCAGATGCGCCAATGGGGTTCTGTCTCTTCAATAGCTTGGCGATCGGCGCCCGTGAAGCGATCGCTCAACACCAGGTCGACCGGGTTCTCCTAGTCGATTGGGACGTCCATCATGGGAACGGAACGCAAGATGCATTCTACGGCGAGTCGAATTGCGGGTTCTTGTCGATACACCGGTTTCCCTTCTACCCGGGCAGCGGCGAGGAGGCCGAAACGGGACGGGGGGACGGAGTCGGAGCAACTCGCAATCTGGCGATTTCGTTCGGCCAGCCTCGTCGAGAGATTCTCAAGCGTTTTGCCGACGAGTTGGACGAGTTCGCCAACCGTATCGAACCGCAACTGATCCTGCTCTCCGCCGGTTTTGACGCCCACCGTGAAGATCCCGTCGGTTCGCTCTCGCTAGAAACGGAAGACTTCGGCCAATTGACCGATTCCGTCTTGCAAGTCGCCAATCAGCACTGCCGCGGCAGGTTGGTCAGCTTGCTCGAGGGTGGCTACAACGTCGACGTGCTGCCGAAGTGCGTCGAGCGGCATCTTGAGTGCCTGTCCGCTGCTAACGCGTAGCCACTGAGCGTTCGCGCCTCAGGCGGTTGGATCCGAGCTATCGTTTGCTGGTCAGAGGGATCGCACCGTTCCAATCGGCGGGCGGAGAGCGATTGTGTTGGGCGATGAGCACGGTGAGAAAGTCCTTAACTCGGTCGCTTGCAGGAACTTGATGCAACATCGAAAAGGCCGCCTGCCAGTCGCCCTCGCGCAACGAATCGAGCGCACTCTCGTACGCTTGAATGTCCTTTTCGGTCAACGAGGGGAATTCCGATTCCGGCGGAAGCAACTCGGAAACCTCAATCGCATTGTCGAAGCCCAGTGGAATCACCTGGGCGACCCGTCGAATGCGGGCATCACTCTTGGACGATTGCTGCCGAAACTGACTGGCGACGGCATGATCGACGAGCACGGGCGCTTTGAGGATTTTGGTCATTCCCTCGAGCCTCGCGGCGCGATTCACGACGGGTCCGAAGACAGTGATTTTGACTTGGTCCGCGGTGCCAATTTTCCCCGCGACAGCCGGCCCGAAGGCGACTCCGATTCCGATTTCAAAGTCGACAAGCGGGTGCGAATCGTCTGAGGCCGCCGTTTCAAATTCGGCCCGAATCGCCAGGGCGGCTCGACAGGCGCGAACGACCGCGTCCTCTTGTGCGAGAGGCCAGCCCCAAAAACCCATTGCCGCATCGCCGTGAAAATCTCCGACCACGCCGCCTTGCTCCAGAATCTGTCTTGTCATCACTCCCAAGGCGCCGCTCACTCGGCGCAGCAAACCGTGCAAATCATCGGCTGACTGCTCAGACCGCCGGGAGAACCCGCGCAAATCGCAAAACAAGACAGCCACCTCCGCCTCTCGGGGCGCCAGAGCTTCTTCTGGGTCGCGACCTGCGATGGCCTCTAAGACCACGGGCGATATGAACTGACTCAGACTCGCCAAGCGGTGTGTCTTGTTTCGCAATTCGCACAATCGACCAATGGTGGAGGCCGCGAGTTCGGCAAACTTCAAATCGTCGCGCAGATCTTCCGGGCCGCTGGAGGAGAGGCCGCCCTTGGCCGAACTAAAATCCCCCGCGACGTAGATGGCCCACTGCCGCTCATCGCCTATGACCGGCGTACAGAACGCCCAGTCGGCGTCGGCCGCGCTAGTGAACTGCAGCGGCTGATTGGCCTCTCCCCAAACATGCACCACGCTCTCACGACCCTTCATCGCTCGACGAATCAGACGTTCACTCGGAGCGAAAGCGCCTTCCAGTTGGCGGCGGCGATCCCAGTGGAGAATGCGAATTTCACCTTCGCCCGACGGCTCAGGGACTTCGACAATCGCAGCCGATGAACAACGGGTGATTCCGGCGAGCAACACATTGACGATTCGCACGAACATCTCACCGTCGTTTCCCGCCCCAGCGATCACTTCCGGCAACCGGCTCAAGACCTCGATTCGCTGGTCGGCATTGCGAAAACGAACGCGCTGCAAAGCAACCTGGCTAAAGACCTGCTCGGTGATCGGAGCCGGGGCGTCGAGCGACAAGTCGGCCTTCTCGTCGACCAGAGTAAAAGTCGTTTCGCCGATCACGAAGTGCTCGCCAACTCGAATCGACACGGATTCCCGTTCTCCGCCCCGAACAAAAAGCGGATTGCTGGCCGTGGCGAGCATAGCTACGTCAAGCCGTCCCTGCTCAAACGCAACCTCCACGTGACGCCGTGAAACCTGTTGATCCCAGGCAACGGACCAAACATCGACGTCCCGGCCGATGACGTACCGCCTACCCGGCGCAACGCTTCGGCGCCAGCGGTTCTCGGGAGCTTTCCCTTGTGCAATCAAATCGGGCATGGCGTCTTCTCGACCTGCTTGTGCTTTCTTCCGGCCCCCGCCCACATGGTACTGCCCACATGGCACGGTCATACGCGTCCGGCGAGATGACTGTGGTTCGAGCTGAGGTCACTTGCCGCGCGGCGCGCGTTTGTCATTTGGTTTGGCGATCGTAGTCAAGTCGTACATCGGCGCCGAAGACGTGCGGCCGCCGGCTCCTCCCTTTGAAGCCGTGTTTGCTTCGCCCATCACGCGGGAGACGAACGCCCACAGACCGATCACGACGAGCAGGAACACGACAAGCGCGACTACCCCCTCCCGCATCAACTGCTCGCCCAAGAGCCGAATCGGAGCAATGGCGGCTTCGTAGTCCTCTTGCACCAACACGGTCAGGCCCGACTGCTCAGTTTCCGCACGGACTGAATCGTCGTCGCGCAACCTTCTGGCCAGCAGCACGGGCGATTGGGCGACGATCCAAACTCGATCATAGGCCTCGCCTTCGGGATCCTTTCCCATCTGGTCCGTGTACAGCGATGCGTCCTTCGATAACTGAACCCGGTATTCGCTGAACCGATCGGGAAGACGCTCTCGCCCGTCGAACATCGGATGCTGCAGAACCATGCCTTTGCGAACGCCGTCTCGGCTGTCGATAAGCGAAGCGAAAAAGGTGGGTCCGCCCTCGATGGACTTGAGGAACTCGCCCAAATCGACGGTCAAAGCGACAATGCCCAGAAACTCAGCATCCGAGGCCGCGTCTGCCGAGTCCTTGATGATGGGCGTCGAGATGGCGATCTTCCACTTGTTGGTCGCCCTACTCTGAAAAGGCGAGGAGAGCCGCGTTGATTTGAGCGGACCAGTCGATGGCAGCGAATACGTGACGAATTGGTCCGAATTGGTCGCTGCTAGATCGTCCGGTCCGTTGTGAAAGTAAGTCCGCCAGGCGTAGTTCTTGCCAATGGTGGTCGCTGCGGTCTGTGACGCGAAGGACGCCGCCAATTGCACTCCGCGATGATCGCACACAAACCAACTCGCCACCTCAGGCAGTTTGGGATTCTTCAACAGGCCGTCAAACCTCGCTTGCAACTTCGATTGCCGGGAACGGTGGAGAAACGTATCCCGTGCCTCGAGCGGAGTTGCATTATCGTTTGGGTCGGCAAGACTTTTGAGCTCGGTTTCGTTGGCTTGGATGAACTCCACCAAGATTCGCTGAAATTCCGCTTCGCGGCCCACATTTTCGACGGAGTTAAAGTAACGCTCGATGTCGCGAGCCGCTCGATTCGCTACAGCCTTGGCCGCGTACGAATTCGTATCCCGAGCCCGCGTCGTCACCGCCTCCTTGGAGCGGACCACGGCGCGGTTGTAGAGCCTCCAAGAAAAGATGGCCATGACCAGGAGGATCAACACCGGGCCGAGTAAACCGAGCACGAGTTGAGGCCTGCGAGTCTGTCGCTTGTCGCGGTCGCGGAGCGAGTTGAGAACCTCTTGGACGTTGTTGAACCGGCTGGCGGGACTGGCTGCCAGGCAGCGGTCGATGATGTCCGCCATCGCTCGGTCCAAGCCGGGCAAAGCTCGATGGGCTGTGGGGCGAGGCGACGATTGAATGATCTCGCGATAACGTTGCAGGCGATCCCTCAGGTTCTCCGAAACATCGAGTTGGGCAATCGCCTGGTCCGACCGATAGGGCGGCTCGCCGACCGCGGCCGTGAAGAACAGCGAACCTAACGCATACACGTCCCACCGCGCGTCTGGCACCGCGTTCAGGTCGGCCTGCTCCGGCGCCATGTAGAACAGTGTGCCCAGCGACGGAGCCTGCTCGTGGGTCAAACGCGATTGGCCAAAATCGGCAAGACGAGGCTTGTCATCAACATCCAGTAGGACGTTGGCCGGTTTCAGGTCGCAATGAAGCACGCCCTTGTCGTGGGCGTGGACCAAGCCGATGGCAACTTCTCGAAACAGCTCAACCGCATCCTTGACCGGCATCGGGCCATCTCGCTCGATCCGATCGTTAAGCGAGCCGTTCTCGATGAAGTCCATTACGTAGTAGGGGGGATTGGCGTCCCAGCCGACATCCAATAGCTGTACCACGTAGCGGTCAGCCGAAAGGTACACGAGCTTTTCTACTTCACGGGAAAGCAACGACCAATCGACTGATCCTCGGTGAGTGTAGAACTTGATCGCCACTTGCCGACCCGTGTTCTGGTCGACGCCTACCCAGACTTCCCCGTAGGCCCCCGACCCCAAAAACTTCTCAATCGTGTAACCCGTGACCTGCGCTGGTGGATGGGTGCGCTTTAAGCTGAGATCAGCCGACTTTTGCTGACTCTCATGCGATTGCCGTTGTGTACGGTCTGGTTCCATTTCTCTCCGATCCAATCGGCCTCATGGCCGCATCCGCGAAACGTGGGGACCGTATGGTATCAAATGCTCCCGTGACTTTGTTACGCTAAGCAAAGCTAAGAAATGAATGTGAGGTCTGCCATCCAGAGTCGTCTGCCCTCCAGAATCGTTGAATTATTCGGGCGATTTCGGCAAGTCCTCTGTGCGAACCTTGCACAGCCGCTAAATCCGTTCGCCGCCTTCTGCCCCAAACCGAGCCAAAGCGATATGCAGCGTTTATCCGTCTTTTTTGCAGGTCTCGCCCTTTCCCCTCGACCAGAGCGGGCCCGATCTGCGGGCCGATACCTCAGCGGGACTTGGGGATCACCTCAATCTCCATGCCGGGGCATTGGAGGCCGGGACATTCGGACAACGCAGGTGCGAATCGCAGCAGCGGTTCTTCTCGCCTTGCCTGTTCTTCTCGCTTGGCCCGCCCCCTTCGCCGCCGAAGCGCAAACCCAAAGCGAACCCAAAGTCGAGGACGACGCGAAAACTGACGCGACCCCGCCGCCTCCCAAACTCGATGGGCGAGAGGGACGTGATCTACTGCTCAGCGGCTTTCGGCCCCGGTCGATGCTAAAAACCAGACAGGTGGCGCCGTCGAGGGCGAAGTTTCCCGTCGTTGATGTCCACACCCATTTCTTCTTTCGCACTCGTCACTCTCGCGACCAGCTATCGGCTTTTGTCGACTTGATGGACCGGCATCAAATCGCCGTTTGCGCCAGCGTGGACGGCAAGTTGGGCGATCGATTCGAAGAACATCGCGATTTCTTGTGGTCGGAGCATAAAGATCGGTTCATTATCTTTGTCAACGTCAATTGGCAGGGCAAAGGCAAGCCGGATGAACCCGCGTCCTGGGATTGCCACCGCCCCGGATTCGCCCGCCGCGTCGCAGCCCAGTTGGCCGAGGCCAAGGCTGGTGGAGCCAGCGGACTCAAGCTGTTCAAGAGTTTTGGGCTCGGACACCGAAATCCTGACGGCTCACTGATCAAGATCGACGATCCGCGGTGGGACCCGATCTGGGCCGCCTGCGGCAAGCTGGGACTGCCCGTCCTCATCCATACCGCAGACCCCGCTGCCTTCTTTCTGCCCATCGACGAAACCAACGAACGCTGGGAAGAACTCCACCGGCACCCGGAGTGGAGTTTTCATGGGCCCGATTTTCCCAACCGAGAATCGTTGCTTGACGCGCGCAATCGAGTCATCGAAAAACACCCTTCAACCACGTTCATCGGCGCCCACGTGGCCAACAATTCCGAGGACCTGGCAGAGGTGTCCGCCTGGCTCGACAAGTACCCCAACCTGTACGTTGAACCCGCCTCGAGGATCGGCGAACTCGGTCGCCAGCCCTTCTCGGCGAGAAAGTTCATCCTCCGGTATTCGGACCGTTTTCTCTTTGGCACGGACGGGCCCTGGCCGGAAACGCGAGTCAAGTTGTATTGGCGTTTCCTGGAGACGTTCGACGAAAACTTCCCCTATTCGGAGAAACCATTTCCCCCACAAGGGCTCTGGAACATCCACGGCGTCGGCTTGCCCGACGCCGTACTTGGCCAGATTTACCACCAGAACGCGAGCAGAGTCATCCCCGGCGTGGCCGAGCGGATCAAGCGATTTCAAGAGGCAAAGAACGTGAGACCCTGACTCGGCGCCGTCCAGCGAACTCAGCCGAGCAGGGCCCCAATGGGCGCCGCGATTTCCCCAACACGGTTATCCGCTGCACAGCGAGGCGAGCGATAGCATTGCTGGCATCCGTCGCCTTTTCTGCCGGTGACTGACATTGACGGTCGGTCGAGCCTCACTAAAATGTTGCGATTCCTAACTTTACTACGCGGCGCCCTATTCTTCATGACCGAGCACGAAACAAACGAAACGCAAGATCCAGGTGAGTTGCGAGCGGCTCGCCGCGCGAAACTAAAACGCCTGCAAGATCGAGGCATAGACCCCTACGGGCATCGCTTTGACGACCGCGCATTCCTGGGCGACATTCGCGAATTGGTCGACCAGGTTTGTTATCGCTTGGAGTCTGGCGAAGAGATCAAACTCCCCGATTTGCGAGCGGAGGGCTTTGATTTTCGGCAGTGGAAATCGGAACAGGGCCGAGGCGAGATCAGCGGGCCAACCGTGCGCGCCGCTGGCCGCATCATGCTCAGCCGTCCAACGGGAAAGTTAATCTTCGTCAACATCAAGGACTGGACTGGCGAGATTCAGTTGTTCGTCGGCAAGAAGCAAGTCGGCGACGAGAACTTTGAACTTGCCAAGGAGACGTTTGATCTGGGCGATCTGATCGGCGTCGATGGCATGCTCGGCTTCACCAACACGGGCGAGTTGACGATTTTCGCGAGCGAGGTGCACTTTCTTTGCAAGGCGCTTGAGCCGCCTCCAGCCAAGCATGTGGGGATGACCGATCCCGAACTTCGGCAACGGCGGCGCTATGTTGACCTGGCCTATAACGACGGGGTGCTCGAACGGTTTCTGAATCGGACTCGAATCGTGGACTCCGTTCGGCAGACTCTGCGAGACGAACGGTTCAGCGAAATCGAAGGGCCGACTCTGCATTCCATCGCAGGCGGAGCCGCTGCGAGGCCCTTTATCACCAATCACAATGCGCTTGGGATTGAACTTCATCTGCGAATCGCTTTGGAGCTTCATCTCAAACGACTGATGGTCGGCGGCATGGAGCGTGTCTTTGAGCTTGGCCGCGTCTATCGAAACGAAGGCATCAGCCCACGGCACAACCCTGAATTCACGATGTTGGAGTGTTACCAGGCCTACGGCGACTATCGGACGATGATGGAGTTGACGGAGAAGATCTTTCTGAACGGGCTGGACGCGTGCGGCGGCGGCCGCGAGAGGGCTTGGGGCGAGAAGACGATCGATTTCACCGCCCCGTTTGCTCGCCGAACTTACGCCGAACTTTTCACAGAACACGCGGGCGTCGACTCGGCTGATGCGGCCGGTGTCGAGGCGCTTGCCAAGTCGCTGGGAATTGAAACCGCCAACCGCCATCCGGACGTTGTGATCAACGAGATCTTTGAAGAGAAGGTCGAGGATAACCTGGTTGGCCCAGTGTTCGTGATCGACTACCCGGCCAGCATCTGTCCGCTCACCAAGCGAAAGAGCGACAACCCGCAAGTCGCCGAACGATTCGAGCTGTTTGTCGAGGGAATGGAGATCGCCAACGCATATACGGAGTTGAACGACCCCGACTTGCAAGAAGAACTGTTTCGAACCCAACTGCAGGGCCTATCGGACGAAGACTCGATGGCCAAGATGGACCATGACTTTATTCGCGCGTTGCGGCACGGCATGCCGCCGGCAGGCGGGCTTGGGATCGGCATCGATCGCATGGTGATGTTGTTGACCGAGTCACCTTCGATTCGCGACGTCATCCTGTTTCCCTTGCTGCGACCGGAAACGCAGGGATCGTGAGAATTCGAGAACAATGAACTGTCGGCGGCGCAACCACGCCGCCACAATCGCAACGCAATTGCTCAATCAGGATGATTGAGTCCTACCGCTCAAGGAACGAGCTATGTACAAGTTTCTCTTGGCTTGGCGTTATCTTCGCACTCGCTATATCGCCCTGGCGTCGATCGTCAGCGTCACATTGGGCGTCGCCACCTTGGTGATCGTCAACAGCGTGATGGCCGGCTTCAAACAGGAGATGGAACACCGACTCAACGGGATCCTCTCCGACATTGTCTTTGAGGCTCGAACCCATTCTGGCGTTCCGGATGTGGACGCCCACATGACCGCGATTCGCGAGGTCGTGGGGGATGATCTGGAGGGCATCACGGCAGCGGTGCACGTACCGGCAATGGTCGTCTTCCGCGTGGGCGAGCGGTTCGTGCCGCACCACATTACGTTGATCGGCGTGGACAGCGCGACCTACTCGGACGTGAGCGATTTCTCGCAGTACTTGCTGCACCCGGAGAATCGCAAGTCGGGAGCAAACGTGTTTGATCTCAGGCCAGGCGGCTGGAGCAAGCGGCTGCCAAAATCGGGCTGGGAGTGGCGCCAGTACAAGACGGCGATCGCCAAGACGATGCAAGAGCAGCGCGATCGACTTGCCGGGCAAGGCGCCGTCGCCGCAGCGAATCGAATCGCGCCCGGAGCGCCTCCGCCAGACCCCTATGGGGCCACAGAATCCGCCCAGCATTTCGACCCGGCCAAGGACCAACACGACGGGATCATCTTAGGCGTGGCCAT
>CAZWOU010000066.1:0-22508 GCA_964635375.1 uncultured Pirellulaceae bacterium | reverse complement strand
TTCGAGATCGCGACGCCGAGGGAAATGTGATGGACTACTTCCTCGTTCGACCTGGCGAAGACATCCAAGTCTCTGTCTTGACCGTCGGCATGCCGCCGGAAATGGAAAGCGACTGGTTCACGGTGACCGATTTCTACGAAAGCAAGATGAGCGAGTATGACTCCAGCTTTGCTTTCGTCCCTCTGTCGAAATTGCAAGACCTTCGCGGCATGGTGCAGAACGGCTCGCGGGCGGTCACGTCCATTCAGCTGAAACTCAAACCTTCGGCAAGCCTATACGGCGTGAAACAGAAACTGCTTAAGCGTTTTCCGCCGTCGAGCGACTATCCTTTCCGGATCCAGACTTGGCGGGACATGCAAGGGCCGTTGCTGGCGGCGGTGCAATTGGAAACCACAATTCTTAACCTGTTGTTGTTTCTAATCATCGCGGTCGCGGGATTCGGCATCCTCGCCACATTCTTCATGATTGTGGTCGAGAAGACGCGAGACATCGGCGTGCTCAAGGCTTTGGGCGCGCCGAGTCGAGGCGTGATGAGCATCTTCATGAGTTACGGGCTGTCACTCGGCGCTGTGGGCTCGTGCGTGGGCGCGGTCTTGGGCCTGATCTTCGTCAGGCACATCAATAGGATCGCTCAGTTTCTCGAGGTATTGACGGGTCGTGAAGTGTTCGATCCGACGGTCTATTACTTTCTGGAAATCCCAACTCTGGTGAACCCGCTCGCCGTCGTCGGCGTGGTGATTGGCGCCGTCTTGATCGCCGTGATCGCCAGCATTCTTCCCGCCATTCGTGCGGCTCGATTACACCCAGTGGAGGCGTTGCGATATGAATAGCGGTTTCCGACAACTTGCCTCTCCGATCCGCCGACGCGCCGACGCGACGCCGGGCGAGACCCATCTGCGTTACCACTACCCGGATCAGACCGTCGGCGAAACCGTCGAATCGGCCTCGGCCTCGGCCGATTCAGGCGAGGCGGTCGTGGACGCGGCCCAGCCCCTGCGGCGCGAAATTGCCGGCCGACTGGGCGGCGAATCGTCCCATCCCGTCCAGGCGCCTTCGGTCCTGGCGGCCCATGATCTCTACAAGTCTTTCTACAAGGGAAAACACGAAATTGAAGTGCTCAAAGGCGTCAATATGGACGTCCCTTTGAACCAGTTCACCGTCATTCTGGGGCAAAGCGGGTCTGGAAAAAGCACGCTCTTGCATTTGCTCGGCACACTCGATGCGCCGGACAAGGGTGAGATTCACTTTGACGGCAACCGCATAGACAACCTGCCGTCGGCCCGAAAAGAGGCGCTTCGCAATCGCCAATTTGGGATGATCTTTCAGTTCTATCATTTGCTGCCCGAACTCACGATGTTGGAAAACGTACTCGTCCCTCGAATGATTGGCGACGGGATGATTCGCTACTGGCTGAATCGACGCAAATACATCGAACGGGCGAAACACCTGTTGAATCAAGTCGGACTGTCGCATCGACTCAAACACAAGCCCAACCAGCTCTCGGGCGGCGAGATGCAGCGAACCGCGATCGCTCGGGCTCTCATGGCGAACCCGCAATTGTTGCTCGCGGACGAACCGACGGGAAATCTCGATGAAAAAACGGGCCGCGGTATTCTTGATATACTGCGAACCTTGAACGCCGAGCAAAGCCTCACTATAGTCATGGTCACCCACGACATTTCCATTGCCCAAAAGGCCCACCATGTGGTGACTTTGACAAACGGTCAAGTCGAGCCTGGTCACGAACCGTCCTGAGGGAACAACACGTCAAACGATAGCTGAAACTGGCGAACCCATTCCAACGGCAACAAGATAATCAGCGGAAACAAGCATGTCCGTCCAGGTCTACATCAACGGCGAGCTGTTCAACAAGGAGGACGCCAAGGTAAGCGTCTATGACCATGGTTTGCTGTACGGCGATGGTGTCTTCGAAGGCCTCCGCAGTTACAGCGGCAAGGTCTTCCGCCTGAACGAACATCTCGAACGACTCTATGACTCGGCCAAAGCGATTTGCCTGGAGATACCGATCTCCATGGAACAAATGGCGGCGGACGTGAATTCGACCCTAGCCGCCAACAAGATCGATGACGGCTATGTTCGTCTGCTGGTCACCCGCGGCGCCGGAACGCTCGGCTTGGACCCCAACAAGACCAGCGACCCGCAAGTTATCATCATCGCAGACCACATCACTTTGTATCCGCCCGAGTTCTACGAAAACGGCTTGGAGATTGTCACCGCCAGCACGATTCGCAACCACCCAGCAGCCCTGAACCCCCGCATCAAGTCACTCAACTACCTCAACAACATTCTGGCCAAACTCGAGGGACTTCAAGCCGGCTGCGTCGAGGCGCTGATGCTCAACCACAAAGGCGAAGTGGCGGAATGCACCGGCGACAACATCTTCGTCGTGCGAGACGGAGTGCTTTGCACGCCGCCGATTGACGCGGGCATCTTGAGCGGAGTTACTCGCGCCGTGGTCATGCAACTGGCCGTCAATGACGGCGTGCAAGTCCGAGAAATCGCAATGACAAGGCACGACGTTTACGTGGCCGACGAATGCTTCTTGACAGGCAGCGCCGCCGAAGTCATCCCGGTCGTGAAGGTCGACCAGCGAGCCATTGGGGACGGCGCGCCCGGTCCGCTGACCAAGCGTTTGATCAAGTCCTTCCGCCAAGAGATCCGCGTCTAAAGGTGATGCTGGTCGCTCATGGCTGGCTCTTCTCTGGCTGGCTCTTTTTCGGCTCGTGTTTGCCAAAGAACATCAAGTGTTGCCAAGGCAACTCGTCGTATTCCCGAACCAGCCTGAATCCGTTGGGCGTGAGTTCCTTCATGATCTGCCTCTTGCTCATTTTGTGCAGCGGCTTAATCGGAACTTCCTTGTCCTCCTCGCGGTACTCCACCAACACGATCACGCCAGTCGGCTTGAGCGATCGCCGCATCGCCGCCAACATTCGCTCGGGGAAAGAGAACTCGTGATAGACATCGACCAGCAAGATCATGTCGATCTGACCGGCGGGCAGGCGGGGATCGTGGAATGAACCAAGAATGGGCGAGATGTTTTCGATACCGGCCTTTTCAGCTCGCTCACGCAGCATGACGAGCATCTCCGGTTGCGCGTCGACGCCGAACACCTGTCCCATCTCGCCAGTCAGTTCAGCCAGTCGCAGCGTGTGATAGCCGTTTCCGCAGCCCATGTCGCAGATGTTCATGCCCGGCTTGATCTGAAGTTCCTTCAACATGTGCGAACTGCGTTCCTCACGCTCGCGAGTCTCTCGAATCAGCCACCCAGCTCCGCTGAAGTGCATTGTTTGGGCAATACGGCGACCGAAATAGCTCGTCCGTGGTTTGGGTTTGCCCGCGTCCTGAGCCCTGCTCGATCCCGGCGGCCAAACGGCTGCCAGCGTCAAGAAGGCAAGGATCAAGCTACAAACGCGTCGATTCTGTTCTCGCATCGCTCCGGCGGCTCCCTCGATGGTTGTTTTCCCACACCACGGTTATTGACCGTCAGCGCGGCCTAAATCTGCCCATTTCTCAGGCGATCTGATCTTATCATCTTCGTGTTCCTGCGGCATCGAGACTGGTTATTCAGCGGGGGCGAGGCCCCACCCGCCGACCGCAGCCGGTAGGACTCGCCAGCATCGCCATTTGACCGCCGCCGGCTTGAGGAAAACCCCCTGTTCAACGGCGCGGACCTGAAAAAACAGGCTGATTGCGAGGGCTGTGACGATTCAAAGATTCACGGTCGTAGGGATCATGTCGTGGAGACAACCCCAGGATCTAGTTTTTGGCTGGGGCGGGCCGGATTCGAGCATTGCGAGACGGGGGTTTGTTGGTAGAGTCAAAACTGATGTTACGAAGCAGCCAGGAACGACCTCATTGCACGACGCCACGCCCATGCCCAATCCAGACGATGTCGAACAGCTAATGCGGAACGCCGTTTTGCGTGACGCACTCGAACCCTACCTCGATGAATCGGTGGCGTTGGTCAATGTAAACCGCATGCCAACGTCGAAAGAGAATGAGTTTCTCGAGTCCATGCTGGCGTGGGAGCGAGCCCCGATTCTCCCCGTTGGGCAGTGGTTCTCGCCGGAGCTGGTGCTCCCCTCGCCCGACTCTCTGGACGATGCTTCGCTGCACGTTCGCCTTTGGGAAACGATCAACAGGCTCTACGACCACCGCGTGGTGATTGATTTCACCGATCATCTGAGCGACCGCGAGCTCTACTGCGTGATCTTCCGCGACATTCTGCCGTCGCCGGAAAAGAAGATCGAACTACCCAGGAACTTCCTGCATTGGCATTGCCTGGATGAAGAGGACGACATGGACGTTTGGCTGAGGTATTACGCGAGCGACGCCAATCGCCTGGCTTGGTCCAAAGATAATTGCTGTTCGCCGCCGCCCAAACAAGTCCCTCCCTACCCCCGCCAAATGCCACGGCGACCGTAAGAACAGCTAGCCGGGCGTTGCGCAGTCCAAACAATGCTCGCAATCGAGCGGCAAGAGGTCGTGTCGAAGAACCGGCATTCGATTTCACTTGAACTCTGAGCCCAGAAGTCCTCCCTCAGCCTGATCCACTTTTGCCATAGCTGCGCCCCGGCGAAGAATTCCCTTCGAGTCCCAAAGGGGGCATGGTAAAATAGGAGGCATAGGACAGAAATGGCGGTCCCAACTGAGGACAGGCTCGAGATTCCTACACGAGATTCCTGACAACTTAGGCATCGTTTCCAAACCTAGCCGGAGACATCACAATGAAAAAGGCCCTTGTTGGCAGCAGCGTGTGTGTTCGCGGTTTCCGCGTTCCTGACCACATCAGTACTGGCGGCGACAGGAGAGGTGATCGTCATCAACAAGGCCGAAACGTTCGGTAAGATAGTGCGCGTGGATGACGGTTCAAATGTTATCTACGTGTTTCGGATTCCCCACGACACTGCAGCGGGTTATCACCCGGTAGTCGGTGACGCTGTGACGTTCGATACAGGACCGGGGAAATCAAGGAAGGCCAGCAACGTGGACCACCCCGAACCCAAAGCGCTATGCTTCCTCGCTGATACGCCGGTCTGGGTAAATGGGGCACTCGTGCCAATCTCGAAAGTAGCCGCAGGATGGACGGCCGGCAAGGCCCGTAGCCTCGGGCAGATTGAGGCTCTCGAAGAGCACGAGGGTCGCTGGCAGTACCGTTACAGTGCAGATCGTCGTGCAAGAAGCGCGTATTGGCCAGGTGATCGTTTCTGACGGGTGCTGGACGGACCCTCGCACCCTGGCTCATCACATCTGGTGCACGCAGGCCGGCAATCGGCTCTACGAATGGTCATTGAACGAAGATCTCCGTCGGCTTAACAACTCGCCATTCCGACGTGTGACGCTTGACTTGGAACCGGGAGACCTCGACGGCACGACGGATGTGATCTTCGATGTGCACGATGTACTTCCGCTGCGCGCTTATCTGGGCTACGAAGACACCGGCGTGAAGAACTTGAAGTTGGAACGCATCAACGCCGGGCTGGTCGTGGGAAACCCATTTCGCCAGGATGGCATGTTGAGTTTTCAGTCGACTGTGGACGACGACTTTCACCGCCTGTTGGCGCATTCGTTGTTCTATAGCGTCGATCTCGACCATCGCTGGTCGTGGGATGCCTACGGAAGCTGGGCCGCGGTCGACCCGATTATCGCTGTCGGTGCGAATCAGAACGGCGAGAGCTGGCAGGCTGGTTTTGCCCTAAACCGAAAATTGATCGACGACCCGTACGAGCAAGAGAGTGTTTCGCTTGGATTCGACTTTAAGAGCACCAATACGAATGTCGAATTTGGGGGCGCCTTGGCGTTCGCCAGCAGTGCGGAGCTCGTCACGCTTCGACTTGGCTATCACCACTTGCGGTTCTTCTGCAACGGCGATTACTTCCGTGTGAACAATGACCTGTTCGTGGGCCCCGGCCCCCAGTTTTCCCCCGGCAACACCCAGGTGGCGTTTAACACGGTTCGCGCAGGTACCTCGCCCGACTTTGTGTATGATCGTCTCCGTGTTGACTTCCTCCGGATGATGCCCAACTGCTGGCAGCTCACCGGTCGATTTGCGGGACAAGTCGCGAGCGAACGGTTACTGTTCAGCGAGACGTTGGGCTTCGGCGGCTACGACACGATCCGCGGGTACGACCAACGCACGCTCAACGGCGACGCCGGTTGGCTGGCCAGTCTGGAACTCGGCCCTCAACCGTTCGATGGCGGCACCGAATGCCATCCCAGCAGTCTGCGGTTCTTTGGTTTCGTCGATGCAGGCGACAGTTATGTCTTGCATCCCTACGCGGGCGAGGATCAGCAGGAGTTTCTCATTAGTGCGGGCGTCGGCATGCGATACTCGATCAACGATCGGCTGTCCGTTCGACTCGACTACGGTCACGGTTTCAACAACGTGTCGCCTGCCCGATCGTCCAACACCGACCGAATTCACTTGGGCGTCGTGGCCTTCTTCGGCCCAACGCCGTAGGCGTTGACCTTCCGTTTCTTGGGCGTTCTCGTGGAGTCCGGTCGCGAAGGGCCTGTGCCCCGGCGCCCCGGCACGGATCCCAGCGAACGGACCGACCGCGCGGGACTCCTACCTCGGCACAGAGGGGGACGACCGAACACCATGTCCCAGAGGGAAAGGCCCTCAGCCGTGGTATGTGGTCATTTCGTTAATTTGGGTGGTGTTGAGCGTGACGGCGGATGGCGGTGAGGCGATTCTGAAACTCGGTTGAACGGCGGGCGTTGGCTCGCTGAGCGTGGTCGCGACGTCTCTGCGACTAGCGGTCGAATAGTGGCTCGCCAACCATGCGACCAAGTGCCGTGCTGGGTGGCGGCTCGACATTGGGGAGAGTTGCGATGGGCGAAGATTGAGTTTCTTCGAGGCAAGCATCCACAACGTGATCAAGCGTGAGGTTCGATTGCAACCTCTTGCGGAGGAATTCGGCTCTTGGCTTTCGTCCGAGCCGTGGCGCGAGATATCGGAGCACTCTACGCGGACGACTCAATCTGACTGATCTTGTCGATTCGACGAGCGTGGCGGCCGCCTTCGAACTCGGTTTCCAGCCAAGTTCGAATCATGTTGTCGAGCGAACGTTCGCCCAACAGATCGCCGGAGAGGCAGAGGACATTCACATCGTTGTGGCGTCGGCACATTTCCGCCGTCACTTCGTCATTGCACGTGGTCGCCCTTACGCCGGCCACTTTGTTGGCTGTGATAGCCATACCGATGCCGGTGCCGCAGACCAGAATCCCTCGGTCGACTTTCCCCTCTGCGACGTCGTTGGCCACGAGCAATGCGTAGTCGGGGTAGTCGACGCTTTGATCGTCGAAACTGCCGACATCGCTCACTTCATGACCCCATTGCTGCAGCATCGGCATCAACCTTGATTTGACACTGGCGCCTCGATGGTCGCTGCCAAGCGCGATCCGCATTGTTATTCCTCTTTCCACAAGGATGGTAGATCATCCAGTTTGAGGTCGTTGAGCCAACCATCGAGTTCCGCATCGATCTGATTGGCGCATTGACCGTAGAGTTCTAGTGGACCGCCAATCGGATCGGCCACGTCCGCTCCATCGCGGCAAAGGACCGAGACTCTCGATGCAACCTCCGGCCAGCGGCTGACGATCGCATGGCGATGCCCCTGAGTCATTGTGAGAATCAAATCCGCGAAGCGAACGAGTTGCTCAGACAACGGCTGGCTGGAGTGCTTTGAAATGTCGATCTTCCTCGCGGCCATCACGTCCACTGCTTCGGGTGACGAGCGGCCGCCCTGCATGGCGGCGATTCCTGCTGAAAGCACCATCACTCCGTTTTCCTCGAGGTCGTCCGCTACACATCCAACTCGCTCGGCCGCTCGCTTTCGGAACAGCGCTTCGGCCATCGGGCTGCGGCAGGTGTTGCCGGTGCAGACGAACACGACAAGGCCGTTGGCGAACCACTTCATACGAGTTTCGTTGAGCACGCCCTCTCGCAACAGACGCCAACGATTGTGTTCGACTTGCACCACCGAGCTCGGCTGCCCAAATCGACTTGGACCGTCGTCCAAAATGAGCATGTCTTCGTCGGGGAAAGCGGTGACGATATCGCTTGCACTGAGCGAATCTGCTTGCCCCGAACGGTTGGCGCTTGTCAGCACAACTGGACTAGCCGAGAGTCGCAGGGCGTCCAAAATCAATTGATGGGCCGGAACCCGCAGGCCAATTGTGGCGTTCGGCGAGATCGCGTTTTGCACCGTCGGCGAAAACCTGCCAAGCAAACTCTCGGGATGGCCGTTGTCCAACACCAGAG
The DNA here is from genome assembly GCA_964635375.1 of uncultured Pirellulaceae bacterium. Taxonomy (GTDB): domain Bacteria; phylum Planctomycetota; class Planctomycetia; order Pirellulales; family Pirellulaceae; genus CAZMNY01. The sequence continues at coordinate 14,221 of CAZWOU010000066.1, read as the reverse complement.
TGATTGGACCTGGCCAACATCGCCGCGCGAATCTGCGGCCCAAGGTGGAGATGCTGGGCACGTAGTCGAGCGCCGCGTCCGAACTCTTTACCGCCAAAGTGAAGGGTTCGTTCTCCCCTCGCTCTTTCAGTTCGCTCAAGTGTTGAACAGCCTGGGTTGAATGGGCGCTGGCGGCCAATCCGTACACCGTTTCAGTCGGGAAGGCGACGATCTTGCCTGCGGCAAGCGTCTCCACAGCGCGGTGCACGATGTCACGGTTATCGTCGGCGTTTTGGACGTCGATCACCACCGGGGCCATAGGGCGACTTTCACGTGAGGAGGCAACTGTGGAAAATGAGATGAAGCCAGATCGCCAACGATTGAGACTGCGCGGGCCGATGAATAGATCGAAAACCGCGACAAATGAAATCGACGGCGCGTTGCTTGTTGGAAACGCTAGAATGTGCGTAATGCCTTACTATAGTAGTCCTTACGCACTGTGGTCAAGGGGCGGTCGAGCAGCCGGGGAATGTCCATTTTCGGGCGAACACTTCTTGCTTAAGCGCCCAGTCCCTACAATAATCAGAGCGAGTTTTGGTTTTTTCGTTTTCGCGCTAAACCCTCTCCAGATCTGTAACTGCGAAGATTCGCCACCGTTCATGCACCGCCTCCAAACACTCTCGATTCTGATGCTGTTGATGACGGCGATGATCTGCCTTTCGGGCTGCGTCCCTGCCGGGGATGCCGAGGCGACGGGGGCTGTCGAAGCAATCTGGGGCGGCTTGGGCGTCACCAAAGCCAAGTTCAAGAAGCCCAGGGCGATGGCCATCGATCGCGATGACAACCTCTACATTGTTGATATGACAGGGCGCATTCAGGTGTTCACCGCAGAGGGCGACTACCTGCGAGGGTGGCGCACGCCGACGATCGAGAATGGGAAACCGTCTGGTCTTTCGATCGATCACGAGGGCAATGTCCTGGTGGCTGACACGCATTACTTTCGCGTACTGGTCTACACCAAACTGGGCAAACGTTTGAAGGACCGAACCATCGGCGGCGTTTGCGGGCACGGCCCCGGCGAGTTCAATTTCGTGACGGATGCGGTGGAAGATTCACGAGGTAATATTTTCGTCGCCGAATACGGGGAGCACGACCGAATCCAGATGTTCTCAGCCGGCGGCGACTTCCTCTGCCAATGGGGAGTCAACGGTTCGGATGAAATGCAGTTCGTGCGTCCGAACAGTCTGGCGGTCGACAACCGCGATCGCATTTGGGTTGCCGATTCCTGCAATCATCGAATTCAGATTTTCGAGATTCGCGACAATCAGCCCAAGCTAGTCGGCATGTGGGGCGAAGAAGGAACGGGCGTCGGCCAAATGCGTTACCCCTACGACTTAGTTTTTGACCTTGAAGGCAACTTGCTTGTCGCCGAGTTCGGCAATCACCGCATCCAGAAGTTCTCGCCGCAGGGAGAGCCGTTGGGAATTTGGGGTGCGGCCGGCCGAGGCGAGGGTGAACTGCAGCAACCGTGGGCCGTGGTGACAGACCAGCGTGGCCGCATTCATGTGCTCGACACTTACAACCACCGTGTTCAGCGTTTTCGTTTGTAGTCGGTTTGGGAGAGCGTTTACAAATCGCAGCTCGCTCTGCTGCCTAAGCCGTTTTGCCTGTCGGTAGGCGTGTTCACTAATCCTATCTGGCCCGATCGTTAGCGAGAGAGACAATGGATTTCCCCACCGGATTTTCACTTTGGCAATTGCTGATCGCCACCTCCTTGCCTGTGTTCTTCTACTTCTTCTTTCTGGCCCTTGAGGGCTGGAGCGGTATCAAACGGTGGCTGTTCTCTTTGTGCGGAGCAGCTTTGCTTACGGGGGTGCTCTACGCCGCATTCTCGCTTTGGATGCCCAACTCGGATTTGTCCTTCAATGAGCCGTGGTACCTGCTGCTGTTGCTCTCGATCCCGCTGCTTTGGTGGTTCAGTTATCGAAGCCTCGCTGGGTTGGGCAAGCACCGGCGTTGGATCGCTCTGGCCTTGCGATCGGCGGTCGTGGCCACAGTGGTCTTCGCCCTGGCGGAAGTTCAGCTGCGTAAGACGAGCCAAAAAGTCACCGTCATGTACCTGCTGGACCAGTCGCAGAGCATTCCGCTGGCGAAGCGGCACGCGATGTTGAATTATGTGGTGACCGAAGTGGCGGGACACCGCAACGCCGAACGCGGCGACCGAGCGGGCGTGATTGTGTTTGGCCGCGACGCGTTGATCGAGGTTCCCCCTTTTGAATTCGACATTCCATTGATCAATGTGGTCAGCAATCGCGAGTTGTTCGATCCGGACGCGACCAATTTGGCCGGCGCTTTGAAGCTGGCTCAGGCATCCTTCCCAGAAGACAGCGCCAAGCGAGTCGTCATTGTCACCGACGGCAATGAGAACATTGGCAATGCGCGGAGCATCGCGCCGGCTTTGCGGGACGCAGGCATCGGCATCGACGTGATTCCGGTCACGCTGGAGAATTTCGGCGAAGTGGTCGTCGAGAAGGTTGCCTTGCCGCCCGACATGCGCCGCGGCCAGCCGGTCGCGGCAAGGGTTGTGGTCAGCAATCATTCGGACACCCCGGTTAAGGGCAAGCTGACGATTCAGCGAAAGGTCGGCCCACAACAAGAACTGCTCGACGAGCCGGTGGTGACGCTCAAGCCTGGCAAGAACGTCTTCTCTTTCGACCACACGATCGATCAGCCAGCTGTCTACACCTACAGCGCTGTGTTCAGTCCCGACGATCCTCGCGATGATCTGATGAAACAGAACAACACGGCCACGGCATTCACCCATGTCAAAGGCAAAGGCCGAGTGCTGCTGATTGAGAATTGGGACAGCGCCGGCGATTACGATTTCTTTGTGGAACGGTTGCGGGCTAACAATATCGAAGTTTCGATAATGGGCAGTGACGACCTCTTCAGCAGCCTTGCGGAACTGCAAGCGTACGACTGCGTCATCTTGGCGAACGTCCCTCGCAGCAGCGGAGAAGACCAGAAGACGATTACCAACTTCACCGACGCCCAGATACAAATGCTCGTCCGCAACACGCAACAGTTGGGATGCGGCTTAATCATGCTGGGCGGGGACGCCAGTTTTGGGGCCGGCGGCTGGGCCAACACCGAGTTGGAAAAAGCGATGCCGGTCGATTTTCAAATCAAGAACGCCAAAGTTCAGGCGGTAGGCGCGTTGGTCATGATGATGCACGCATCCGAAATGGCTCAAGGCAACTACTGGCAAAAGGTGATCGGCCAGGAAGCACTCAAGGCGTTGGGCCCGATGGACTACTGTGGGTTGGTGCATTGGGGGAACACAACGGGACGCGATCAGTGGCTTTGGATGGCTGGCAACCGAGGGTTGATCCGTGTTGGCCAACGCCGCAAGAGCATGATTGGGCGTTTGAGCCGAATGACGCCCGGCGACATGCCGCAGTTTGAACCGGCGATGGCGATGGCTTTAGCCGAGTTTCGTCGCACGAACGCGTCGGTCAAGCACATGATCATCATCAGCGACGGCGATCCGTCGCCGCCCCGCGCCGCGACGATTAGCGCCTACAAGAAGGCGGGCGTCCAAATCAGCACCGTCGCGGTTGGCAGCCATGGCACGCCAAGTAGCGGTCCGATGCAGGGAATCGCAACGGCAACGGGCGGAAAGTTCTATGTTGTCAGCAACCCCAAAGCGCTTCCGAAGATCTATCAACGTGAAGCCCGGCGTGTAGCGAGGCCGCTCGTCTATGAGCCCGCGGGCGGCGTGCGTCCGATTGTGGTCTACGACCACGAAATGCACGACTTCGCCTCGGGCTTTGAGCTGCCGCCGATCTCGGGGTTCGTACTCACAACCCGAAAGAACAGCGAACTGGTCGAGCAGTCGATCGTCTCGCCCAAGCCGGCCGACAAGGGCAACACCAACAACACAATTCTGGCCAGCTGGACATATGGCTTGGGACGCACTGCGATCTTCACTTCGGACGCCGGCCACCGCTGGGCGAACGCCTGGACTCAGTGGGAGGACTACGACCGATTCTTCGTGCAACTGGTCCGCTGGGGCATGCGGCCAGTCGACGACTCCGGCAAGTTCAATGTCGTCACGGAGACAAAGGACGGCAAGGTCAAGGTCGTGATTACCGCACTCAACAACGAGGATGACTTCATTAACTTCCTCAGAATGGACGCGTCGGCAGTCGGTCCCGATTTGAAGGGGTTCGATTTCAAGGTCAATCAAGTCGCTCCAGGGCGTTACGAAGGCGAGTTCGTAGCGGAGGGATCAGGCAGCTTCTTTGTGACCGTGAATCCTGGGACCGAGACCGACGAGAACGGAAAGATGCGTCCGCGAGCTCCAATCCTGACCGGTGTGACCGTCCCGTACTCGGCTGAATTTCGCGACCGCGAAGCCAATCTGGCTTTGATGCAGACGCTGACCGCGATGACACCCGCGGGTGGACGAAAGGGCGCCTTGATCGAAGGCGGCCTCAGCGACGCAACGCCGATCGGCGAAAAGGAAGTCGATACGTTTCGCGACACGCTTAGGCACGCCATCAGCAGCCAGAACGTCTGGCCGCTTTTTCTCATGCTGTGCGCCGGCATCTTCTTTGCCGACGTCTTCGTCCGCCGCGTGGCCGTCGGTTACGATTGGATTGAACCGGGAGTCAATTGGGTCAAGCAGCGGGTCCTCCGAAAGGAAATTGAAGGGAATGTCGAGGCAAGTCTGCAGCGACTGCGCAATCGCAAACAGGCCGTCGCCGGCGAGATTGACGAGAGGCGGGCGGCAGCGCGATTTGAACCGCAAGTCGACGATGATTCGGCCCAACCCGACTTGGCTGAAGTGCTTGACCAAGTCACATCGGCCGCCCAGCCTGAAGGTCCGCCCAGGCCGCAGCAGGAGGCGACGCCCGACGACGCCGAGCGTGACGAGTCATACACTTCGCGGCTAATGGAGGCGAAGAAGAGAGCCTTCAAGGATCGCCAGGGAGGCAAATAGAGGCCGTCTCGTTAACGCTGACACAATTAGCGCTCATTTGTTTGAGCAAACCAGAGAGTTTTCAATTCAGAGTTTTCAATTCAATGCGGCGGTGTTGTCACTGCAAACTTGCACTCAAACAGGACGCGACGCCGTCACCACTACGCCCCCAACTAAGCACCGAGGAATACCGATGAGCATAGGCGAGTCCATGCAGCAGCAGACAGACGAGTTCCGCGCGCGATACAACGCCTTGCGAGAGCAAATTGGCCGAGTCATTGTGGGCCACGATGAGGTCGTGCACGGCGTCTTGACGTGCCTGTTCGTCGGCGGCCATTGCCTGTTGGAAGGCGTGCCGGGTTTGGGAAAGACTTTGCTGATTCGCACTCTCGCACAAACGCTGAACTTGGATTTCAATCGAATTCAATTCACGCCGGACCTGATGCCGGCCGACATCTTGGGAACCAACATGGTGATGGAGACGGCCGAGGGCAAACGGGTCTTCGAATTCCAAAAAGGCCCCATCTTTACGCAGATCTTACTGGCCGACGAAATCAACCGAGCAACGCCAAAAACTCAGTCCGCGATGCTTGAGACAATGCAAGAAGGCACTGTCACGGTAGCCGGCCAACGGTTCGACCTAGGCAAACCGTTCTTCGTCATGGCGACTCAAAACCCGATCGAACAAGAGGGAACTTATCCGCTGCCCGAAGCTCAGTTGGACCGGTTCTTCTTCAAGCTGGTCGTCGGCTATTCAGGACGAGACCAGCTGAACACGATCGTCGATCGCACAACGAAGGGCGTTTCGATCACTCCCGAGGCCGTCATGGATGGAACCGAAATCATCAAGTGGCAGCAACTTATTCGCGAGGTGATACTCGCCCAACATGTTCAGGACTATATCGTACGGCTGGTCATGGCGACCCACGCGGGCGGACCGTTTGCGTTGCCGATTACTGAGCAGTACTTGCGCTGGGGGAGCAGCCCGCGCGGAGCTCAAACGCTTGCTCTGGCCGCCAAAGTCCACGCGTTGCTGGAGGGGCGATACAACGTCAGCTTCGAAGACGTCCGCAGAGTCTATCTTCCCGCGTTGAGGCATCGCGTGATACTCAATTTTGACGCCCAAGCCGAAGGAGTCGAACCCGATCATGTACTGCTTGACATCCTCGAAAAACTCCCGGAGAAATCAGACGACGCTCCTGTAGCCGCTGTTGTCGCTGACTGAGCGCGGCCGCTGAGAAACAACCAACTGACGTCACTCGCACGTTCGCACACTCGACAACTGACGACGCAATGCCGGCACCAACATCACAAACGAACTCGACCTCAAGCCTCCTCTCGCCCGCCATGCTGGCTCAATTGGAACGCATGGAGCTAATCAGCCGGAAGATATTTCGGGGGCGGATGAAAGGCGAACGCCGCAGCCGCCGCAAAGGACAGAGCGTCGAGTTTGCCGATTTTCGCACGTATGTTCACGGGGACGACTTAAGGTTTATCGATTGGAACCTCTACGCTCGCCTCGACAAGCTGTTCTTGAAGCTGTTCCTTGAAGAAGAAGATCTGCACTTCTACGCTTTGGTGGACGCCAGCGCGTCGATGGAGTTTGGCGACCCGACCAAGTTTTTCTACGCCAAACAGATCGCGGCTTCGCTGGGATTCATCGGGCTCTGCCGCGCCGACCGAGTGAAAATTGAGACGCTTGGCGCGGGGGCAGCCGACCCTGCCCCAGTCCTCCGAGGTCGCGCCAGCCTGTGGCGGATGCTCGACTACTTGGACCACGCGCAAACGGGCGTCAACGTCTCTTTGAGTGAGGGAGTTAAGGACTTTTGCCTGCGAAATTCGGGGAAGGGCATCATTGTTTTGATCACCGACCTGATGGACAAGAGCGGCTACGAAAACGCCCTTCGCTATTTGCTCGCGCAACAGATGGACGTCTATGTCGTCCATGTACTCTCGCCGGAGGAGCTGAATCCGGATGTGCAAGGCGACCTGAAACTCATTGATTGCGAGGACGCGGATGTCGCTGAAGTGACCATCAGCCGACCACTGCTGGATCGCTACAAGCGTACGCTGGCCAGTTTCATCGACGGCGCGCGAGACTATTGCACTCGCCGCGGCATGTCGTACGTGATGGCCCCAACCGATACGCCGATTGAACAGCTCGTCTCAAGCTATTTGCGAAAGCGAGGGCTCGTTCGATGACTGTCCTGAATTCACTCACAGGCTGGCAATGGGGCCTGCTGGCGATCGTTCCTCCAGCCATCGTTTTGCTCTACTTCCTCAAACTGAAACGGCTCCCGCTGGAGGTTCCCAGCACTTTCCTTTGGGCCCGCACGGTCGAGGACTTGCACGTCAATTCGATTTGGCAACGGCTGCGACAGAATCTGCTGCTGTTTCTTCAACTGTTGCTGATCCTGCTGATTATCCTCAGCTTGATACGCCCCGGCTGGGAAGGGACCGCCAGTGTGGATCAACGGGCCATTTTCGTCGTCGATACTTCGGCCAGCATGAGCGCCACCGACGTTGACGGGACGCGACTCGATGAGGCCAAGCGGAGAGTCGCCGCGATGATTAAGGAAATGGACTCTGGTGATGTGGCGATGATCATCAGCGTGTCCGATGACGCCAACGTGGAACAACCGTTCACGGACAACCAGAACCTGTTGCTGAGAAAACTGAACGCTATCAAACAGACCAATCACCGCAGCGACATTGAACAAGCGTTGCGGTACGCCGCGGGACTGGCCAACCCAGGCCGCACTGCCAATGACCCGGGAGACACGCAAGTGGCTCAGGCCATGCCCGCCACGCTCTACATCTACAGCGATGGACGGTTCCCCAAGTTCAAGAACTTCTTTCTGGGGAATCTGGAGCCGGAGTTTTATCCAATCGGGTCAGCCGAAGCCGATAACTTGGCGGTTGGCTCGTTCAGGATCGATCGCAATCCGGAGAAACTCGACCAGATTCAAGCGTTCGCGCGAGTCGATAACTTCGGCGCCGAGGACACCGATGCGGAAGTCCTGCTCTATATCGACGGAGAACTGCGGGACGCCGAAGAACTCAACGTGCCCGGTGACGGCCAAGCCAGCCTGCAGTTCAACCTGGACGACATCGATCAGGGCGAATTAAAACTAGTCATCGATCGCCAAGACGATCTCATGCTCGACAACCAGGCGTTTGTCGCTGCGAATCTTCCTCGAAGAGCCAAGGTACTGCTGATCACCGACTTCAACGCCGCGCTGTCTCTGGCCCTCAGCACCAGCGGCATCGAGAAATACGCGGAAGTATCGCGAATCAGCGCCAAAGACCTTACCGCGGACGAGTCGCTCGCGGCTAAGTACGACCAGCAGTCGCAGGCCGGCGCGTTCGACTTGGTGATTTTCGATGGATACTCACCCAAACAGATGCCGCAAGCCAATACCGTGTTCTTAGGCGCGCAGCCGCCCTCCGAGGGGTGGAGTTTTGGGGAAAAGCAATCCCGCGGAATCGTTATCGACAGTAACCGCTCGCACCCCGTGACTCAACTGATGGACATGGGGAACGTCAACATCGCCGATTGCTACGCGGTCACTTGCCCCGCCGGCAGTTCCCGACTGGTCGACGCCGATATCGGTTTGCTGATGGCCATTGCCCCGCGGCAAGGATACGAGGACCTGGTGGTCGGCTTCGAGATGTACTCAAACGATAAGAGCGGGGAGATTGTCTATAACACCGACTGGCAGATCCGCCGAAGCTTCCCGCTGTTCGTCATGAATATGATCAAGTATCTTGGCGGCGTGCGCGGTTCGATGTCGTCGCTCAACGTCGCCCCTGGCGAACCAGCCCTCGTCCGTTCCAGACTGGTCGTCAATGAAGTCCGCATCAAGTCGCCGGTCGGCGCCCAATCCAGCGTCGGCCGCGAAGGCGAGAATGCGTTCGTCTACACCTTTACGAACGAGCTAGGCGTCTATCAAGTTCGCGAGGGGGCTGACGACGATGTCTCGCAGCGATTCACCGTCAACCTGTTCGATACTCGCGAAAGCAACATTGTTCCCCTCGATGAAATCGATCTCGGTGAGAGCGAAGTCACCGGCAAGACCGGCGTGCAACGCTCGCGCTTCGAACTCTGGAAGTGGATCCTGCTCGCTGGCTTCGGCGTGCTCGTCATCGAATGGTATATCTACAACCAGCGGGTCTACCTGTAGCAGCTCCGCCCCTTTCCAGTCGCGACTTGGCTGCGATCGGCTGCAGGCGGTCTCTGAAGCTGGGACGCGGCGAAACGGCTTGCGCCCTGTTGGGCCTGTTCCCTCGCTTTCGCCGACTCGCCAGCCCATCGGCGTTGCAAGAAAATCGGGCGCGGACTGGCAGAGGGGCTGTCGCCCGTACTAGGATAATGGCCCGGCAACCCAATCCATCTGAAGGAACTCTGACATGCCCATTGCCAAGTTATCCGCTCTGCTTGTTGGGGCTCTGCTCCTGCTCCCTTCGCTCCGCATCGCGTCGGGGCAAGTCCAAATCGATCGCAAGAGCGATACGGAATTGAACGTCAGCATCGGCGGCAAGCCGTTTACGACCTACCGAGTCAAGTCGGGCGCCAAGCCAATCATGTGGCCTCTCTACGGCCCCAGCGGCAAAGAGATGACTCGAGGCTACCCGATGCGTGAGCCGAGCAAATTGGAAAAGAAAGACCACATTCACCACCGATCGTTTTGGTTCACCCATGGCGATGTGAACGGGATCAGCTTTTGGCATGAGCAGGGCGGCAATGGCGAAATCGTGCACCGCGAGTTTCTCAACGTGAGCAGCGGCGACAAGGGCGTGATTGCAACTCGCAACGATTGGGTCGGACCCGATGGCAAGAAGCTGTGCGAAGACTATCGCTCATTCGTGTTTGCCGGCAATGACAGCTCAAGATGGATCGACGCCGACATCACCGTCAAGGCGGCCTACGGCGACGTCAAGTTTGGCGACACGAAGGAAGGCTGCTTCGGAGTTCGCGTCGCGGGCTCCATGAGAACGGAACTCAAGGATGGCGGGCACATCATGACAAGCGAAGGCAAGACGGACAAAACGGCTTGGGGAACAGCCGCTAGTTGGGTCGATTACTACGGTCCTGTCGATGGCGAAACGGCGGGCGTGGCGATTCTGAACCACCCGTCGAGTTTTCGTTTTCCAACGTATTGGCATGTGCGAACCTACGGCCTGTTTGCGGCCAATCCGTTCGGACTGCACAACTTCAAAGGAAAAGAGCACGATGGCTCACATTCCATGAAGAAAGGCGAGTCGTTCACGCTTCGCTATCGAGTTCTGTTGCACGCCGGCGATACCGATGAAGGAGGCGTCAAAGACGCCTTCCAGCAATACTCAAAATGGAAGCCCGCAAAATAAGCGGAACACCGGCAATTCGCTTCAAGAACGCCATTCCCTGACCGACGCCCATCGGCCCGGAGCACACCCAGTTCGGGCTCGTATCCCAACTGGGTTGAGCTCCGGGCTTTTTGTTCGTCAGGAAGCCAATTCAACTTCTTGCCACTCACATCACCAACTGCGCATTCCACTAAATCTTCGCAGTTTCTTTTTTCTATCAAAGCGAAACTATTTCGCCTATTCTGCCGATAACTCATTCTAACGACACCCACCGCAATCTACCGAGAGTCCCACTCTGGCGACTCTCCTCTCAGGAGCTGATTCTCTCATGACTTCACAACCATTTGAGATCAAGGACGTTGAGGGACTTCGAGCATATGTGAAGCAAATGCTCTGCGACCTCAACGAGTTGGAGGTCGGCGCCTTCCCCATGACCGAACGCATCTTGGTGCGTCGAGGCTCGCCCTGTGGCATGTATTTCTGCCTACACGGGCCTCGCAGCGTGAAGCTGACGGCGATTTGGGAGACAGACCGAAACTCATTGCTTTTTTACAGTTCAAACGGCGAACGCGTTTGTAAAGCGGAATTGACGGAGGCGTTGGAAATGGCGGCAACGCCTTTGAAAGTAGCCTGTTAGCCGAGCCAAGGAAGTGCTCTGCTCCGATTCTGATCAGTTGGCTGTTGATTCGGGGCGGTGCTTTGTGTACAAAAGTACACTGTGGCAACAAATGTACATCATCGACATAATGGAGGATTCCGATGCTTGTCCTGTCCAGGAAGGAAACGGAGCGAATCAGACTAGGTGATTCGATTGTTTTGACTGTGGTTCGAGTTGCTGGAGACAAGGTGCGTATAGGGATCGACGCGCCGCCGGAAGTACTGGTTTTACGAGACGAATTGCAACCATTTGAAGAGACGGCGCTCAAGATCGCCGCCGTCTCCTAACGGGTAAACGCGAGCGGGCAGTAATCGCGACCGTCTAATGGAAGCCGCCAAGAGGGCAAATGCTGTACTACCGATTGCTGAGTCATCAGAGAACGGGACAGTCTCCCAGAGACGGTCCCGTTTTTTTTTGCGCCGTTGGCCTAACGCGGAGCGACCGAGCGGCCGCGACCGGAAAGCCCTAATTGGCCGAGTTGCGGCGACCGAACAGCCCTAATTAGTTGACATCCCGATTGGCGTCTACTACGATCGGGAATCACCTATGCGACCGATTCGCACCTGCCTGCCTCCCCCCTTGCGATCCCCCAAAGTCCTATTTATTGAGCTAATGAGAATTGGCGTTTCGCCCCTGGCGCTTGCCTGGGTCCTGGCGGAAGCTTGTCATGGAACTGATCAGTTCGTAGGCCCGCTCTGACAAACGAGAGAGTCGCGGCTGCGCTGTTTGGCGTGGTCCGCCTTCATAGATAGTCACGGAGAATACCCATGCCGCGACGTTTTCAGTTAAACGGAATTCGGACGACGCTAGCCTCATTGGTGGTCGTTTCGCTATCGGCCACTGCGTTTTCGGCCTCACCTCGCTTGAGCAGCATCACGCCGCGTGGCGTCCAGCGAGGCACCGAAGTCACGGTCGCCTTCAACGGCTCCAATTTGAGCGACGCTGCGGAGATTTTCTTCTATGAAGGTTCTGGCTTCAAGGTGACAAAGCTTGAAGCGGAGGGAAACAACCGCGTCAAGGCCACGATAACAGTGGCCCCCGACACCAGATTGGGCGAACATGTGGCCCAAGTTCGAACCAAGTCCGGCATCTCGGACTACCGAACGTTTTGGGTCGAGGCGCTTCCGGTCGTGGCTGAAAAGGAACCGAACAGCGACTTTGCCGCGCCGCAAGCGATAGGACTCAATCACGTTGTCAACGGCGCCATCGCCAACGAAGACGTTGACTATTACGTCGTGGAAGCCAAGAAGGGCCAGCGTATTTCGGCCGAAGTGGTCGCGATGCGACTGAGTACCGCTCTGTTTGATCCATACGTCGCGATTCTTGATGAAAAGCGTTTCGAATTATCCGCCAACGACGATACGCCTCTGGCGTTGCAGGACGCTTTCGCGTCGGTGGTCGCACCGGCCGATGGCAAGTATTACATCGAGGTTCGCGAGAGTGCCTACGCCGCAGGCAGCACCTACCGATTGCACGTTGGCTCGTTTCCCCGACCGACCGCCGTGTACCCGGCTGGCGGCAAGATGGGCGAGGCCGTTGAAGTCGCATTCTTGGGCCTCCCGTCAGGCGACCTCAAGCAAAAGTTTACGTTACCCAAGGAGGCGTCGAATGAGTTTGGGCTGTTCGCCAAGGACGATGGCGGGATCGCGCCGACGCCGAACAGTTTTCGCCTGTTCGCCCACGGCAACGCCTTTGAAGCCGAACCCAACAATGACCGCGGGAAAGCGACTGCGGTTCAACTGCCGCTGGCCTTTAACGGAATCATTCAAGAATCCGGCGATGTCGACTTCTTCAAATTTGCAGCCAAGAAGGGGCAGGCGTTTGACGTCGAGTGTTTTGCTCGCCGCATCCGCTCGGGACTCGACCCGGTCATGAATCTGTACTACGCCGACGGCAAAAGCATCGCTGGCAACGACGATTCCCGCGGCCCGGATAGCTATATCCGCTTCACCGTCCCAGCTGATGGCGAGTACGTCGTTCGTATCGCCGACCACTTGGGCCGCGGAGGTCCTGATCTGATCTACCGGGTGGAATTCCATGAGATCAAGCCGAAGTTGGCGCTCTCGATTCCCCGAGTCGAACGGTACGGTCAGTACCGACAGCAGATCTCGATCCCTCGAGGGGGTCGTTTCGCGACGCTCCTCAACGCGGGCAGGGCCAATTTCGGCGGCGAACTCGTCGTAGACGGAAAGGACCTTCCAGCAGGCGTAAAAATGGTCTGCGAGAACATGCCCTCGAACTTGAGCTCGATGCCGATCGTGTTCGAAGCGGCTGCTGACGCTCCCATCTCCGGAAGACTGCTCGACTTCACAGCGCGGCATGTTGATGAAAAGACGGGGATCCGCGGCAGTTTCGGCAACAACGCCGACTTCGTTGTCGGCGGACCTGGCCAATCCATCTATCGACGAAAAGCCGTCAATCAGTTGGCCATCGCGGTGGTCGACGAACTGCCCTTCAGCATTGACATCGTGGTGCCCAAAGTCCCCATCGTTCGCAACGGCTCGATGTACCTTAAAGTCGTCGCCAAGAAGAAAGAGGGCTGGGACGAGCAGATTAACGTGCAGATCCCCTTCCGGCCGCCGGGAGTCAGCGCACGCAGTTCGATCAATATCCCTAAGGGAAAAACCGAAGTCCTTTACCCGATGAACGCCAACGCCAACGCTCAAATCAAGTCGTGGAAAATCTATGCCTTGGCGTCGTCAGGCGGCATGTGGTGTTCGTCGCAATTGGCCAAACTTGATGTGGCCGCCCCCTACGCCACGGTTCAACTGCAACGAGCCGCTTGCGAACAGGGCGAAGAGACTCAGATTCTCTTCAACGTAAATCACGCCGTGGAATTCGCTGGCGACGCGAGCGCCAAGTTGCTTGGTCTTCCAGCCAAGGTTGTGGCGACCGACGTCAAGGTTAACAAGGAAACCAAAGAGGCTGTTTTCACGCTGAAGACCGATCCGACGAGCCCAGTTGGCAAGCACAGTTTGGTCTGCCAACTCACCATTACACAGAACGGCGAGCCGATTGTGAATCGAGCCGGCAGTGTTCAGTTTCAAATCGACAAGCCACTGCCGCCGGAGCCAAACGCTCCGCCCCCGCCGAAGAAGGTCGCGGCCAAGCCGAAGCCCGTGGATCCAGCCGTTGCGGCCAAACCCAAGCCGAAGCCCAAACCGCTCACGCGACTACAGAAACTTCGCCTTGCCGCCAAGAAACGTCAAGAAGCCAAAGCAGCTCAAGGCGCTTCGGGCGGAGAAGAATAGCAT
>CAZWOU010000065.1:26840-32196 GCA_964635375.1 uncultured Pirellulaceae bacterium | reverse complement strand
TGCAGTGAAAGCTGGACCGGCGGCGTCAAAGTGCCGCCGCCGTTGAGAATTGTAGCTCGCAGGCGGCGCCGCCAAGGTTGAGACGACGCCCCTAGCGGCACGGTTTTACCCCATTCGCGAGAAAAATGAGGATCGTCTGTGCAGAAACGAGAAATGCAGCGAAAAATGGGGCGACAACCCAATCCGTGTGGCAACCGAAACACGAAATCGTGAAACGATGATGATCGGAGCCTGGGCTGAACTGGGCCAGAATCGAGCCGGGCCGCCATCCCGAAAACCGGCCGCTCGGCAGCAGTAATGGGCTCCCTGCCACAAAAATGAAGCAATCGGCGCGATCCGGCACCAGAAGTCGCCTCCAAAGGGATCCAACCGCCCAAGCTAGTCGATGACGGTCATTGCTCAAAAGACCTCCCAACCGGTGGCCGGAACCATTTGAAAGCGGTCTGGATTGCGGTATCATCAGCCGTATTCCCGCTGCAGGGCGGGCCGTCGTTTTGCTGTCTAAGATCACGAGAACCAATTAGAGCCACGCCATGCCCGAGAAACTTGTGGTCGATTCACCTCTGTTGTTCGCTATCGAGTGGCGATGGCCGGCGCTGATTGCCGGTTTGCTGATCGTGGGCGTGATCTGCTTGTTTCTCGTCTGGGCGTTGTTCAAGTATGGCGCGTTGTGGCTGAGGGCTTACATGTCGTCGGCCAACGTTGGCCTTTGGGAACTGATCAGCATGGGATTCATGAAAGTGAACCCGAAGCTGATTGTTGACGCCAAGATTATGGCATCGCAGGCGGGAATGGGCGCAGGTGACAGTAGCGATATTCCAACGGGACGCTTGTCGGCCCATTATCTTGCGGCTGGGAACGTACCGAATGTAATCCGAGCCATCATTGCGGCCCATCGCGCAAACATTGACCTCGACTTTGATCGAGCGGCTGCCATTGATCTTGCCGGACGTGACGTGCTTGACGCCGTGCGGACGAGCGTCAACCCGCGAGTGATCGACTGTCCGGATCCGCGGCGAAGCGGTAAGAACACTCTCAGCGCCATCGCCAAGGACGGAGTTGAACTTCGGATTCGAGCTCGCGTTACTGTGCGTACGAATCTCTCACAACTTATTGGCGGCGCCACCGAAGAGACCGTCATCGCGCGTGTTGGCGAGGGAATCATTACGGCAATCGGTTCCTCTACAAAGCATGGCGAAGTGTTGGAGAATCCTGACCGGATAACTTCGACGGTTCTCGATCGCGGGCTCGATGCGCAGACGGCCTTTGCTATCGTCTCCATTGACATTGCCGATATCGATGTCGGCGAAAACATCGGAGCCCGCTTGCAAGCTGACCAAGCTGAGGCGGATACTCGTGTTGCTCGAGCCGAAGCGGAACAGCATCGGGCCGTCGCCATTGCTCAAGAACAAGAGATGAAAGCGAAAGTTTCTGAGAACCGCGCCCGTTTGGTCTTGGCCGAGGCGGACGTCCCCAAAGCCATGGCCGAAGCACTCCGGCTCGGCAGACTGTTCAGGGAAAAGAACGGGGCATAGGAACGCCGAGCTTCGATCGTCGTTTTCGCTGCTGTCAAAGTTCCGCCGCGGGAGCAACCTCCCGAGCACTGGCAAGCCGGTGGCCACACAATGAACCTCATCGTGATCTTGCTCTCTGTGATTGGCGCCGAAGCCGAGGCGAAGGGCCCCAATGCGGAGCAGGTGAAGTTGCTAAAGACCTTTCAAGCTGAGTTTGTGCGCATCACACCCGGCGTTGGCAAGTTCCCCAGCCACTTTCAAATGGGCCGTGAGAACGGGGAGTCGACGGAAACGCCAGTTCGCAAAGTGGCGATGCACGATGCTTTCTCGATCGCCAAGTACGAGGTGCCCCAGAATCTCTGGGAGGCGATCATGGGCGTCAATCCGAGTCGCTGGAAGGGACCGCGAAACTCGGTCGAGATGTTGACCCACAAGGAAGCGGTCGAATTCTGTGATCGATGCACCAAGCTGATGCGAGACGCCAAGTTGATTGGCGACGATGAAGAGATTCGACTGCCCAGCGAAGCCGAGTGGGAATACACTGCGCGAGCCGGCACAACGACGGTCTACTCATTCGGTGATAATCAAGAACGTCTAGGTGACTTTGGGTGGTCAACCGAAAACGCCTCCGGGAATGACCCGCCAGTGGGCGCCAAGAAGCCGAACCCCTGGGGCTTGTACGATGTGCACGGCTACCTCTGGGAATGGTGTCTCGACCACGCCCACAAGGACTACCAGCAGGCGCCGGCCAACGCCAAGGCATGGGTCAATGGCGGCGACTCCAAGCGGCGAGTTATTCGCGGCGGCAGCTGGAAGGACAAGGCGGAACAGCTGACAAGCTCGTTTCGCAATCCCTCATTCCGCTCAGCCAAAGGGCGAGTCGGAGGAGCTGGAGGCATTCCGGCCGACACGCGCGACGACGCACTAGGCCTTCGCTGCGTATTGGCCAAGATCGGCGCCAAGCCTACAGTTCGACAATGAACCCGGCCACGCCGGAGATTCCGGGTGTGTCAAATCCGCCGGCCTCTTCGTAATCTTCGTCCAGCAGGTTGTCGAGCCGGGCATAGAATTGCCAACAGTCGTTCAGGTCATAGGTGGTCGAGAGATTCAGCAGCCAGTAGTCGTCAAGTCGCGTGCCGCCGAAGCGTTGGGCGAAGTCGAGACGATGGCCGACGTACAAGGCATAGAAACTGACTTCCCCACGACCATCCAGAATCGGGCGAGAGACGCTGACCGATCCTTTCTGCTGCGGGCGCCGCGGCAGGGTGCCGCCAAACGCCAGGTCACGGTTTTCGTTAAACGTGTAGTTGATGCTCACGGAGGTCGCATCATGGAGGCGCCAACCGCTCGACAACTCCACACCGGTCGCCCGAGCCGCGCCGATGTTTTGCGACATGAATGTTGCAAAATCGAACTCAATTAGATTGTCGTAGTCGCTGCGGAAGTAGGTGGCGTCGATCCAGAGGTCTTCGGTGAGCTGTTGTCGGAGTCCCACATCCCAACCCTTGTTGGTCTCCGGATTCAGCAGCGTGTTGCCGCCTGGAAACAGCTTTTCGGCCAATGAGGGAGCGCGAAACCCGGTCCCAATCGAACCGTGGATCGCTGAGCAGGTCTCGTAGATTTCGTATCGCGTCGTGTAACGATATGTGCTGGAGTCGTCGACCACACTGTGGTTATCCCATCGAAAGCCAATCGTGTTGAACCAACGCTCGCCGAACTGAAATCGGTCTTCAATGTAGGCGCCGCGGTTGAATTGGCCCCGTTGAGCGTTGAAGGTGCTGGAGGCGTCCTCATGGTAGTAGTCAACGCCGGCAACCAGTGTGTTCCAGCAGAATAGCTGAAGTTGCACCTGCCAGTCGAGTTGTCGCGATTGTCCGTCAAAACGCGGCACGCCAAAGAACGGCTCGGGATGGGTGTCGCGGCGGAAACTGTCGTTCAGGCTGAAGCCGATCTTCTGGGTGATCAACCGGTCGACGTGCCAACTTTGGATTTGGATGCGGTTGAAGAATTGATTGCCAAACACGAGCCGATCGAGGTGGTCCACGCCGAAATCATCGACTTCGGTTTCGCCATCGACGAAGCGAAAACTGTAGTCGATGTTGAGGTTCTCGTTTGGGTTCCAGCCGAAGCGGCCGGTGACGTTCCCTTGCCGAAAGCGGTCGCGTTCTGAATTGCCCAATCGAACGGCCGCGCTCGTCACGCCGTCGGTGTGGTGGAACGAACCGTTCAGTGAGTAATAGCGTTGTTCGTCGCCGCCGCGAACGGAGAGTGCCTGAGTCCAGGAGCCAAGCGTGCCGCCCTCCGTCTGACTACTGCCTCGCATCGGTCCCTCGCCTCGACGCGTGATGATGTTGATCACTCCGCCGAGCGCATCGCTGCCGTAGACCATGCTCTGCGGGCCTCGCAGCACCTCGATCCGCTCAAGATTGTCGGTGCTGAGCTTGGAGAAGTCGAAGAGTCGATTGGCGCTGCTGGGATCATTGACCGGGGAACCGTCGATGAGCACCTTGGTGTGGCCTGAGTTGCCGCCACGGAGAAAGACGGATGTCGGCCCGCCGGGACCGCCGGTGCGAGTCACGTCCAAGCCCACCGTGTGTCGCAGGATTTCGCCCACCGACCGCTGCCGCGTCCGCTCGATCTGCTGCCGATCGATCACCGTGACGCTGCCGCCGAACTGAGATTGTAAAGTGACGCCGCGGCCTGCGGTGAGCAGTTGGTCCTCCCCCAGCGGCTGGCTCGGAAATGAATCTGGCCGACCGATGACCACGGTCTCCGGAATCGTGAAACCCTCATCTGGTACAAACGGATCACTCTCGTCCATCGGGGACACAACCGAATCGGGTTGCACGATGGGGGCCGGATCATCCTCGACCTGAGCCCAGATCGTCGAACAGACAAGACAGACGACAGCGAAAGCGGGCAAACCTAACTTGCTCATGGCACCGATTCCCTCCCTAGAGGATTGGCGATTGCTTCGCGGCGGCCAGTTATCCTGGCTTGGGCGTCAACCTACTTGCCTGCCTTCCCAGTCCGCTCGCTTCCATGCGTCATGGCAGCTTGCCAAACCAGTGGCCCGTTGGCGTTCGTGTTCCCTAACAGTCGCGGGGCGGCGGGAGATTCTCACTCCACTTCCCTGAAACCGTCGCGAATTCGGACTGATAATAGCTCGCGCGCGCTGACATCAGCGGCGAGCGCCTGTCCTTGCCTCCGGGACCAGTGCGGTCGGGGCAGACAAGGAGTTGTCAGACCTTATCGGTCGCAACGGTTTTCCCAATCCGCGAAACTGTTCTGAGCCCTTTCTGATGGCCTACCCTGCCTATCTTTCGCCAAATGGCCGCACCGACTTCTTCAGCCAGTCGGTCGGGGCCTTGCTTTTCAGCTTTTTTGCCGAGAGAATCCTTGTCTTGACTGATCTCTTGAGGGCGTTCGCTTTTCGAGCACCCGTTCCCGACACCCCCCACCCATGGGGCATGAGCGAGCCGATGGTTTTCGAGCAAATCGATCGTCTTAGATCGGAATACACAGACAGGTACGTAGTCGTGGACGACACTCGCCCTGAACTACGTCGATTCAAGGGGTTCACGGGCACGGTTCGCACCGTGAACATGAGCGGTCGCGCGCTCGTCGAATTCGACGGCCGCGATAACGACATCGGTTGGTACGACATCGATATCGATTTCCTCAAGGTGATCGACGAGCCGTTGCCAAAAGCAAAGCCGGTCAAGAAGGCTGCGGCAAAACCAGCTGCAAAGAAGGCACCGGCCAAGGCCGCCAAGAAGCCCGCCATGTCGGTCGAAGAAATGCTTGCCGCGGCGCGAGGTAACAAGCCGGCCGAAGCGAGC
>CAZWOU010000065.1:0-26740 GCA_964635375.1 uncultured Pirellulaceae bacterium | reverse complement strand
GCGGCGCGAGGTAACAAGCCGGCCGAAGCGAGCCCCAAAGCCGAAGCCAAACCAGCCCCAGCGAAACTCGACCCCAGCAAGATGTCGGTCGAAGATATGCTCGCAGCGGCGCGAGGCAACAAGCCAGCCGCGGGTGAGCAAGCGACCGAACCGGAGGAGGAAGTCGCGGCCGCCCCGACTGATGATGCACCATCCGGTCAAGATGCTACGGAAGACGCCGCCAAGCAGCTACCGACAGGCACGGACGAAATCGTCGCATTCTGCCGCAAGGTCGATGGCGGCGGTTAAGGGCGAAGGAAGCCGACTGTTACTTCTTAGCGACTGCTACTTCTTAGCGACTGCTGCGGCTTCCATTACTTTGATCGTCAGTGGAAGGCGATCCTCTAAGCTGCGATTGTTGATTCTTGTCTTCACAATCCACTCGCAGTCGTACTCACCCGGCTGAAGCGTCTTATCGGCCACAATCTTGACCTTCCCGCTCGCCGCGCCTCCGGCAATGTTCAGATTCTTCTCAAAGCGAAGTTTTGAGCCGACTGGCGATTGCAATTGAACATCAACAGCTCCCTTGAAATCGAACTCTCGCTGCAGCGTGAATGCCGTCTCGGTAGTTGCTCCCTGGCTGACCTGAAGCTGGGTCGGAGGCGATTTGTAGACAACCGGCATGGCGACGACTTCCAGCGTGATTGGGTCCGAGTGGACGGGGATCTTGATCTTGACTTTGCGGGCGACGCTTCGAGCTCGGCTGAGCTGTTGATCGATTTCACGCTTGAGCGCGACACCCTTGTCGGCGTGCTGTTTGGCGGCCGCCTCAGCTGTTTGGGTTTCAGCCTGTGTTGTCTTAGCTGCCTTGATCGCGTCGTCAGATTTCTTCAGCGCCGCGTTGGTCTTCGTCAGGGCATCAGCTGTTTGCTTTGCCTGGGATTGAATCTTGACCAGGGCCGCCTTTGAGGCATCGGTGTTGTCCTTCTTCGCCTGTGCTTGGGCTTTGGCAAGTGCCGCGCGAATTTGCGCATCGGCCTGTGCGGCTCGTTGTTGGGCCGATTTCGCCGTGTTGAACGTTGTATTGGCTCGAGCCAAAACCTGATCAGCAGTTCGCTTTGCGGTCGAGGCGTTGCGGTAATCCTGCGTCGCCTTCTGCGAGAGTTGGCCGATGCGTTTCTGGTCGGCGGTCACTCGGTCGAAGATCTCTTTCTCGCGTTCAAAGTCGACATCACCCTCGCCTCGGAAGAACAGGGTGTACTTGCCGGGCTTGACGTCCTGCAAGAGATCCAATTCAAAATCGGCCTGTTTGTTGGCAGTGAGAGTGACCGCCTTTGCGGTGACACGAGCGGGCGGGTTGACCGCACTGACGCTCAACGTTCCTGTGTAGGAGGCCAGCTTGTTGGCAAACTTGAGGGGAACTTTGACCTTCCCGCCTCTGGAGATCTTGAAGCTGCGTTGAGGCGTATCCAAGCGGCCAAGGTGGTCGTAGCCCGCGTCGATCGCAACCATCAGCGTTGAGGACAGGCGACAGGCTGTTGCGGTCCGATTGTCCTTGGGGCTGTCCCAAAGCAATTCGAGGTTCTGTAGTTCTTGCGTTATCGTGTTCCCCTGCCATTTCGCCTCAGCGACAATCTTCACGGCTCCGGTCCAATTTGCAGCGCCCGCTTTGGCTCGAACGAGCAGGGCTCCCATCGACTGCCCGCCGGACATCGTCAGCGTGTCGCAGGTTAGTCCGGGCGGCAGCGGCGAGAGAGTTACGTTGATCTCGCCCTCGAAGCCATCGGTGCGATAAGCGACGACGACGATTTCCGCGGCGGAACCAGGTTGCACGACGCAGGTCGTCGGCTTGAGCGGTCGATTATTGCTGGTGTTGCTGGACAACGTCAGCCCGCCAACGGTGAGAGCCCGGAAAGTCGGTTGCGGTTTGCGCAATACCAATCGATAGCAGAGCGTTTGGGTCAAATCGGCGGCGCCATATTCATCTCGCACCAAGACGCGAAAATCGCCATCACTTGGCGCCTCGAACAAAAGGGCGGCGTCTTCGGAGGCGAAGGGGATGCGAAAGTTCCCTGCGGGCGAGACGACGTCAGTCGCGGTCTTCAGATCTCGCGTCTTCCAAACACCCTCTTTATCCTGCGTCAATTGCTGAACCACGAATGCCGGGTCGGTTGGTTGGTGCAATCGCTGCGATTGCACTTCAATCCAAATCTTCTCGCCCTTCTTGGCTTGGAATCGGAACCCGTCGATATCGCCTGGTCGATTGAAACGAGCCGAAATGGAAGCGGGAACGCTTATCGGTTGGGCTTTCTCGACCGCCTCGTTGGGCTCCGTCTCTTGATCACTGACCTGGTTCACCACGCCAAGCGAAACAGCGTTTGACTCGCCGCCCGCCGTTTTCACTCGCAAAACTCTGTACGCAAGCGTGCTCTCCGTGGGACCGCAATACGTTTCCAGCGTGTTCGCAGCCGCCAGTTGACTTGGGTTCACGGTCATTTCGAGCATCTGCAAGTCTCGGCCATATCGTCGCCGACCACTCGCCTTGCCACTGAGGTTCCTTCCGTAAACCGTGACTTTGGTTGAACCATTGGCGGCGATGAACGGTGGCTCCACATAGTCGATCCAAGGCCGCGAATCTATCTTCAAACGGTAAGGCGCCGTGCCTTGACCGCCGGACGCGGTGTAGGTCAGTTCATGAACTCGCACAACGTAGTTTCCGTCGGCTGGAACCTGGAAATCCAGCACGGGGTCGAATCCAGACGAGTCATGCACGCGATCCAACTCGCGCCCCTTCTCGTCAAACACGGTCAGCACGGCGTCGCCCCGCGAATCCAATCGCCAGGCCATGCAGGAGAGAACCAACGTCTGTCCCTTTTTGGCAGCAAAGCGAAAATGGTCGTAGTCGGCGCCAAACGTTCCGTTGAGCGTCTGTCCCACCTCAAGCGGATTGGCCTTCTCGATCGTATTGTTGTCCTCAACTTCAACGGTTTCAGGCTGGGCGCCAACCACAAACCGTCGGGCGTTCGTGAGCCCATAGCGGCTGATTCCACGCACCTCGTAGGCTCCCAGCGGCGTGTTGGCCGCAATCGTCACATCAAACTCATTGGGAGTGATGCGAGCTTCGGGATAGTACGGACTCTTCTCTTGCATTACCTGCGTCGCTTTGATGCCAGGGTGAGAAAACCACAGCCCCTCCGCCTCTTCCAACTGATATTGCTCGGTGATTTTCACGCGAACGGTGTTACCCGCCTGTCCGCCGGGCGGGAATAGCCCCAACAGATTGGGTTGAGGCAGAGCGCCAGTTTGAGCCGACGAGTTGTTGGCGGCAAATGCGGCGAACGCCAAAACGGCGAGAAACAGACAGGTGTGAGTCCGGCGACTTGTTGTGCAACGCATGGCGAACCGATCAAAACTGTTGAGCGTGTGGGTCAAAAAAATCGCGGGCCAGGGTCATCCGCAGCCCGCAATTCGGTGGAGTCTATTGGCCCATCAAACGAGCTCGCGGATCGGTTCACGATGATCCAGCAAGTATCGAGGGCGCCCTTGAGGATCGATCATCTGCGTGGTCTGCGTGTCGATTCCCAAATTGTGATAGAGCGTGGCAAGCACCTCTTGGCACTGCACCGGGCGGCTCTCGGCATCGCCAGCGATCCGATCGCTTTCACCGACCGCTTGCCCGCCTCGGATTCCGCCGCCCGCAATGAAAGCTGCGGATACTCGCGGCCAGTGGTCTCGGCCGCTGCCTCCGTTGATCCGCGGCGTCCGACCGAACTCGCCCCAAACTGCGATCGTAACGTCTTCCAACATTCCGCGCTCATCCAAATCGGTGATCAGCGAGCTCAAGCCCTGGTCGAGCGCAGGCAACTGGGTCGCCAACGTCTTGAAGTTGTTCCCGTGGGTATCCCAGCTCCCCCAACTCATCGAGACACAACGCACCCCTGCCTCCACCAGTCGGCGAGCTCGCAGGATCTTCTCATTGTCTCGAAGCCGACCCTGCCGGTTTCCGGTATAGCGTTCGCGCACCTCCGCGCTCTCCTTGTTCAGGTCCAGCGCATCGGCCATGCGTCCAGAGAGAATCACGTCAACCGCGCGTTGGGTGAACGCGTCAGCCGCTTCGATCTCGCCACTCGCGTCGATGTCGCGACGTAGGCCGTCAACGGTTTTTAGCAGGCCCGCCCGTTTGTTTAAGCGAGCCGAGTCAATGCGTTTTAGCTCTAACATCGACTTGGCGTCGTTGGGGCTAAACGGATTGTATTTGGGACCCAGGTAGCCGGCCTTCAAAGCCAACCCGTCGGAAACGAAAGGCGCAACGCCGTTGTTGAATCCTTGCAGCTTGGAAACTACCGATCCGATGGAGGGCGGCCCGCCGATCAGGCGGAGTTCTTTTTGGCCGTAGCCGGTTTGTGTTGTGCTTGGGCTGTGTTCGTTGACGCTGCCCACCATGGCTCGAATCACCGCGAACTTATCGCTCATCGTGGCCAGCTTTGTGAAGTGCTCACAGATCTCCAGGCCGGGCGAACTCGTGGCGATCGGATTGAACTTGCCTCGGTATTCAACCGCCGCATCTGGTTTCAGGTCCCACATGTCTTGGTGGGAGGGGCCTCCGCTGAGGTGAATGTTGATCAGCGACTTGGTCGATGAATTGACGTCTGCGCGAGCTTCCATGCGAAGCACGTCGGCAAAGGAAAGAGCGCCGAAGCCGAGTCCCATGGCGCCGACTTGTAGGAATCCGCGTCGTCCGACGCCATCACAGTAATCGTCTCGTGTCCGATCCATAATCCGAAACATCGTGTGACTCCTCGACCTAAGTTTTCGTTGTATCTGTGCAGTTTATCTTCGCGACATCGGCGTTTCGCCAGAGTCGTTAATGGTTGAACAGAAACTCCTTGGTGTTAATCATGGCCCAAAGAATGTCTTCAAAAGCCTGCCGCTTTTCGTTCTCGGCCGCGCTGTCAACGTAGCCCTGGTAGGCGGCCATCTCTTTCTTGGTCGGCGGTCGGCTGAACGCCCGCAGACAAAGTTCGCGGACCTTGTCTTGAACGGATCGCTCCTTGTCCTCGGCCAACTCGCGGGCTCGACTTTGGTCGAGTTTGGTGTACATGTCGCTGGAGTTCAGCAGTTGCAAACTTTGCGTCATGCTCACGTCTCCACCCCGCTCGCATTCACAAGCGCTGGAAGCCGCAGGTCGTCCAAATGCATTGAGAAAGGCGTTGTTCACGCCGCCGTGATCCGGAATCTGAACCGCTCGAACGCCGCTCGGCAATCCTGTAAAAGAACTAGTCGATCCCAGAAGCTCATCGATGCTGTCGAGCATCACTTCGGCTGGAAGGCGTCTGGGCGAGTAACGCGAAAAACTCTGCCGATCATGGGCGTTGTGCTCATTGGGAGTGGCCGATAATTGGTAGGTCGATGAATTGCAAATCGTGCGAATCAGGCGTTTCAAATCGAACTTGGATTCGACAAAATCCTTCGCCAGCGCGTCGAGCAATTCCGGGTTGGAGGGGGGATTCGTCGCCCGCATGTCGTCCTCGGGGTCGACCACGCCGATACCGTGAAAGTGCTTCCAGTACCGATTGACGAGCGACTTCGAGAAGAACGGATTCGACGGCTTGGTCATCCAATCGGCCAACGCATGACGGGCGTCTTCATCGGGCGACAACTCGGACGGTTCTTCGTCGAGCGCAGTTGCCAAGACCATCAGATTGGATCTTGGCTGTCGCGCCTGGGCCACTCCCCGATTGGCGACGACGCGATAGGCGTCTTTCGCTTTCACATTCGCAAAGAACGCCGCTAGACCCCAGTAGTCGTCCTGGCTCCACTTTTCATACGGATGATGGTGGCACTTGGCGCACTGGATTCGCAGGCCCAGAAAAACTTGAGCGGTGTCCTCCATCTTCTCGTCCATCGTGGCAAGATGCCGATGCCAGTTGACTTGCGGGTTGCGCCGCACATCTCCTGAGGCGGTAACGACCTCGCGAACAATCTCGTCGTAGGGCTTGTTTCGAATCAAGCTCTGACGAATCCAGTCGTGGAACCGAAAGTTACCGCCCCGATCGACGTTCTGCTCGACCCGATTGCGGAGGATTGAAGCCCATTTCTGAGCAAAAAAGTCGGCGTAATCGGGCGAATCCAGAAGCCGGTCGATCAGCCGCTCGCGTTTCTTCGAATCCTTGTCGGCCAAAAACGTCTCGGCCTCCTCCAACGTGGGAATGCGGCCAGCGATATCAATAGTCACGCGGCGGAGAAATTCCGAGTCAGTGCTTGTTTCCGATGGCGGCAGTCCCAGTGCTTTGAGCTTCTTGAACACAAGCCGATCGACGTAGTTCTTCTCTGGCGGCAGTAGATCCACTGGAGCGCCCAGTGGAACGGTGGCGCGAAACGCAGCGACTTGACCCTGGTACCGAACCATCACCGCAACGTCGCCGGGCGGTCCCAACATGCTCACCACACCAGTACCGCTGGCTTCCGCGATTTCGGTGTTGTTCGGAACATACTGGGCTTGTCGCGTCACGTCGCGCGTACTGCCATCGGAATACTGAGCCGTCACTCGCAACTGTTGCCCCAACCCGCTTCCCATACGCCGGCGTTCGGGATCGACGACGATCGACTGAATGATCGTGTCGTCATCGCCACCGTACGGCATGCCTTGCGCGATCCAGAGTTCGAGCATCCGGTACTCGTCGCTGTCCATGGACATTCTTACGCCGCCGCCATGAGGCGACTCGCCGGTCGATTTTCGCAGTAGCAAGCTTTGCGCTGGCGCCGAGGGGAACAGACGGCGACCACGTGCCTCCTTCACCAAGAACGCGTAGTCCTCGTTCGCTTCAAAGCCGAGCAGGGACAACTGAAAACCGTTCTGACCACCTGCCTTGCCATGGCACATTCCGCCATTGCAACCCAGTTTCGTAAGTATCGGAGCGACTTCGTTCGGAAAGCTGACTTGAGGCGGATTGTCGAACTGTCGAACTTCAACGCCTATCGTCGCCGACTTCCCCCCAAACGTCGCCTTGATCGTGGCCTTGCCGTCGGCCAGCGGAGTCACCATGCCTGACTTGTCGAGTTTCACGACGCCGGCCGGCTCAACCGCGTACTGAGATTCACGAGTGTGATCGCGCTGCAGATCCGCTGCGTACTTCGCGCTGACCACCATCTGCCAACGAGCTCCCTTTCCGCGCAGCAGTGCTGCTTCGTCCGAGTGGATTTGCAGCGACTGCAGGGGGCCCAACTTCTTTGTCGGCTCGGCTGTCGCTCGACTTGCAAACAGCAAGGACGCGAGCAGGCACAACGTCAACAGGCCCAACATCAACGGGCCTGGAGAAGAGAAAAGCCGCGAGACCAGCTTTGCGATGGTTGGAGCACAACGATTTCGTGTAATCATGACTCTACGCCCGTGGGGTGTATGTCGCGCAACAAGAGTGCCTAGAAGTGGATGGCCAGATTTGGGCAATTCGTTACAGCGAAGGGACTTGCCGTCACAAGCCGTCATTCTAAAGCTAGGCGAAAGACGCTTGCAACAAGAATCTGATCGGTTTGGACCTAGCTTCTTTCGCCGCCCAGAAAACAACCTAAAACCGGCCAACCCAAAACATCCGGGCCTGCGGAGTTTGCCCATCTTCACATGGCCATCTCTCGTGCGGTTGCCCTGAGACGTTTGGCGCGGACCGGAACGACAACCCTCCGAGCGCGCTTTGTGTCCGAGCGCGTCGTCCGTTAGTATTCTGCCGTGACTGCCGCGCCAACCCTGGTTTGTTTCATGCCGAGAGTAGTTTGAGGCGTGCACGAGATGGGCAAGCGTAGCGAGAGGACCGAGCTGTTGTGCTGGGCGAGGAGACAGATAGATGAAGCGTTGGTGGGGAAGACTACTGGCGGTGGTGGGCGCGGCGCTGCTGGTGTGGCCGATGGCTGGACTGTTCGCCGACGAGCGGCCGAACGTGCTGCTGATTCTCTGCGATGATTTGGGGTACTCCGACCTCGGCTGTTACGGGGGGGAGATCGACACGCCTCATCTCGACCAACTTGCCGCTGATGGCGTTCGCTTCACCCAGTTCTACAACTGCGCCGTTTGCGTTACCACGCGGTCCGCGCTGTTGACCGGATTGTATCCGCGGCAGGAAAAACCGCCTCGTTTGCGAACCAACATGCTCACCTTGGGCGAAGCCATGCGTCGAGCTGGCTACGCCACGTCGCTTACCGGGAAATGGCACCTCGGGAACAGTCGGCCGCTACGACCGATCGACCGCGGCTTCGACGAGTTTTATGGACTGCTGGATGGCTGCTGCAATTTCTTCAACCCTGCCAAACAGGATCCTGTTTTCTACAACGGCGGAAGGTTTCGATCGTTTGCTCACAATGATCAGGCGATTACTGAATTCCCGGATGGATTCTACACAACGGACGCCTTCTCCGATCACGCCATCAAGACGATTCGGCGGTTTGCCAAGGGGGAAAGGCCATTCTTTGTGCATCTCTGTTACACGGCGCCGCACTTTCCGCTGCACGCGTTTGCTGAAGACACCGAGCGTTACCGCGGCAAGTACTCCGACGGCTATCACGCGTTACGTCTTCGTAGGCATCGACGGCAGGCCGAGTTGAAATTGTTCGCCTCCGCTCCGAAACTCTCTCCGGCAGACCGAAGAAGCGGCGACTATCGATACGATTACAACGTCCCTGATTGGGAGAAGCTTGGGGACGCCGAACGAAAACGAGAGGAAAATCGAATGGAGGTCTACGCGGCAATGGTGGACCGCATGGACCAGGGAATTGGTCGCGTGCTTGCCGCTTTGGACGATTCCGGCGCTGCGGACAACACCGTCGTGATATTTCTTTCCGACAACGGCGGTTGCGCGTCGTGGCCTAGACCGCAGAAACAGCAGGGCTTTGATGAATACAACCAGGGAGTGCCCGTGGGCGACCGGCGCGGTTATGAGTTCGTGGGCAAGGGTTGGGGTTGGGCTCAGAATGTTCCGTTCCGACGGTTCAAGACTTGGTGTTACGAAGGCGGCATCGCCACGCCGATGATCGTGCGCTGGCCGAGCAAGGTCGCGCCAGGAACCACGACGCATCAAGTCGGGCACATCATCGACTTGATGCCCACGCTGCTCGACCTGGCTGGCAGCGAGTACCCGAGCGAGTTCCAGGGGAACGCCATTCTTCCAGTGGAAGGTAAGAGTCTCTTGCCGGTCTTCGCAGGCAGGAAGCGCGACGGGCACGCGTCGTTGAGTTGGGAGCTCTTCGGCAATCGGGCCATCCGGCAGGGCGACTGGAAGCTTGTCTGGGGCGCCAGCAAGAAGACATGGGAACTATACGACTTGAAGACCGATCGCTCAGAAACAACCGACCTCGCCGCCAAGTTCCCCGACCGCGCAGCGGCCATGGCCCGCGATTGGGAGGCGTGGAGGAAGAAAGTCGAGAAGTGATTTGGTCTTCGCGGCGGCGTGAACAAGTGATCGCAGCCATCAACCTGGGGTTTTTCTTTACTCTGTCCATAAAGCACCGCACCATGTACTCCAAACTCGTTTCCGCTTTCTTTCTCGCCCCGTTCTTCCTTTGTAACGGCGCCATCGCCCAGAAGCTGACGTCGGATATTCCCTACGTGGAGAACGGCCACAAACGCCACGTCCTCGACATCTACGCGCCCGAAGATTCGGCTGGAAAGAGCCTGCCCGTCATGTTCTGGATCCACGGTGGCGGATGGCAAGTCGGGAGCAAGAGCGATGTCGCCTTGAAGCCCAAAGTGCTGACTGAGCGAGGGTTTGTCTTCGTCTCGACGAACTATCGACTTCTCCCGGAAGTAAAAATGAATGAGCTGACCGGCGACGTCGCCAAATCGCTCGGCTGGGTGTATAGGAACATCGCCAAGTACGGCGGAGATCCCAAGCGAATCTTTGTCGGCGGGCATTCGGCCGGCGCGCAGTTGGCGGCGTTGATCTGCACTGACGATCGTTACTTGAAGAAAGAAGGCGTGTCGTTCGACGTTCTCAAAGGATGCGTCCCGGTCGACGGCGATACCTATGACATTCCCAAAATCATCATGACGGCCGAACACCGGCAAACACTCTATGGCGGCAAGATGTATACCTTTGGCCACCGGCAGAAATTCGGAAACGACCCGGAGAAACACGTCGATTTTTCGGCCGTGACCCATGTGGCGAAGGACAAAGGAATTCCGCCGTTTCTGATCCTGTACTTTCCAGGGAACCCGGATACCCGAGCTCAGGCCAGGCGCCTTGAGAGCGAGCTAAAGGCGGCGAAAATCAAAGCCAAGGCGTATGGCAAGCGCGATAGCAACCACAACCGCTTGAATAACGACCTCGGCACGCCCGATGATCCGGCGACCCAGGAACTCTACAAGTTTCTAGAGCCGTTGGTTGGTCGAAAACTACGGCGGCGTTGAGAGCGGGCCAAACGATTAGGCCAGACGATTAGGCCGGCGTCGAATATCTTTAAGTGGAGCCTGATCGCGTCGAGTTGGCTCGAATCTCAGTCTGTCTTTTCCGGGTCGAGTTGAAGAAAGGCGAATATGTCGGCGAGATCTTGAAGATTGAGATCTTTCTCCAAGCCTTCGGGCATGAACGAATGGCCGGTGTTAACGAACTCGTCTAGGTCAGCGCGGAGGATAACTTCCTGTTTGCCGTCTGGCTGGGCCAAGGTGACGCTGCTTGCCGTCTGACTGACCACCATGCCGCTAAAGATTCTCCCGTCCTGTGTCACGGCGTTGTAGTTCTGGAACTTCGCTTCAACCGCGCGGTTCGGATCGAGAATCGCTGTCAGCAGCGCGGGCGACGAACGGTCCTTCAGCGCCGTAAGATTAGCGCCTAGTTCGCGGCCTTCGTCACGGAAGCGATGGCAACCGGCGCACGTCTTCTTGAATCTCGCCGCACCCTGTTGGACATCTCCTTTCATCGTCAGGGCCTTCTGATACTCGGCCAGCACCTTGTCCCGGCTTGCCGGCGCGGCATCGGCGATGACCGCAGCGACGCGACGACGGATATCGGCCTGCCCGTGTTTGACGAGTCGCTCGCGCCGGACGGCGTCGAGATCCGCAGGACGTATCCGTTGCTGCTCCATCGCGTCGAGCAACCGGCTCGTCCACGCTGGCCGGCTGAGGAGGAGATCGAGTACGTCGGCTCGCACATCAGGAGTCTGGCTCTTCCAGCGGGCCAGCGCGAGGTCGGGAACTCGATCGCTTTGCAATCGGCCCAACGTGTCGATCGCGGCTAGTTGCAGCTGCAAAGCGACTTGAGGCGCCAGGAAACTACCCAGCAGATCGGCTTCTTGGCGTTGGTTCTCAAAGCCGCGCGCGAGCAGCCGAATCGCAACTTCGCGGTCGGCAAGTGGGCTGCTTTCGTCAGTGACAATCGCCCGTGCGGCGTCAAGGACTCGTTGAACGTCGACGAGCAAATTACCGATCGACGGATTGGGGCGAGAGTTCAGGCGACTGAGAGAGGCTTTCCGCCGATCGAGCACATCCAGAAGATCGGCGAGTGCCGAGAACTGCCACTGCAGGACGGGATCTTGCTTTTTCGGCGCAATCACGCGGAGGAGTCGAAGCAGGCCATTGTCGGCATCAACGCCAATCGCTGTACTGATCAGCTGAGCTGTCAACCGGCTGCGAGCATCGGTCGGCTTCGCGCCAGACAGCACGATCTGCAGAATGGAATCGGCATGAAACGTAGCGGAACTCAGAATCGCGGCGGACAGCCAGTGATCACCCAGATGCTTGACCGCGAGTTGGCCGAGCGCCTGCCCAGCATCGGCGTGCTTCGATTCGCCGAGTGTCAGCGCCAACTGAAGTTGGACTCGCAGGTCTGGGTCGTCCGTCGTGAGCAGGACGGACGCTCGAAGCTCTGGACTCGTGTCGAGCAGTTGCTCGCTCAGACGCAGCGCTTGGCGACGAAGGCGGGCGTCGGGATGTTTCAAGGCTGGAGCGAGAGCGTCGGCTGTCAAAGCGCCCAACCCGTCCAGTGTGCAGAGCGCGTGCAACCGCGACACGGGATCTTCGGCCGTTTGCGCCAGTTTCGTCAGTAACTCGGCGATGCCCTGATCGCCCCGCTGCACGAGCAGACGTTGAGCCGTATCGCGCTGCCACCCGTTGGGACTCTCCAGCGACTTGACCAGTTGCTGCGATGTGCGGCTCGCCAAGTCAGGAATGCCGCTGGCAGGCGGTGAGGTCGAGGAAAACACGCGATAGACGCGGCCCTTGTCCTCGCCCGCCCTCAGATTAAGTTGCTTCTGCCACTCATCGGGGATCCATTGAGGGTGCTCGATCACCATCCGATACATATCGACAACCCAAATTCCGCCTTGCGGCCCAGTGCAGACACGGACAGGACGTGACCAGACATCGCTGGAGGCCACAAATTCCGAATTCTCATCCGCGGCGAATCGCTTTCCGGCGAACGTGACGCCGTTTGTCGAGACGTCGCTGCGATGGACCAGATTGTGCACTGGTTCGCAAACGAGACCAGTTTGTCGAAACGCAGGACCCAACCGTCGGTCGCGATAGATCTCT
Source organism: uncultured Pirellulaceae bacterium (assembly GCA_964635375.1). Lineage (GTDB taxonomy): Bacteria > Planctomycetota > Planctomycetia > Pirellulales > Pirellulaceae > CAZMNY01. Next base: position 14,250 of record CAZWOU010000065.1, on the reverse strand, counting down.
GGGCTGCAGGCCGACGTGAATCGGTTTGCGGCGAACAGGTCATTGAACCGGTCGACCGTTCGACTGGCCGGGAACACCCGCCGCCCTTTCACGGGCTCGATCATCGGGACACTCAAGTTGGGTGAGGCGACGTGCGGGTTTCGGCGAATGTACCGATCGGCGATCACGTAATGCACGAGTGGCACGCTGTTGCTGTTGCCAAACCAATCGCCCCAATCATTGCGGCAGCGAATGAACTGACTGCGGCCAGTTGCGGATTCCAACAACCCGCTGTCGGGGCGAATCCGCGCATCCTGACCCGTGGTCGTGAACGTCTTGCCCGTCTTCAGCGAACGAATCTGCCCGCCGTGGTCGCCTCCGATATAGACCCAGTTGTCCAGTCCGTAGCAGAAGCCATGCACGCGGTGTTGCGGATTCGCTTCCGCGAAACCATCGAACAACACTTTCTTCACGTCCGCCTTGCCGTCTCCGTTGGTATCTTCGGCATAGAAAATCTCCGGGGCGCAGCAAACCAAGACTCCGTCACGCCAAGGCAAGACAGCGTTTGGATACTCAAGTCCATCCAGAAAGAGCGTTGCCGTGTCATAACGCCCATCGCCATCGGAGTCTTCAAGATACTTGACGCGTCCGCCTGTAACGTTGTCTTGCTCGAACCCTCTGGGGTAATCGCCCATCTCCACAACCCAAAGTCGGCCGTCGTCGCCGAATGCGATATTGACAGGATCCCGAATCAACGGCTCGGAAGCGACAAGCTCGATGCGAAATCCTTGCGGAAGTCGAAATGTCTTCAATGCCGCGTCAGGCGAGAGTGGTCTCTCTGCGTTCGGCTTCTTGAGCAACTCGTGGACGCGGCGGATCAGCACGTCTTCGGTTCCTGTGGAGAATCTTCCCGGCAGGTTGTAGCTGAGCATCGAGGAATCGACTTCGTACCCGCCCTGCGGACGCAACCGCTCCGAAGCGACGTAACCAAACACATCGTCGGTGTAGGCCGTAACCCACACCTTCTCCGAATCGATCTCTCGTTTGAGCCTCAGCGCGTAATCCACAACGACTTCGCCGGCAAGAAAGACCATTGTCAGTTGGTCCCCGAACCGCCAGACATGCACGGGGCACGGTTGGGTTTCGGGCAAACGTCCCTTGCGCTTGTGAATCTCAAGCATCTCTTCGGCGTGACGGCGGGCTCGTACGTTACTTGACGTTTCCACACGCTGCTTGAGTTCCGCGACGCTCGGCCGGTCGAACGGCAGTCCTGCGTAACCGAACGATGTGACCAGGCCGGCGGTGATGTTGTCCATCGGCTGCGACATCACTCGATCCAATTCAACGGCCACGGTGCGTCCATGCTGTTGGGCCATTTCCAGTTTGCCGCGAGGATTGGGGTTCGCGTCTCCGCCACAGCCAATCGTGCAGACCGCGACCGCTCCAGCATGTTTCTTTTCGAGCTGTTCCGAGGCGTAGCCGGCCCAGTCGCCGTTGACTTGATTGAAGTCACCGCCAAGCGTTGTGCAGTGGCAGGCGTAATTGAAAACCAAGCCACGCAGCTTCTTGTCGGCGCCGATCACTTTGAGCACGGGAAGCGAATGGTCCACGGGACCATCCTCTTGCACTCCAAAACCGCTCCACCGTCCATCCTTGAGAAGCCGGCGATTGACTGCAAAAGAAGCTTGGCCCTGACCGCTTAACAACGTTCCCGGCGCCAAGTCCTCGATTGCTTTCGCAACCGCCTGCACAACGCGTTCCTCAACTCGCGCCGTGTACCGCTTCACTTCCGACTGCTCATTCGCCGTTAATGGAATCGTAAAGTGGTTTGTCAGATACCCGTCGATCTGAGGCGCCGCGTGAGAGTGTGTTGAACAAAGTACAAATCGATCCCGGCTGATGCCGTGTTTCTGTTTGAGCTGTCCGACAATTCGCGTCGTCAGCGTGGCGGGAACGCCGATCGAATCGACGGAAACAAGAACGCAAAGCGTCTCGTTCTTGTCCGCCTGTCGCATCGCGATTGCTCGCGTCCACAATTTCTGCGAAACGCCTTCAAAAGGCGCGTTCCTGCCGCCATAGCCAGACAACCGCACAGGTCGGTCCGGGGTGACGTCTACCTTGCTAAACCCAAACTGCATCGTTGCCTCGGCAGCCGACAGGCCGGGAGCGAAGATAAGCAAGCAGAACAGGACCATGCCTACTGATGCGACCTCCAGTGGCTTAAACTGTCTCATAGTGTTTCTCATGGTTTGTTGGCATTGGCTACTGGATAATCTAGTTGACATTCCCGACGCGTAGTACTTCATACTTACCGTCGTGCGGGCATGACGCATGAGTTTGAACTGAAAGTTCAGGATACCGCAAATGGACTCAGGACTTCCAAGCGTGAACGAGAGAACCAGGAATACGGCGTGCCCGGCCTTTGCTCACTCGGCCTTCACTCACCCGTTCCGCCAAGTCCTTCCCTTGTTTTGTGCAGTTATCATAGGGCAAGTCGCCCTCGCCGCTGAGCCGCCTGCCGCGCCAGCTTCTTTCGAGGTTGCATCTGGTTTCCGCATCGAACTTGTGGCCGCCGAACCGCTGCTTCGTGACCCGGTGGCCATCGCGTTCGACGAGAACGGGCGAATGTTCGTGGTCGAGTACCCGGAGTACAACCAGCAGTTTGCGAGCGGGGCGAAGAAGCCGCAAGGCGATGTCCGCATGCTGGAAGACACCGACGGCGACGGCCGGTTTGACAAGAGCACGATCTACGTGTCCAAACTATCGTCGCCGTCTGCGGTGGCCTGTTACGACGGCGGACTGTTTGTCGCGGCGGCTCCTGACCTGTTCTTCTGCAAGGACACCGACGGCGATGGCAGGGCCGATCAGAGAAAGGTTGTCTTCAGCGGTTTCGTTCGGATGGAGAATCGCACGGATCCCTCACTGAATTCGTTACTCTGGGGGCTCGACAACCAGTTTCACGCTTGCACAAGCTATTCCGGTTCAAGCGTACGAAGCGCGGTGGACAAGGATTCGCCGCCGCGGTCGATCCGCAACCGCGCATTCCTTTTCGACCCGCGAACATTGCAGTTCGACCTGTCCAGCGGCGGCGGCCAGCACGGACTTGCGACGGATGATTGGGGTCGTGAGTTTCTTTGCTCGAACAGTTCGCCTGTCCGCATGTTGATGTACGACGATCGGTATCTGACGAGGAACCCGCTTATGACGGCCCCGCCGCCGGCGGTTGAGATCAGCGCCGGCGGGAAACATACGAAGCTGTTTCGCATCAGCCCCGATGAAGCTTGGCGTGTGGAGAGAACGCGGTTGCGAAATGAAGGGCAATTCCGAGGCAGTAACGAAGGCGGCAAGCCGTCGGGATTTTTTACATCGGCGACCGGGGTAACGATCTACCGCGGCGATGCCTGGCCCGCCAGGTACCGTGGGAGCGTATTCGTTGGCGAGCCCGCAAACAACCTTGTGTTTCGCGCGAAGTTGGAGCCGAACGGGGTGGCGTTCACCGCCCGCCGCGCTGATTCAGACGCTGAGTTCCTCGCCTCGACCGACAACTCCTTTCGGCCGGTTCAGTTCGCCAATGCGCCAGACGGCAACCTGTACGTCATCGACATGCATCGTCAGCTGATCGAAGGTGCGATGTTTCTTCCCGCGGATGTCTTGAAGAACGTCAACGTCGCGGCTGGCGGCGATCGAGGACGGATCTATCGCATTGTCCCCGACGATTTCACTCAGCGGAAGTTTTCAAAACTTGGTGATGCGACCACCGCACTGTTGGTCGCCACGTTGGAACATCCCAACGGCTGGCATCGCGATACGGCGTCGCGACTATTGTACGAACGGCAGGATCGCTCGGCCGTCGAGCCGCTGCGGAAGCTGGCGATAGAGTCACGATTCCCGATTGGCCGCATGACGGCCATGTACGCGCTCGACGGTCTCCGCGCATTGGATGACAAGACCCTGATGCGCGCGATGGCGGATCGAACCGCTGGCGTGCGCGTCCACGCCGTGCGGTTGGCGGAGGATCGGCTCGATTCGTCACCGGCACTGCAAGCCAAGTTGACCGAACTCGCGGACGATAAGAACCTGTTAGTGCGATACCAGATCGCGTTCTCGCTGGGCGAGTTGGCGGACTCGTCCCGACGGGCCGCGGCACTGACCAAGCTGGCCATCCTCGATGGACATAGCCAGTGGATGCGGCTCGCCATACTCAGTTCGCTGAACCGTGGCGCGGGGGACTTGTTTGGGCGACTCGCCAACAACAAGGATTTTCGCAATTCGTCTCACGGCCACGCGTTTCTTGTCGGTTTGAGCCGACAGATCGGCGCGGCCAATCGCCAACCTGAAATGGCTGCGGTTTTCACGAGTCTCGCCCGCTGGCCGGCCTCAGAACGACCGCGGCGCGAAGCTCTGGTCGTTGCCTTGCTGACTCAGCAAAAAGCGGATGTCCGTCGTCAACTTGTGGGCGCTGGCAGCGAGAAGGTCCGAGAGATTCTCGGTCAATTGTTGAAAGATGCTAGAGACAGGTCGCTCAACGAGAAACTAGGATCTGCCCAACGGATCGCAGCGATTCAGCGACTTGGCTTCTCAACTTTCGCCGACTCGAAATCGATCTTCATCGCGTTGCTTGAGCCACAGCAGACGAATGCCGTTCAATCAGCGGCCATCGAAACATTGGCGCAATTCGAGGACGCCGAAATTGTCGATTTGTTATTGGCCCGGTGGAAGAAGTTGACCCCTGCCCTGCGAGCCCGCGCGGCCGAAACACTTCTCTCGCGAACCCCGTGGATCACCGCATTTCTTGACGCGGTTGAACAAGGCCTTGTCGGACGCGGTGACCTCGATCCCGCCAGGGTGGAATTGCTCAAGAAACATCCGGACAAGAAATTAGAGGCCCGCGTTCGCAAACTGTTTGCCAGCACCGCACTGCCAAGACGAAAGGAAATCGTCCAGCAGTATCAACCGGCTCTAGAATGGAAAGGCGAAGCGTCGCAGGGAAAGCAAGTCTTTAAAGCGACCTGTTCCGCCTGCCACCGACTGGAAGGAGTCGGCACAGAGGTAGGCGCCGATTTGAAGGCGATCCGCGACCGCGGCAAGTCGGCGATCCTGCTGAACATTCTCGACCCGAACCGCGAAGTGAAGCCGCAATACCTCAGCTACTCGCTTGTCGCCGACGGCCGAATCATCGCGGGCATGATCGCGAAAGAAAGCGTCAACAGCATCACGATTCGCCGCGCAGACGGAACGGAGACGACGGTTCTGCGGATCAACATCGAAGAGCTTCGCAGCACTGGGCTGTCGTTCATGCCGGAAGGATTGGAAAAGCAAATCGACCCGCAGGGCATGGCGGACCTGCTCGCCTATTTGATGGGAGTCCGAACATGAGTAGTTACAAGTCGAACGCGTCCGATTCCCGTCGGAAGTTTCTTGAATCAACGGCAGCGGGAGCAATCGGCATTTCCACGGGGATGCTCGCCGCATCGGCAAAGGCGGATCCAATCGATGATGGTGATCAACAACCAGCGGTCGGCATGCTGAGCGTCGCTTCAGATCGACGAATCCGAAAGGGGTCAACTGGCGATCTGCGTTTGCAGTTCAAGACGAAAGTCGATCTCGCGGCAAGCGCCAAACTTTGGCTGTTCTTTGACATTCGTCAAGGTGCGGGAAACGGGCAGACCGGAAACTCCCAAGCAGCAAACTTTCTTTCGGTTCTCGTTGATGGCGAAATGCGTGCGGCCAGCACGACCAAGCCATCAGGGCTCCGCAATTGGCGCATTCGCACATTCGATCTACTGCCCGCTGCCCCGGAGTTCCTGTGTTTGATCGAGCTGACCTTAGGCCGTGATGTCGATGCTGGACAAACGCTTGAATATGTTATCCAGCGCTGGACGAGTCCCCAGCAACCAATCGACCCATTCCAGTTCTGGCTGGTCGTCGATCATCGGGCCGAGTGGGACTTCGTAAGAACTCGCTACAAAAGTTACCGCCACTTCGTAACGCGCAGAGGCGCTGAGCGAGTCGCAACGGAGAAACTCGGCGAGCAGACAGTTGCGACTTCACTGACGGTTACGGGCGAACACACGGGAGTGTCAAAACTAGGCCGGCGCAAGACGCCTGGCGTGTTTTGGGGCGAATTCCACGGCATGGTCTTCAATCAGCGACCGTTGGACGACTACTACAACTACGCGAAACAAGTGACAGAGCTCGATTTTTGCGCGCCGATGTGGTTCAGCTATAACACGTGCATCGGCAATGTCTGGGACGAGGTGAAAGCGGCGGCGCGTCGACACACCGAACGCGGAAAGTTCGCCGCCATCACGGCCTTCGAATGTGGAACGCCGCCGGACGGCAGCCACCGCTGCATTGTGTTCCGCGATCCCGACAACGTGCCGCCGATCTTCTGCGATGAGCGACCTCCGGCGCAGGAGAGATTCTTTCAGAAACGCCTTCATCCGGACACGATTATTTGCAAGACGGTGGAAGAACTATACGAAACCGTCGCCAAGTATGGCGGCCTGATCACTGGACACTTCCACACGCGTCGGTATCACAACGAAGTGCTCTGTGAGATGTTTCAGAAGAACCTCACCAAACCGGCCGACGAGGAACAACGGCTTTACGAACTATTGCGGGAGGGCAAACGGTTCGCCCTCGCCGGGACCAGCGACACGCACGATTCGATGCCTGGCAATCCTCGACCCGAGCCGCACCTGCCGATGGCGGCGGGATTCACTGGAGTACACGCCAAAGAACTGACCACTGACGCGCTGTTTGACGCCGTGATCGCCCGCCGCATCTACGCCACGTCCGGGGCGCGAATCTACATGGTCCTCCACAGCAATGGACGCCCGATGGGCGCCGAGTTGCCGAAGGACGCCAAACGGGAATTCGAAATCGAAATCGACGGCACAGCAACGCTGCGAACGGTCGAACTGCTTCGCGATGGACGTTCGATCGAGAAGTGGTTCCCAGGCGAGAAAGCGTTCTCTGTCACTGCTGAGGACACCGACGTCGATCAATCACAGCCTGCCTTCTACCTCGTCCGCGTCACGCAGGAAGACAAGCACCAGGGATGGACAAGTCCCATCTGGTTTGGATAGGCGCCCGTTACAGAGGAACGCTTTTCGGAACATGAGGCGAAGTAACCTGCAGGCCGAGAGAATCAACTATGAGACCGCATCTAATCGACTCATCCTTGCAACAGCGATTATTGATGGGCGTAGAGGCGACAGTCAACGGGCTGTCACGCTTTGCGGTTGCGGAAGGTCCGCGCGACCGTGTTCTGGTGAATGCAGCTGCCCAATTGCTTGTCTGTCTCGTCGCCCTCAGCATCCTGCCTCTTGAAGTGTTGGCGCAGGAGCCGCCGCCACCGAGCAAACTCTTCCGACGGCAGTACAACAAGCCAGATCTCAGTTTCTGCAACTCGCCAGTGTGTGTCGATTTCGACGGCGACGGGCGGCGTGAGTTGCTGTTCGCGTCGCGCCGCACGAACGAGTTACAAGCGCTCAACGCGGCCGATGGAACTGTCCTCTGGAGCAGGAAGCTGACCGGCTCTTCGCAAAGCCTCGCGGCCTACGATCTCGATGGCGACGGGAACGTCGAGATTCTCTACTCCGTGTCCAGTCCAGGCCGACTGTATGTGCTTGACCACAGTGGCAAGGTGCTACGTCAGTGGGATTCGGGCGATTGGAAGTTGGGGAACTCGGCCGTGATCGTCGATGCCGATGGAGACGGTAAGCTCGATGGGCTGTTCGGCTCCCGCTCAAGGTACCTGTTGCGGCTGAACATGTCGGACCTGACATTGTCGCAAAGACGGTCGGGCTGGGTTCAGTGCGGTTGCCAGACAACGGCGATGGATGTCGATCGCGATGGTCGCTGGGACTTTTTCGCCGGATCAGGGGACGACTCGAACGGCAAGGGCGTCCTGCATCGCTACGATCCGGTCACGCTGAAATCGGTGTGGTCCTACAAGACGAACGACAATGCATCGAGCGCCGATCCAGTGCTTGTCGATATCGACGGCGATGGACAGGTCGAAGTTATCAAGTCGGTCGATAACTATGCCGGCGATGACGCGCACGACGCCGTCTATGCCTTTGAGACGGACGGCACGCTACTCTGGAAGACGACCGGTTTTTCCGGAGAAGATTCTCCCAACGCAGCCGATTTGGATGGCGATGGCGAGGTGGAAATTGTTGGCATGACGTTTGGCGGCGAGGTCTACTGCCTCGATTCGAAAGGCCGCGTGAAATGGCGCAAGGACCTACGCCCGAAACTCGATGACAGTGACGCGCACGCCTACCTGACGCCGATCCTCTGTGATGTTGACGGCGACCGGGAACTGGAAATCCTGGCGCTCACCAACGGCGGCTATTTCGACGACAAGGGAAAGGCAGGCGCCAAGCGGACACCGGCCCCCGGCATCGTCTTCGCCCTTTCCGCCGAGGGAGAAATACTCGACCGGTTTCGAGTCGGCGATCTGCGGTATTGGGGCGGCGCGTTTGTCTGCAACATCGACGCCGATCCGCAGCTAGAATTGGTCGTCGCCGGCAGCGGCGGAGTGGACGTCATTGAAACCAATGGCTTCGGCCCCAATACGGAACAGTTTCAGCGACGCCGCAACTATCAACGCCTCAACGTCATCCCCTGGGCGTATGAAGATTCGTACTTCATCTACCGCGGCAAGAAGGAGCGCGTCGGCAACCAGACGGACAATCTGGTGCTTGCCAGGCGGGATGGGCGTTATTTTGAGACGGGCACGTTTACGACCGAGTTGCTCACGCTGCCACCCGGTTGTTCTTTCGATCGCATCACGCACGAATGTCGTATCCCGAAGGGCACATCGCTTCGCCTGGACATCCTCGATCGATCCGGCAAACTGGTTCGTTCAGATGTCGCGAACGACACCAAGCTCGACGTTGTGCAACCGGTTCGGCTGCGGTTCCATTTCTCTACGACGAAGCCGGACCAGTCGCCAACACTCGACGCCTATCGACTCACGTTCCGGCGGAAAGTGGTTAGATGAGCACGAACTTGAAGAGGAAGTGAATTGGTTATGACAGCGAAAGAAACAACAGGAGCCCAACGGATGAACCTCAACCGCAGGCGAAGGATAGCGTTGGCGCTGTTCTGCGTCGTGTGCAGTGCGACCGGAGTCGTGCGTGGATCTTCGCAAGGCCGAAACGTACTGCTGCTGATCTCCGATAATCAGAACCAGATTGATTGCGGCTGTTACGGCAACGACGTGGTTCAGACCCCCAATATCGACCAGCTTGCGAAGGAAGGCGTGCGCTTCAGCCATGGTTTCGCCACGACCGCTTCCTGCGGGCCCAGCAGAGCCGTGATCTACACGGGCTTACTCACTCACCGCAATGGCCAATACGCCCACCCTCACCGTGAGCATAACCAACAACTGCGAGAGGACGTGGTTTCGGTCTTCTCGATGCTTAAGAAGAACGGTTATCGCACGGCCCTAATTGGCAAGACGCACGTCAAGCCGGTGGAGAAGTATCCCCTTGATTTCGAAGTGCGGGGATCCCCGCGTGACGTGGCCGCGATGGCTGCGTCGGCTGGCAGATTCCTCAGCTCGCATGATGAATCGCCGTTCTTTCTGGTGATGGCATACAGTGATCCACACCCAACGAGCATCGATGGCGCAGGGTGGGGCGTCAAGAAGCAACGTGGCGACTATCTTCCGTTGCAATACGACCCCACTCAGATCTCGGTCCCAAAGTTCTTGCCAGACACGGCAGAAGTGCGAGAGAGCCTCGCGGGATATTATCAGCAGATTTCGCGGTTGGATCACGGCGTGGGGCTGGCTCTGAAGACGCTCGAGGAGACGGGACACAGGGACGACACGCTGGTGATCTTCATATCAGACCACGGCACGTCCGAGCCGGGCGCGATGGCGACCCACTACGAACCAGGCGTGCGAGTTCCCTTCGTGGTGCGACGTCCGGGGATGAAGAAGCCAGGAATGGTCAATCCCGCCATGGTCGCTTTCACAGATCTCACACCAACGATTCTCGACTGGACCGAGACCAGTTTCGACGGTTACGCACTCCACGGTCGGAGCTTCTTGCCCATCCTGGAAAACCAGAAACCGAAAGGTTGGGAGTCGGTCTTGCTGAGCCACGTGGGTCACGACATCTTCGCCTACTACCCCATGCGCACTTTGCGCGAGCGTCGTTTCAAGTTGATCTGGAACGTGAATTACCACGACGAATATCCGCTGCCCATTGACACCGTCCAGCGGCGGTTGTGGAAGGGCATTCGCGAACGGGGCGAGCTGAAACTAGGACCGCGCACGATCGATCAGTTTCTCCACCGGCCCCAGCTGGAGCTTTATGACCTGGAGGACGATCCTTGGGAAACGAGAAACCTCGCCAAGGATCTATCGCACGCTGCAACCCGCGATAGGATGGTGGCTGAATTGGTGCGGAGGTTAGAAACGCAGAAAGACCCCTGGCTGCGAAACTACCATCCGTTGAAGCCGGGACAGTGAACTCCCCAATGATGCACCGCGACGAATAAGGAACGAACCAATGACTGGCCCGCCGCAAGGCGCCCTGATTCGCCATGAAGATTCTGCGCCCCGCGAACGCAGCACCTGTGGGTGGCGTAACCTGTTGATCAGCCGGGGCGACGAGGACGTTGCGGCCTGGGCCCACGCCGTTGACATCGACGGGTCCAAACAACATTACCACAAGCGCACGACCGAACTGTACTATGTCCTGGACGGTAGCGGGGCGATTGTCCTCGACGGCGTCGAGCACACAGTTGAAAAGGGTTCGATCGTCCACATTCCGCCCGGGGTCGTCCATGGCGCAAAGGGGCGGATGCGCGTGCTTGTCGTCGGCATTCCCGATATCGATGACGGCGATCTGTTTTTTCCGACCGATGCGGACGACTAAGAACTACAACTGTCTCGACGAGGCTACTTTGAGTCTCGAGGCGAGTGCCGTTGGGCGGCGGTTGATCTGTTGCCTCAAGTGAGCGAATCGAGGATCTGGATGAAAGCCCTGTCGCGGCTGGTTGGTCCCGTCGCGAGAGTCAAAGGCCCGCCACCTGCCAACCGTCGCGGTATTCGCGGCGAAGAAACTTCTCGGCCTCGGGGTGGTTCGGGATCTTCATTGCCGCCGCGTCCCATTCGAGCTTGACGTCGGGCGTACGGATGGCGACGGTGCCCAGCAGAATGGCCTCCGTCATCGGCCCGGTTTGGGCAAAGTGCGACTCGGTCTTCTTGCCGCCAAGACAAGCATCAACGAAATCGTGGTAATGGTTGCGAGCAGCGAGCTTGGGCCGCTGTTGGTCCTTGAACTTGTTGGAGGGAAATAGCTCGGGTTGTCCGCCAAGCGGTATGAGCAGGGCGCCTTCGGTTCCCATCACTAACGCCGATTCGGATGGATAGTCGTCGCGTTCGATCGTCTTTCTCACGTCCGCAGGGGAAAACATCTTTCCGTCGTGCCAGTCGATCACCAGTTCGTCGCTCGCGGTCAGACTGTTTCCTGGCAGCGTCCACGTGATGTGATCCGACTGCGGCCAGCTATCTGCTCGTCGCGCCGCATCATCTCTCCACGAATCCTGGACCTTGGCGACGACCGTCTTGGGTGCGGAAAGCCCGAGCCCCTTCCAGACCGCGTCGAAGACGTGGCAACCAATATCACCCGACCACCCCGTTCCGAAATCTTGCCACGCGCGCCAACGGGTTTGGTGGTAGATGTTTGGCGCAAAGGGCCGCATCGGAGCCGTGCCAATCCACAGATCCCAATTGAGGCTTGCAGGCGGGGTCTCACCTTTGGCCGGGCGCGGACCGCTGAGCCGATAGGTCTGGATTGCCCCTGGTCGGTTCGAACATAGGTAGATGCGTTGTACCTTTCCGATCACGCCCTGTTTGAGCCACTGGACGGCAGTTCGTTCGCCAGTGCTTGCGGCGATCTGCGTGCCTAGCTGTGTGACCACGCCAGCTTTGATCGCAGCCTCAGTCACCGCCCGCACCTCCGCCACATCATGGCAAAGCGGCTTTTGGCAGTAGACATGTTTGCCCGCCGCAATGGCTGTCAGAGCTATCGCGGCGTGCATGTGATCGGGAACGCTCACATTGACCGAGTCGATCTTGTCTCCCTCTTTGGCGATGAGCTCGCGCCAGTCTTCGTATTTGCGCGCATCCGGAAAATCCCGCGCAGCAAGATCTAGGTTGTTTCGATCCACATCGCAAATGGCGACAACGCGTGCGCCTTTATGCGCGGCGAATTGGCCACGATCGTGACGACCCATTCCGCCAACGCCAATACATGCATGCTGCAAGACGCCGTTGGCTGAAGCAGCGCGAATCGTTGCCGGCGCAAGACAACCGGCCGCGACTCCAGCGGAGCAAGCCTCAAGGAACCGACGACGCGATGTGGAATGGAGCATCCTGAGGCCTCGTTCGAGTTGTGGAGGGTGGAAAGACAACTCTTTCACGAAGATACAGCCTACTGCATCGATGGTGGCTTTCCAAATACTGCACCCGCATACGCCGAATACGGCGGCGAGCCGGCCACGTCCAGCCAAGACGTCTGCACGACTTGCCAGGAAAAAAGGGTAAACGCACGGCGAACAGTTGTTACTCAAGAGTGCTTCAAGTACAAGACAGCATCCACCCTTCTGCCCAAATGACAGAACATGAGCACATTGGAGCTGGTCAAGTGACACATCGCAACGCGCGTCCTCACGGCTCGTTTCTCGCTCCCCGACTGCTGGCCATCGGCCTCTTGGGAATATCGGCGGGAATGGTCCAGGCTCAAGCACCGCAGGTCGTGTTCAAGCCAGTGAACCAGGAAACGGGTCTCAAGATCTCGACAGGCGCCGCATGCTGGGCGGATTTCGATAACGACGGATGGGTCGATCTGTGCGTCTCCGGCGGCGTGTGGAGGAACGGAGAAGGAAAATCATTCACGCGAGTGGCCGACGTTCCCACTTCGGTCGCAGCCGACTTTGATAATGATGGCCTCATCGATCTGTTTTCCTGGACGGCTCGAAAGCTCTTCCGCAATCAAGGCCAGATGAAGTTCACTCAGGTCGAGTTGCCGGAACTGCCGCCGGCCGTCTCGCGCGGAGCCTGTTGGGGCGACTTCAACGGTGACGGATTTGTCGATCTGTTTGTTGGCGGATATGAAGACTGGAACAAGGGCATTACTTGGCCGTACCAGATTCTCATCAACGAGGGCGGCCGCTCATTCCGGCTGGCGAAATCGGAAGCGAGTCTGCGAGCTCGCGGCGTCACAGCGTGCGACTTCGATCAGGATGGCGACCTCGACATTTATGTTTCCAACTATCGCCTGCAGCCGAACCTGCTGTGGATCAACGATGGCAAAGGTGTGTTCAGTGAAGCGGCCAAACAGCACGGAGTCGTGGCGACGACCGCGGGATTCGGCGGCGGCCATTCGATCGGCGCATGCTGGGGCGACTTTAACAGCGACGGACTGATTGATCTGTTTGCCGGGAACTTTGCTCACGTTGACGGGCGGGGTGATCAGCCAAAGTCGCGGTTTCTGAAAAACCTCGGACCGAAGAAAGGATTTCAATTTGAGGATCTTGGACCGTCGGGCGTTCATTATCAGGAGTCCTATGCAACTCCCAGCGCTGGCGACTACAACAACGACGGCAATCTCGATCTGTTCTTTACGACCGTCTATGGCGTCGCTTCGTTCGGTCGGAAGAACAACCCGGTCCTGTTCCAGAACGATGGGCAGTTCCAGGTGAAAGACGTGTCCGCGGCAGCCGGAGTTGACGGGCTCCCCCCGACCTACCAGGCTGCCTGGGCCGACTACGACCACGACGGAGATCTCGACCTGATCAGCGGCGGCAAACTACTGCAGAATCAAGGCGGTCCCGGCCACTGGCTCCTCGTCCGCCTTAAGGGAGACGGCAAAGCCGTGAACCAGTCAGCCATTGGGACCCAGGTGCGAATCCAAATCGGTGATCGAACCCTCACGCGTCAGGTGGCTGCCGGCACCGGCGAGGGCAATCAGAACGAGCTGACTTTGCACTTTGGCCTTGGCAGCCACAGCGGGCCCGTCGAATTGCAAATCCTCTGGCCCGATAATCGCAGCCAGAAGGCTACCACGCCGCTCAACCGTCTTGCGATAGTGCAGTACGAAGCACCCGCCGCAGCCCCTCGGTCAGACTAGAACTCGACGCTCCGAAGACATCAGTAGCAGATGGCTGTTCCATCACTCCCCAGTCGCTTCAACCTGGAACTCTCCATGACTCACACTCAAATCAAGACTCGCCGCGACT
>CAZWOU010000064.1:12773-32971 GCA_964635375.1 uncultured Pirellulaceae bacterium | reverse complement strand
CCAAAAAGAAGGCCGCCAAGAAGAAGAAGGCGACCAAGAAGAAGGCCAAGAAGAAGGCCAAAAAGAAGGCCGCTAAGAAGACGACCAAAAAGAAGGCCAAAAAGAAGGCCAAGAAAAAGGTCGCCAAGAAGAAAACGGCAAAGAAGAAGACCGCTAAAAAGAAGAAGAAGTAGCTAGTCGGCCGTTGCCTCCGACGCCACTTCCAATCGATTGGACTACAACGAGAAAGGGCGGCCGAATCTGATTCGGCCGCCCTGATTTATTGTATCTCCGTCCGGAGCCTAACATTTGCTCCACACAGGTCTTAGCCCAAGATTGGCAACGCCGGGCCAGGTGGGGCGGTACGAGCCGAATCGGCTAACCGCCGTACCATTTGGTGGGCCAGCCGCGTGAGGTGAGGCGCTACCAACGGGTCGTCAAACGAATCGGCCACATGCCCGTTGTCCCCATTCACCCGAATCTGCATGTTGAGCGGAATATCGCCCAGGAATGCGATCTCCAGCTCTTCGGCTTTGGCTTTCGCTCCGCCAATGCCGAAGATGTCGTAGCGCTTGCCGCAATCGGGGCAAATGAAGCCGCTCATGTTCTCGACCATCCCCAACACCGACGTCTTCATGGTGCGGAACATCGTGATCGCTTTGATCGCGTCGATCAGAGCGACCTCCTGCGGCGTGCAAACAACGACCGCATGCGATTGAGGGAGGAGCTGTGACAGGGTCAGTGGGATGTCTCCCGTGCCTGGCGGCATGTCGATGATCAAGTAGTCCAATTCGCCCCATTCAACGTCGCGAAGGAACTGGGAGACGATTGAGTGGAGCATCGGCCCACGCCAAATGACGGCTTGGTCAGCGGGAACCAGATAGCCAATCGACATCAACGGGATGCCGTCGTAGTCGACCAGCTTCAACGACTGGCTCGGCGTGTCCAGCGGCGCGGCCTGGGTTCCGGTCAACGTAGGGATGCTTGGTCCGAATACGTCGGCGTCAAGCAAGCCGACTTTGCTGCCGGCTCTCTTTAGGGCGACCGCCAAGCTCGTCGCCACGGTGCTCTTACCAACGCCTCCCTTGCCCGACCCGACTGCGATCACGCTCTTGGCCGTGAGCCCAATCGAGCCCAGCTTTTCGGCGGGACGCTCATGAATGGCGCGTTTGATTCGAATGGAATCTGCGGCGGGGAGTCGGGCCTTGAGATGCTGTTCGGCTTCGTCGTAAACGTCATCCCAAATCGCGGCGCTATGGGTGGTCAAAGCCAGCGTGAGTGAAACGTCTCCGGCGGAGACAGTGACATCGTCGACCTGCTTCATTTGCACAACGCTTCTACCAGACTCGGGGTCTTTGAATTCGCGGATTGCCTCAACTACGGCCTCAGGCGACAGCGACTCGGTCATCTTTACTCTCCCTCAACTCGGAACTTGCCCGAAGTTTCAAAGCCAGCCCAAGGAAGGCCGGCGGCAACTTCTTCTCGTATCGTTTCAAATGTTCTCAATGGCGCGGCCGTGAAATGGCGGAGAATCCACAACTTACTCGCCGCCAGATCGCGTATCGTGGGCGTGACACAGTCAGCGCCAGCTTCCAGTGCAGCCCAATACCCCGGCTCAACCGAACTCACCCCCAACACCAAAATGCGGCATTCAGGCTGCGAGCGCTTCGTCTGCCAGATCCACTCTGGCAGCGCATCTTTGAACTGGGGGCTCCATTGGACGGCCGCCACGCCGTAGGGCCGCCGCGAAAGCTGCTCGCGACACTCGCAGAGCATGCGGGTTTCAAAGACCCTCGCCTTTTGGCCTAGCAGCCTGCGGAAGGCGACGGCCCATTGGTTATCGCTTTCACAGACCACCACGCCCGCTGCCCGCCGTCGTCTTTCGCCTGGAAACGCCATCCGGCCATCGTAACGCGTTCCCCAGCGATCGGCGAGGGTGAGAGGCCATTTCGTCGATTCAGACGCCCGCTAGAGGCGGCGGAGTAGTTTCGAGCGGGTAATGCCGAGCAGGTTGGCGGCCATCGCTCGATTGCCCTTGGACGCCGTCATCGCTCGCTCGATGAGCTCCTGTTCGATCTCGCCGAGAAACGAATCCAAATCGATCGACTCCAATTCGCGCCGCGGGTGGGCGTCGCGGTCCTTGGCCCAGCGAATCGTGTCCGGGAGGTCGTTGGTTCCGATGATCGGACCAGCGGCTTTGGCACAAGCTTGCAGCACAATTCGCCGTAGCTCATCCACATTTTCGGCGTAGGGGAACTGGGTCAGGTGATCCATCGCCTCGGGTGTGAAACCGCCCCGTTGCTGCCCGCCCAACTGATTGGTCTCTTCCAAAATTGCTTGGGCGAGCAGAGGGATGTCAGCCAGGCGATCGCACAGCGGCGGGAGTTCGATCACGAGTGTCCCGAGGGCGAACGCCAAGTCTGAACGGAATTCGCCTTGGCGGGCCAACTCGTCCAGCGTAGTTCGCGACGAGGCGATTGCCCTCAACTCAAACTGGCGATCAACGAGCCAGCCGGCGAGCAAGTCCTGGCAGGCTCCGGAGAGTTGGTCAACATCCAGCAGTAGCAGGGCTGGTGCGGCCTTACTGTCGATCTCTTGCCGGCCAAGCAGGGCGTTGATTGTCGTTTGCAGCAATTCGGCGTCGAGTATCTCGCATGAGAGCGGCACGAGCATTCCCGAGGAATCCTGCGGTCCGCCATAGTAAATGGTCCGGGCGACGTGCTCGCGCCCGCTGCCAGGAGGTCCAGCGACCAGAACATTGGGTGCGTTGCGGATCGCCAAATCGATTTGCCGGCGGACGCGGTCGATTGCCGGCGTGACTCCGAGCAATCGGTCGAGGCGAAAGGACTCTTGAATACCGGTTCGCAATCTTGCCAATTCCACATGTAGTCTATCGGCTTCGCAGGGGGGGCGCCGACCCGCGAATTCTTCCGCGTCCTGTTGGCCCAGGTCCTGTTCACCCAGAATCCCAATCACGCCGACGCATTCGTTTTCCAGGCCCAACGGCGCGAACCGCACCAGGCGTTCGACGATTTCACCGGCCGCGTTCTCTATCATCAGGCGGCTTGACGACTCCGTTCCATCAAAGGCCGTGGGTGGCGGACAGAGCGCGGCCGCCATTCGAGCGATCATGTTGTCGGCCGCCGAAGAATGGTAGTCGCATCGCTGCTCAGCGAGATCGTCCAGCGTCAATCCGGTCCATTGCACGAACGCCGGATTGCAGTACGCGATGCGTCGCTTCTGGTCGACAACGTACAATGGCCCGGCAGCAGAATCGAGCAACCGACGCAGTGATGCCCCGCTAGACTTTTTTGCAGCCATGAATCTCGCTCGTATCCAACGCGAAACAACTTCGAACTCTTCAGCCACTGATTATAGCGTTACTCGCCCAGGTCACGATTCCCCGCGCCCTACTTCTGACTCCTCCGGCAGGGAACTAAGCTGGGGCTGGAAACTCGCCGCATCCATGTTGCTTTTGAAAGAAGATCTTCCATGAGCCAGGCCAAGTCGATTCTGAGCGACCTGATTGCGCTGCCTTCAGTCAATCCGATGGGGAGGTCCGCCGACGCCAACAGTTTTGAGTCGCGGGTGACCGACTATTTGGAACAACGGCTGCGGTCGCTGGGCGTACCGTTCCGCCGTTGTGCAACCGAACCGGGGCGCGACAACCTGGTCGCTTGGCTGGAGGGGAGGGCTGAGTCGTCGGATGTGGTGGTTTGGGAGGCCCATCAAGACACCGTGCCCGTTGAGGGCATGTCAATCGATCCGTTCTGTGCCGAGGAGCGTGACGGCCGGCTGTACGGTCGAGGAGCTTGTGATGTCAAAGGAGGCTTGGCGGCCATGTTGGCGGCTTTTGAGAACCTCGCGGAGACGCCGCCGCCAATGACCCTTGTGCTCGCCTTCTCAGTCAACGAGGAATTCGGCGGTTCGGGGGCCAGTTGTTTGGCCGAAATGTGGCGAGAGAATGCCGAGTCTCCTTTCGACCGAGATCCCGCCGCAGTGGTTGTCGCCGAGCCGACCGAGCTGAACGTGGTTGCCGCCCACAAAGGCGTTGTCCGCTGGCGATGTCGCACAAAAGGAGTCGCGGCCCACAGTTCAACTCCCGATTTGGGTCGAAACGCGATCTACGAAATGGCTCGCGTTATCGGTTCGCTCGAGCACTACGCCAACAAGGTCGCGCCCGCATTGGCGAGCCATCCTCGACTAGGACAGCCAACAATGAGCGTGGGTTTGGTCGAGGGCGGCGTCAGCGTGAACGTCGTCCCCGAATCCTGTTGGATTGAGATCGACCGACGACTCGTGCCCGGCGAAGATCCGCTCGAAGCTTGGCGGCACGCCGTTGACTTTCTTAACCAGCGGCACGACATCGTCTCGGATGAACCCTACATCGGCACTGCGCCGTTAGCCGACCAGGGCAATCAGGCATTGGTTGAGCGAATCCGTCACTCCGCCAATTTGCATCAAGTAGATTCTCGCGTCGAGGTCGCTGCCTATGGCTCGGACGCGTCTCACTTCGCCCAGTGGCCGACCGTCGTCTTTGGTCCAGGCAACATTGCCCAAGCCCATACCCATGATGAGTGGATCGAACTGAAACAACTGGACCAAGCGGTCGATATTCTGACGTCCTTCGCCCGCGATTGGACTTGAGCGGAGCGGCTGACGGTCGACTTGCCGCTGGTCTTGGTTCGATTCGCCGCTGGCTTGCGAGTGCCGGCAGCGCATGGGTGGATGGCAAAAAAAATCGAAGCGCTGCTTTCTGGCAACGCTTCGATTCTGTTTCTTCAAGCCGGGTTTTGCCGGAGTCGTTTGCGTGATCCGGCGCTCTTGGATGGCAGGCTTGGCAACGGCTTTTCCAAGCATCGCTTGGCTGCCCTGGTGTCGGCTTACTGTTGTCGGTCTAAAACACGTCCAGCATGAAGTGGTGACCGCTGTGGTAGCGGCGACCTTGCGGGTAGTAGTTGTGCCACTGTTTGTTGTAGACCGGGACTCGCATTTCCGGCGGATAGCGGTGGTAAAGGCTGTTGCCGCTGCGGAAGTACTCGTTGCCCCAGAAGTTCTGAGGGTAATACACGTACGGGTAGTGGTAGAACCGCTCCCAATCGTGGTTGCCGTAGTGTCCGCCCCAGGTTTGACCGTAGGCCATGGGCTGTTGAGCCTGTGCGGCGGAGGAGGCCAATACGCTCAAAGCGGCAAACGCCGTGAGCGAGAGCAGAAGACGACGAATCATCGCGGGATCCCCCAAGAATCGGATTGCGATTACTAGAATCGCGAGTTGTTTCGGGTCAAAACGCCGCGCACGTAAAGGGCGAGGCAACCGGGTCATTCCCCACCATCGGCGCCAGTAGAAGCCGAACTCAAGGATTATCCGGCAAAACCGACACAATCGAGCCTAGAGTTTCCTGCGATTTCGGCCTTCATCGCGCGTTTGGGGGCTCGGCGCCTAATTCGCTATGGGCCTACTCGTTGGGATTGGCCAATTTTTCGGCCAGCTCTTTCTCCCACTGATCCATCAGGGGCCATTCCACCGCACAGGCGCCGAAGTCGGCCATCCGCGCGTAACCCTGCAACCGCTCGATGGTCTGATTGAGCAACTGCTTGTCGTTGGCGAAAACGGGGCCGTGGCTCGGCAGCAACCACTTGGCCTGCGAGTCGCGAATCCGCTCGAGCGACTTAATGAAATCAGGCAGGTCGCTCCCATGATGCGACTCGATTGCCCCCACGCAACCATCGCGGTAGATGTTGTCGCCGCTCAGGAGAAGATCGCGAAAACGAAAGCTAAGCTGATTCTTGGTGTGGCCGGGCGTGTGCCATACCTCTAGCCTAAGCTGGCCGATTTCCAGAACATCTCCCTCGTTGAGCTGGCGGTCGGTCTCGACCACTGGCATTTCGAGTTTGATGCCGAGAGCGAGGATCTCCGCGAACGTTTGCAGCTTGTCTCCCGCTGCGAGGAGAGCTGCCGCGCTGGGATGGGCGGCAACTGGCGCGCGAAGCAACTGTTTGGCCTTCGCCATGCCTTGCACGTGATCCACGTCGGCGTGGGTCGCGATTAGCAGTTTGCATTTGGCGAGAGGGAAATCGAGTTGACGAATCAACTCGATGATCTCGTCGACGTCTTCTTCGTAGCCGATATCGACTAACGCCCACTCATCTTCGTCGAAGAGAATGTAGACATTACATCCAATGATGCGGCCTACCTGATGATTCAACTCGATGACGTTGGGGAAGATCGGCTTTCTTTGGAGCATCTTGCTTGCTCAGTTCCTCTCTAAGTTGTCCGGGGACGAACGATGCAGCCCATCTGGGTAGTGGGCGTCGTCATCGCGACCCCGGCTTGGATTCAGTGACGACGGGACGACGCCGTGACGAAGGGGCGAGGTACCCGCAGCAAATTCTACGCGAGAGGTTCAAGCACCTTCAAGCGGCGTGACGGCTGACTGTTGAGATCTGCTCTCAGCTTTCCTCGGCCAGTTTCGTTCTCCGCACGGCGTCTGGAAGGCCTTGGCGAAACGATGGGAACTGGATCGCGTCGGGCAGGGCGGCGATGAGTCGTCGGTTGCAGATCCGTTTGCCTCCTCGCTGGTCGTCCTCACGGTCTGGATCAGCTGGGCGAAAGCGGGGTGCGGGCAGCCCCAGTTCGCTGGCGGCCAGTGAGAGAAATTCTCTCCGCTGACAAGGGGCGCCATCGCTGACACAGAACATGGCGGGCAGTGGGTGCTGTTCCAAGGCGGCGACAACCCGCGCCGCGTCGTCGACGTGGATCAGATTGACATAATCCTCGGGCTCGGCCTCGATCGGATCTCCGCTGGCGAGCGAACTCAGGCGAGGAAGCCGTTGAGGGCCGTAGATCCCCGCCAAGCGAAGCACGAGCAAGCGATCGGCGAATCGGCTTGAAAAGAGTCGCTGTTCCGCCTCCCAGCAGGCCTGTCCCCCGTCCCGCTTGGGGTGGCATGGGGAGAGTTCGTCGAGCCAATCGTCGTCGGAAGGACCGTAAACGCCCGTCGAGCTGATGTAAATCAGCGTTGACACCGAATCGGGCAGGCCGTCGATCACTCGTTGGATTCCATCGACGTAGACGTCCCGGATCGAATACCCAGCGGAGGGGTCGAAGCCGACGGCCAGAAGCACAGTGTCCACTTCCGGCCAAACTGGCAGAGGGCCACAAACGTCGCCCAACAGAGGCGACCAGCCCTTCCGGGCAAATTCAGCTGTCCGGCGCTGGCATCGCGTCATTGCAAACACCGAGCCCAATTCGGCCTGCCAATGCTCTGCAACCCGCATTCCCAGGTAGCCACAGCCGACCACAAGCCGTCTCACCGACACGTCAATTCCAATCGTCATTTCTTACAAATTGGTCTAAAATCGGGCAAACAAGCGCCGATTCCGGTATTATTCTAGAGATTCGGAAGTCGACCGCGAATCCACCGGTTGTCGGCCCCACCGCACGGCGATTCCCTGTCCGCCGGCGCCCGGTAGCGGGAACAACTGAACAATTACGATAACCCAAGACACGGCGACCGTCTTCCCAGGCGGGGACCAGTCCTGAGTTCGGTCATTGGGGTTTAACATTTTGGGTCGTCAGACTAGACACAGCGAACTGAATACGGCGAACTGAATACGGCGAACTGAATACAGCGAACTGAATACAGCGAACTGAATACAGCGAACTGAATACAGCGAAAAGGTGGAAACCGCCCATGGGGATGCGAAAGCGACTACTGCTGGCCGCCATCGTTGGCGTTTGCTGCGTGCCTGCGATTCGAGCCGACGAGAAGACCAAGCCTGCCGAGGAGCAGTCCGCCAAGAAGAGCAAGGTCCCCGAAGCGAGGCTCAAGGAGATTTTTGCGGGCAAGGCGCCTACCAGCATCGATGAACTCCGAGCGATGGAGACGAGACAGCGAGAGCTCGTCGACAAAGTGATTGAATACACCGTTGGTTTGCGAGTTGGGCCGGCCCATGGCAGTGGCGTCGTGATCAGCAAGGACGGCTTCGTTCTCACCGCCGCCCATGTCGCCATGCAACCGGGGGCTCATGTGATCATCACATTCCCCAACGGCAAACGAGCTCGGGGCCGTTCCTTGGGCACGAACAAGCGCAATGACGCCGGGATGATCAAGATCAATGAGACCAAGGACGCTGAGGGGAACCTGGTCGAGTGGCCCCATGCCGAAATGGGTCTTGCCAGTTCCGTGAAGAGAGGTCAGTGGTGTTTTGCCGCTGGGCATCCAGGCGGGTTCAATCCGAAACGCAATTTGGTTGTTCGAGTCGGCCGCATCTTGGGCCTCAACAAGAATGTGCTCATTTCCGATTGTTCGTTGATCGGCGGTGATTCGGGCGGACCTCTGTTTGACATGGCCGGCGCCGTGATCGGCATCCACAGCCGAATCGGCCAGTCGTTGACCGCGAACCTGCACGTTCCTATCAACGCCTTTGCCGACGATTGGGATAAATTGGCGGCGGCGGAGTCGTGGGGAAGCCGATTAGGCGGCGGACCTGCCCAGAAGCCGTCGATTGGAGTTCAAGTCGGACTGGCGGATGACTCGGCATTGATCCGCGGCGTGACGGCGGGCGGACCGGCCGACAAAGCGGGCATCAAACCCAACGATATTGTCACCCACATCAACGACCAACCGATTTCCGATCCCAGTGATCTGATCGCCACCATCGGCAAGCACAAGGTGGGCGGCAAGGTCAAGATCAAGGTCCAACGCGACGGCAAGGAAGTTGTCATCGATCTGGTAATCGGGCACCGGCGCTAGCCGCCGCCTCTAACGTGAATGGGCGAACCTCTAGTCGGTCGCCAAAACCACACAAGCAATCAAGCGCGGCACGAGCAACTCCAAAGTAAGAGCAGCCGGAATAAGGACCATTCATATGCGGAATCGTTTACAAGCTCTCATCATCGCCGCCTGTCTTGTCGTGTCGCTTCTCAGCCAGCCTTCACTGGCTCAAGAGGACTCGTTCTTTCAACGAGCTCGGCGCCAACTATCCAACGTGATAAGCGGGTCGAAATCGCCCGGTTCGCACGAGCGGATGAACGCCAAGGTTCTCGAAGCGTTCAAGCAGGCGACGAGCGAGACGCAGAAGTCGATCGTGCGAGTCTACGGCAAGGATGGTCAGCGGGCGATGGGGATTGTCGTTGATGCGAACGGCTTGGTGCTGACCAAGTTCAGCGACCTCGCTGGCGAGCTCAGTTGTAAACTTCCGGATGGGCAGTCGATTCGCGCCGAATTTGCTGCGATTGATAAGAAGCACGACTTGGCTTTGTTGCGAGTCGATCGCTCCGACCTGACGCCGGTGATATGGGCCGCCAGCCAGGACGCCCCAGCGATGGGCTCCTGGGTCGTCACCCCTGGAAACGGCAACCTGCCCGTGTCGGTTGGCGTCGTCAGTACGACGCCTCGCCCCATCCCGCCTGAGCGTGCGTTCCTTGGCGTCTCACTTGAGGACGTGGAAAACGGCGTGCGGATCACTCAATTGCTTGAGGGCGGGATCGCCGCGCGGGCCGACGTGCTCAAGGTGAACGACGTCGTTTTCAAGATCGATGCGAATGATGTGCACACGATCGAGGACATGAAGAAGATAATCTCTGGGCATCGACCCAAGACTTCGATCACTTTGAGCCTCTTGCGGGCTGGCGAGCAACTCGATCGGCGCGTGCTCTTGGGACGACGCAGCGACGCCAAGATCATGATTCAAGACAAACGCATGAAATTCCAGCAGGAACTGGGCGGCAAGATTAGCGAGCGCCGTGATGATTTTCCACTCGTGCTTCAGCATGACACGGTGCTCAAGCCCGAGCAGTGTGGCAGCCCGCTAGTCAACTTAGACGGCGAAGTCGTCGCCCTGAATATTGCTCGCGCAAGTCGCATTTCAAGCTACGCGTTGCCGCTTGGCGAGATTGTGCCCGCGATCAAAGCGATGAAGGCAGGTCTAGGCAAAGACCTTATCGTCCAACGCGACGCGCTCGACAAGAAATCGCGGGCTTACACGAAGTCCGTCGCGGACCTGATCCGAAAATGGAACGCCGCCAAGAAAGAGCACGAAGCTTCGCTTAAGGATCTCAATACCGTTCGCGTAGCAGTCAAGCAAGGCGATGCTGACGATGATGACTTGCAAGCCAAGTTGAAGGCCGCCGTGGAACGCTCTGAGGGGCTCAAGAATACCGCCAAGGAGATCGAGACTTCGGTCAGCGCCGAGCGGGAGAAACTACGCGATGTGCGGGCAGAGCTCTCGTCCGTGCGGTACTAGTCGATTTCAGCTGGCCCGTTCATTTCTACGCGTTGCTCAGCAAGGCTGCCTTCGAGGATTGCCCGCAATCGATGCAGAGCGTCTGCGGGCGATGGGGCGTTCCACACGGCGCTCCCCACGGCGATTCGGCTGACGCCGATTTCAATCAGCGATTGCAAGTTGGCTTCGCTGATCCCGCCGATGGCGAAGAAAGGCAGGCTGGTTGCGGCCGCCACTTGCTGTAGAAACGGCGGACCCGGAAACGACTGAAATGACTTTGTCGTCGACGGAAACGTTGGTCCGCAACCCAGGTACGTAGCGCCGTCGTCCACCGCCTGTCTTACTTGAGCCGAATCATGGGTGGAGACGCCAATCAGCTTCTCCGCGCCCAGCAACCGTCGCGCGGTCCCCACCAGAAGCTCATCTTGCCCCAGATGCACGCCGTCAGCTTCGCTGGCGATCGCCAAGTCGATTCGATCGTTCATGATGAATAGACAACGGCCTCGCGTACGGTCTCGCAATAACTCGGCTCGGCCCATCAGCTCACGGTCGCCCAACCGCTTGTCCCTCAACTGGATCGCGTCTGCGCCTGCTGAAATGATCGCGTCCAGCTTGGAGAGGAATACGGTTTCGCTCTCCCCGCCGTCGACGAGCACGTACAGCGAACAAGTACTGAGTCGAGCCTGGCTGTCGAGCAACTGAAGAATCTGCCGCTCCAGCTGGTACACGGTGTATCGCAGTGCTTCAAATCCTAAAGCGGCGTCGGCCGCGAGCGTCTTGGAGTACTCTTCCAAACAACGCAACGCTTGCTCGACTCGCTTGAGGCTGGCTCTTGCGACAGCCGCCGAATCTGCTCGGATCTGCTCGCCGCTCGCGGTGATCGTCGCCCCAATGTCGTGATTCGAATCGCGATGCATCCAGCATCGGTCAAACGCCTGGTGGGCGAGCAACCCCGCCAGCTGGTGCCTGACCCTCTTTGCCGATTCACACAACGCGACGTCTTCCAGGATGAATCGCAGATACTCCTCGACCACGCGAAGACCTTCCGCGGCTCGATTGGCGTTGGCGTCAATGACTCGCAGCGCGCCTGGCTGGGCGTTGCCAGTCGCGGCATTGCCCGAGGCCGGGTACGCCGACGGCTGCGGCGTTTGTTCGGATTTGTCTTGCGGCATGAAGCGTGAACGCATGGTTGTCGCTGGGAGGCTTTGCACCGATGTGCCCGCTCCGTTTTACACCAATTCTGCACCCGCGGTCAGCTGCCGAGAGCCTGCTCGTCCGTGGCTGACCTCGTGAACCAACCTCGTGAACCAACCTCGCGGACCAACCTCGCGGACCAGGTGTCCTTGAAGCAGCGTGTTGTTTGAAATGCCATCGCGGCAGGAAAGATGCGAGCCGCGGGCCAGGGGCGGTCCAGAGCTCGCTGGGAGAAGTGCTCCTACAGAGCGAAATATCGGCCCGAATAAGACAGCGTGGTCAAGTCTCCAGAATTACCCGGTCTGACTCAGACGTTTTTTTTCTGGCCAGTCAGGCGGAATTCGTCTTGGCCAGGATGTGCCGGTGACAGCGGTGCTATCAGGGCAATTCTCGGTTTTGGCGTTGGGGAGGTGAGTTTGGTAACGCTTATCCGAATCATCCGGAGCGTGGTTTTTGGCCGTTCGCCGAATTGGTCGTCTCCCCTCGACTGCAAAAAGCTATTGTGGGCCCCAACTCAGTTGCCCGCAGCCTGTTAGCGAGTGCCTTACTTACCTTGCTGAGGCTGGAATTGCGAGTTACAATTTCCCGGCGACTTTCGCCACCCATTGCGCAAGGGACGCGCCTTCAGGTGGTTTGGACGCCGGAGCGAAGGTTGGATGCGAGCGATTCGACTCATTACGTGCCTTTGGCCAGGACTTGCCGCTTTGTGGTGGCGAGGTTCTTTTGCTGGACTATTGGTCGCTGTGTCGTTTGCATCACTCGTAAATCTCACCATTGTGGTGAGTTTCATCTGGCCGGAACTCGTGGGGACTGCTGTGCCAACTTTGGGTTGGTTGGCGGTTGCTGCAGTTTGGTGTTCATCACTGATTCGCAGTTTCCGGCATCTGCCTCAAGCCTCGGCCGACGACCCCCCCAACGCGGATGTGGACTTGTTTGTTCAGGCCCAAGTGGAATACTTAAGGGGCCATTGGTTGGAGACCGAGGCGCTGCTCCGGCGGCAACTTGAGCTTCAACCGGGCGACGCCGAATCGATGCTGTTGTTGGCGACCTTATATCGCCACAGACATCGTTGCGACGACGCCGATGCCGAACTGGCATCATTGGAGTTGCGAGACGCGGGAGCGAAATGGCAATGGGAGATTCGATGCGAACGGCAGTTGCTGGACCGCATTGAGGCTTCCGAGCCGGACGAGCCGTCGGCGGACGCTGCGGCTGCCTAGCGACGCGTGTCTCAGGACAGAGTATTGGTCACGAGGCGTAAGAGAAAACCACTAACGTCAGGATGGCGTAGCCCGAGTTACGACATCGAGAGGGTTTAGCCCATGTACGAAAGATTCACAGACCGCGCCCGCAAGGTCATGCAATTGGCCAACCAAGAGGCGCAGCGGTTCAACCACGAGTACATCGGAACCGAGCACATATTATTGGGCTTGGTTAAGGAAGGCAGCGGCGTCGCCGCTAACGTGCTCAAGAACCTGGAAGTCGATCTGCGGAAGATTCGGCTGGAAGTAGAGAAGCTTGTTCAGAGCGGACCTGAAATGGTCACCATGGGCAAGTTGCCTCAGACGCCGCGAGCCAAGAAAGTCATCGAATACTCGATGGAGGAAGCCCGCAACCTGAACCACAATTACGTGGGGACCGAGCATATCCTGCTGGGGCTTTTGCGAGAGCAGGAAGGTGTCGCAGCCCAAGTGCTGATGAACCTGACGCTCAAGCTGGAAGAAGTCCGTGAAGAAGTCCTCAACCTGCTTGGCCACGGCCTTGAAGGCGGCGAGGGCGGCGAGCGGGGCGGTCGCGAAGGGAGTTCGTCGGAAGGCGGCACATCCAGTCGGGCAGGAAAGTCCAAGACGCCGGCCCTCGATAGCTTTGGTCGCGATTTGACCGAGTTGGCCAAACAAGACAAGTTGGATCCGGTCATCGGCCGCGAGCGAGAAATCGAACGCGCAATCCAGGTGCTCTGTCGCCGGACCAAGAACAACCCAGTCTTGCTCGGCGAAGCGGGCGTGGGCAAGACAGCCATCGTGGAAGGGTTCGCCCAACGCGTTATCAACGGCAACGTGCCGGAACTGCTGGCCGAGAAGCGCATTGTCGTGCTCGACTTGGCGATGATGGTCGCGGGTACGAAGTATCGCGGTCAGTTTGAAGAACGCATCAAGGCGGTGATGAACGAAGTTCGTCGAGCCAAAAACACGATCCTCTTCATCGACGAACTGCACACGCTCGTTGGTGCGGGCGGCGCGGAAGGCGCCATCGACGCTGCCAACGTGCTCAAGCCGGCTTTGGCTCGAGGCGAAATTCAGTGCATTGGCGCCACCACGTTGGATGAGTATCGCAAGTACATCGAGAAAGACAGCGCGCTTGCTCGACGGTTCCAAGAGATCATCGTCGACCCGACTTCGACGGATGAGACGATCCAGATCCTCAAGGGACTTCGCTCTCGATACGAGGAACATCACCGAGTCCAGATCACCGACGACGCGGTTGCGGCTGCAGTTGAAATGTCTGAACGCTACATCACCGCCCGCTGCCTGCCTGACAAGGCGATTGACGTCATCGACGAAGCGGGCGCGCGCGTCAGACTGCGAGCGATGACTCGGCCGCCGGATCTGAAAGAGATCGACGAAGAAGTCGAACAGCTCAACAAGCAAAAGGAAGAGGCCGTCGCGAATCAGGACTTCGAGAAGGCCGCCTCCCTGCGTGATCAAGCCGATAAGCTTCGCAAGAAGAAAGACTCGATTACCAAGGATTGGCGGGAAAAGTCGCGTGAGACCGATGGCGTGGTTGACGAGGAGGTGATCGCGGAAGTCGTTTCCAAGATGACCGGCGTGCCCTTGACGCGGCTCTCCACCGAAGACAGCCTGAGGCTGATGGAGATGGAGAAGGAGCTTCATGGTCGCGTTGTCAGTCAGGAGGCGGCGGTCAAGGCGGTTGCCAAGGCGGTGCGGCGCAGCCGTAGCGGCCTGAAGGATCCGCGCCGGCCGACCGGCTGTTTCCTGTTCGCTGGTCCGACCGGCGTCGGCAAAACCTTGCTCGCCAAGGCGCTGGCCGAATATATGTTCGGTGACGACGACGCGCTCGTTCACATCGACATGAGCGAGTACATGGAGAAGCACAATGTGAGTCGGCTCATCGGAGCCCCTCCCGGCTATGTTGGCTACGAGGAAGGCGGTCAATTGACCGAGAAGATTCGTCGCCGACCCTACGCTGTGGTGCTACTCGATGAAATCGAAAAGGCCCACCCCGACTGCTTCAATATGTTGTTGCAGGTCATGGAGGAAGGTCGGCTGACCGACAGCTTCGGGCGAAACATCGATTTCCGTAACGTGATTCTTATCATGACGACCAATGCGGGTGCCGAAGCGATTAAGAACGAGTCGTCGTTCGGTTTTCAACGACCCGATGATGACGCCTCGTACGAGTCGATGAAGAATCGCGTCGATAGTGAGATTGAGAAGGTTTTCCGCCCGGAATTCCTCAACCGCTTGGACGGGACGATTATCTTCCGACACCTGACAGGAGAGGACCTGAAGGGCGTTATCGATATGGAACTCGTGAAAGTCCGCGAACGGCTTGCTGCTCGAGGATTCAATCTTGTCCTCAACGATGAGGCCAAAGAATATCTGATCAAGAAAGGCTCGGATCTCGATTTCGGCGCCCGCCCCTTGCGGCGAGCGATCGAGAACTACGTGGAAGATCCGCTGGCCGAAGAACTGCTGCGAGGCGAATTCCAGGGCAAAGACACGATTGCCGTGACTGGGTTCCGCAACGACAAAGACAAGGTCGTTCGGCTTCAGTTTGACGGTTCGGTCGAGAAGGAACCCGAACCGGAAGAGCCGACCGCCGCTGTCGCAGGCAGCGACTCAGAGGGCGGAGATAACCCTGAATAGATCTTCACGCCACCACAGAGCCCGGCAGCATCCATTGCTCGCCGGGCTTTTTTTATGGACTGGTTGGAATCTTGATTCCAGCTTGGGCGGCCTAAATTGCCACCTTGTTTGCCGTCTTGATTGTCATCTCTCCCAGCTTACTCTCCCAGATTACCTACTTTAGTTCTTCTCTCTGGCCCGAAAAGTTGGTTCAAGCCGCAAACTAATCTGGCCGAAGGAACGAACACGGGCGCATTTTGCGAGGCCTATCAATTGCTAGCAGAGGCGGATTTAACCTGATGTCGGATCGAGCGATAACAACCCGAGGCGAGGCGGTCGTGGACTGGGTCGTCGACTGGGGCACTGTTGTTATCAATGCGATTGACGTCGTTGGCGACATGGCGATGTTCGCGTTCAGCACGCTTCGCTGGATTGTCACTCGTCCGTCTCGTCGCGAGACGTTGTTGCCGAGTTGTTATCAAGTGGGCGTTTTGAGTCTCCCGGTTGTGGCCTTGACCGGAACGTTCATCGGCATGGTGTTGGCCGTACAGTCGTTCATTCAGTTCAGCCAAATCGGGCTGGAGAGCCGGCTCGGGGCCGTGATCAACATGACGTTGGTCAGGGAGTTGGGCCCGGTGCTCGCGGCTACGATGCTGGCGGGACGCGTGGGTGGAGCGATGGCGGCTGAATTGGGAACGATGCGGGTCACCGAGCAGATCGATGCGCTGGCGTCGATGGGAACCAATCCGGTTCACTACCTGGTTGTACCCCGAGTGATTGCCTGTTTCTTCCTCATTCCCACACTTACCATCATGGCTGACTTCATGGGTGTCGTGGGGGGGTATTTCTATAGCGTGATCGTATTGGGCGTCGACAACCACCAGTACTGGTTCAACAGCCGGCAGTTTGTCGGTTCAGTCGATTTATTCTATGGTGTCTTCAAGAGTGTCTTCTTCGGTGTTGCGATCGCCCTGATCAGCTGCTACCGAGGATTCCATTGCAAGCCTGGCGCCGAGGGCGTGGGGCGAGCGGCGACGGCGGCATTTGTGCAGTCGTTTGTTGTGATCTTGATTTTGGACCTGGTGTTGGGCATCCTCTTGGACGCCGCCTACATGTCCCTTTGGCCGCAAGGGAACACGCTGTTTTGACGACCGCCCAGGAAACGACAACCGACCGCCCGATGATCGAGACGCGGGGACTCAATGTGCAGTTTGGCACTCAAGCCGTGCTGCGCAATCTGAATCTGTCCATCCCCCGAGGCCAGACTTTGGCCATCATCGGCGAGAGTGGTTGTGGCAAGACGGTCCTGCTGAAGACGATCATTGCGCTCGTCAAGCCAACATCGGGCGATGTCCTGTTTGACGGCCGCGACCTGTCTGGCCTGGATGACCGCGAATTGACGGAACAGCGAGTTCGCTTTGGGTTTCTGTTTCAAAACGCCGCGTTGTTTGACAGCTTGACGGTTGGTCAGAACGTCGCCTTCCCGCTTCGCCAACACCGGAGCTTGAGTGACCGGCAGATTCGAGATCTTGTCCTTGGCAAATTGGATCAAGTCGGCTTGCCCCAAGCGATCGTTCGAAAGAAGCCGGCGGAATTATCCGGCGGGATGCGGAAACGCGTCGGTCTGGCGCGAGCCCTGATCATGAACCCCGAAGTGTTGCTCTACGACGAGCCCACCACCGGACTCGACCCGATCGTTAGCGACGTCATCAATGAACTCATCATTCGCACGCGAAGAAGCCATCCCGTCACTAGCATTGTGGTGACTCACGACATGAGGACGGCCAGGAAAGTGGCCGACCGCGTTGTCATGCTCTACCCTCTCACTCGCATCGCGGAAGATGAGAACCAGGCGATCTTCGATGGGCCGCCGAGCGAGTTGGACCGCATCGAGGACCGCCGCGTGATTCAGTTCATTCGGGGCGAGGCGGGTGAGCGGCTGATGGAGATGGTTGACGCCTCACAGGCTGCAGATAGCGAGGTGGCCTGATGGACGAACGCCTTGTGAGGTTTCGAGTCGGAGTTGTCGTGCTCACCGCGGCTTGCATCACGCTTCTATTGGTATTCTTGTTCAGCGCCGAGCGAAGTCTGTTCCGCCGTTCCTACAATGTCATCGTCCGGTTTCCATCCGCGCCGGGCGTAGCCGACCGCACGCCTGTGCGCAAGAGCGGCATTCAAATTGGACGCGTCTACGACGTTGAATTGCTCGATGACGGCGGTGTTCGTTTGACGCTGCGAATCGATCGTGGCCGCAAGTTGTTGCGCCGCGAATACGCTCGTATCGGCACGCCGTCTCTCGTTACCGGCGATTCGAACTTGGAGTTCATCCTCCGTGGAGACAATGACCGCACGTTGATTGCCGACTTCGATAGCAACGGCGACGGCAGCCTCAGCAGTCAAGAACTAGCGGTCGCTGACCAAGAGGTTCAGGACGGCGACTTTCTTGGCGATGGCCGCGTTGCTCGCGATCCTATGGAAGCCTTGGCGTCGGTCGAAGAACGCTTGGGGGGCGCCTTTGTGGCGGTCCAGGACGCTTCCTATCGAATCTCGCGTTTGGTCGACAACCTGAATTCGATGCTCAACAACAACGACGATCAGTTTCGGCGTATCTTGGATCAGACCGAGACTGCCATTGGCAATTTCGATCAGACCGCTCGCAACGTGAATGAAGTATTTGGCGATGCCGAGACCAGGAAAGACCTGAAGGTCGCCATCGGAAAACTTCCTCAGCTTGTGGACGGCATGGAGCTGGCTGTGAACGACGCCCGTGAAACGATGCAGAGTTTCAAGAGTGCCGGAAAGCGAGCCGACAATGTGCTGGCCAGCGTCGAACAGATTGTGGAGCCGCTGGCCGAGCGAGGGGAGGAATTCGCCGAAAACCTCGTGGGCATCACCGGCAAACTCGACTCGTTCCTGCTCGAGCTGAATGTTGTCGGCGAAATGCTCGCCCGCGGCGACGGCACAATTGCAAAACTCCTTCGCGAGGACGACATCTATAAGAGCCTGAGCGACAGCGTGGCCAGGTTCGAACGGATGTCGAGACAACTTGAGCCGGTGATGCACGACGTCCGAATCGCGGCTGACAAAGTGGCTCGCGATCCATCCATCATCCTCAAGAATGTCCTGAAGAAGAAACCCTCCGGCGCCTATCTGAAGAACGGTATGGAGTTCCCGGACACCCAGGGCTACTTCCCCCGTGCGATTGATGAAGACCGCCGTCGCTCGAACCGTTAGCCGCGGTCTCCTCTGATCGTGCTTGACGATGAGTTCGCGAGAGAGTTCGCGCGAGAATTCGGGAGCGAAATTCAGCTACCAAGTGGGCGGGAGCAGATTGGGATCGGCTTGAGTCGGCGGAATCGCTGGCCGGAACGAAGGCGATATGACGCTCGGAGGGCCTACATAGGGATTGGCGGGCCGAGGCAGTCCGGGGCCCAAGACGCCGGGCATGACCCCATTGTTGGGAAGCGGAATGGTGGGGGGCGGCGTCACGGTCGGAGCAACCGCCGAGCCGGCAAGGCTAAGTTGTGCTTCATCCCGCATGGCGCTGGCTCGGCCCAACAACTGCTGTGGGTCCGCCGCCGCCTGTGGTTCCATTTGAACGACTACCTCGCGCTCATCCCGTACTTCCCAGGGCCAAAGCGTCTCGGCAAAAAAGTCGATCACCGGCCATTGATACCACGGCGCATGGAAGGTCCGCTCGACCGTCACTGATTTCATCCCGTCTCGTTCCAGGTGGATCTTTCGCGTGCCATAGTAGGTGAATTCCGTCGAGAACGGCGTGATGCCAATCTGCCGGTCGTCCACGTAGCCCCGAGCGCCAACTGGGTTTGATCGCACGGTCATCCGTCGCCGAACGCAACCGGCTAGCGGCATCACGCTCAAGAGCAGTAGCGTCAGCAACCTGAGTCGTCGACGGCTGGTGGGTGAGATGGGCATAGGGATTGCGACCTACCTGGAGCTTTGGCACCGCGCGGTGTTGGGCGCCAACGGTTCCGCCAAGCGGCCCCCGGCGCCAACGTGTCCTTTGATGGGCGGGGGAGTATAGGAGGTCGCCTATCGCGTCGCTAGGTCGGATTATGGATGAAAACCACAATTCGCCAATCCGTCGCCGTGGGGGAGCCGAGCGCAGGTTGGCCAACGCATCGACTTGTCCGCCCCGCATCGACTTGTCCATCCTGTCTGCGCTTCCAGTCGGCGGGACGTCAGTACTGAATGGATGAATCGCCAGATTCGTTGTCGTCCTGCATGCGAAGTTCTTCCATCATGAAAGTGACAGCACGTGCTAGCGACTTGAGGGCTTCTCCATTCTGCTCGCTCGCCCTCGCCTTTTCGGCTTTCTCGCTCAACGACTCATACTTTTCCCAGTTGACTTTCCAGCCAGCCGATTTAGCGGCCTGTCTCAGCTCGTCTACGATCCCCACCAGTTTTTCAACGGATTCGTCCGAGACCGGGCATCTATGACGTCGGTAGGGGCCTCGCCCCAACATCCCGCTGGCTGCCGCTGTCACTGGCGCCGACAAGGTCTTGAAGGCTGCAAAAAGCAAGAGCAGGCCGCCGAGCATGGCGGTGATTACGCCCACAGCGGTCATCGTCGTCAACAGGACGATCAGAATGCCAATTGCAACCACCGCTGCGCCCACGCCCCACAGAGCTGGGGGTATTGTTCGCTTGGTTTGGGCTGAGGAGCTCAGCGGAGCGGCGGATTTTGACGCTTCCACTATTGCTGGATCGATCACGCGCACGATCACGACTGTGATATTGTCTGGGCCGCCCCGCAAGTTGGCCAGATCAATCAGGACTTGCCCTGCTTCTTCAGGGGCAAGTTGGCCGACGACGGCGCCCATTTCCTCGTCGGTAACGACGCCTGAGAGCCCGTCGCTGCAGATCAAAAACAAGTCGCCCAACTCGTAGGGAAACGGGCCCTCCAAGTCG
>CAZWOU010000064.1:0-12763 GCA_964635375.1 uncultured Pirellulaceae bacterium | reverse complement strand
TGCGCGCCTGGACCCAGGGACCGTGTGATGACGTTCTTGGGGATCGCACCCGATTCGACGGCGCCTTCGGGCAATTGGCCGGTCGCTCGCAATTCCCAAACGAGGCTGTGGTCGAAAGTCAGCTGCTCAATGAAAGCCCCTCGAACTCGGTAGATCCGGCTGTCGCCAACGTGGGCCACGACGGCGCCCTGGGGAATCAGAGCCAAGGCGCTCGCGGTGGTGCCCATGTTCCGAAACTCAAGGTTCGCGTTGCCCCGACGATAGACTTCCGCGTTGGTCTCCTCGAGTGCTTTGACAAGCGCTTTGTGAGGCGGGAGGTCGGCATACTTTCGATATCGATGTGAGACGCCGTCCACGGCCATCTTGCTAGCAAGCTCTCCCGCGGCGTGGGCGCCCATCCCGTCAGCCACCATAAAGAAGTGGCCCCGACTGGCCCATTCCCGTTCGTCCAGGGCGAGAGAGGCGACGCACGAGTCCTGATTGTTGGTTCGGCGCATGCCGACATCGGTCGCCGTAGCGTACTCGACGCCGCCTTCAGTCTGGGAACGCTTCTCGGTCATGTTGTTTCCGGGTTGCTCACCGGGCTGGGCCGTTCCGCCCGCCCCTCCCCAGGCAGCTCCAATCACGGTGCCGGGCGGGGTGTTTCTATCATATTCTAAGCGGAGCTGCAGATCGTTGGCACGGTGCAAATGTGAAAAAGGGGCCTTTCTGCCCGAGGGCCGATCGACACTTCGTCGTCACATCGGACATTCTTTGATGTTCTCGCTTCCCTGCATAGAGCGATTGTCATTTCAACCATTTGGCGAAACTGCTAGATTGCGGCCGTTCTGGGGTGTGACGTCGGGGATCTTGAGCGACGGCTGCCCGTTCTGCACGGCGAACATGGAGAGCTCGGGGGGGGCTGCCATCCGCTTGATGTACGGAAATGGACCTTTGGCACGGAAGCATTCATGCGGCTGATGACCCGTTACATACTTTGGGAGATCCTCAAAGTCTTCAGCGTCTGCCTCGTCACGCTCACCGTCATGACGGTGGTCTTTGTCGTGGTGAAGGAGGCCCTCCGGCAGTCGCTGACACCCGGCCCCATCCTGAGAATCATCCCTTTTGCGCTCCCCTTTGCAATGCGGTACACCGTCCCGGCCACCATGCTCTACTCAGTTTGCGCTGTTTACGGGCGAATGTCGTCGGATCAAGAGATCATGGCTATTAAGGCAAACGGTGTGTCGATATGGGATGTGATGCGGCCTGCTATCGTCTTGGCCCTCTTCGTGAGTCCGCTGGCAATCTGGGTTAACGACATTGCAGTCTCTTGGGGGCAGCCCGGTATTCACCGGGTCATTCTCCAGTCGGTCGAGCAAATCGCGTACAACCGTTTGAGGACCGCCGGCTCCTATTCGTCGAACCGATTCTCGATTCGAGTGGCTCGCGTCGAAGACAGCAAACTGATCGATGCAATCATCAACGTTCGTCTCGAAGGCAAGCCACCCGTGACGATAACGGCCGAGCAGGCTGAACTTCGTCTCGATATCGCCGCCAATGAACTGGTGATCAAGCTGGTCGAATGCGAATTGGAGATTGGTGACAAATCGCCCATTGGGTTTTCGGAACATGCCTTTGCGGTGCCGCTCTCTGCTGCTTCAAGTGCCGGGCTGCTATCGAACCGGGCCGCTGACCTACCCTGGGGCCGAATCCCAGCTGAGCTCAAGCAGCAGCGGGAGGATGTCATCGAGATCGAGAACCGCATGGCTGCCAAGGCCGCCTTCCAATTGCTTCGCGGCGACTTTGAGAGCCTCGGAGAGAACGTCTGGCGAAAACCTCGCAGCGATCTGCTTCTCGCCAAGTCTCGCATGTTCAAGCTGCAAACCGAGCGATGGCGTCGAACGGCCAACGGATTCAGTTGCCTGTTCTTTGTGATTGTCGGTGTCCCCGTCGCGATCTACCTGCGGAATTCGGATCTGCTCAGTTGTTTCTTTGCCTGTTTCTTGCCCATCTTGGGGCTCTACTACCCGCTGATGATGCTGGCGGTCGGTCGGGCAAAAGAAGGCGCTCTGCCGCCTTACTGCGTCTGGCTCGGCAACCTCGTCTTCGGCCTCATCGGCCTGTGGTTGATCCACCGCGTTGTCGCTGGCCGCCCCGGTCCATTGCTCCGCCTTCCACGCCTCAGATTTACCTGAGGCGAGCAGCGAGCCCTGACGAACTGGTGAAATCGCCGGCCGAGCGGCGCCAGCTAGACAGCGGCGCCAGCGCCGGGCGATTGGGAAAGCGGCGCTGACAAGGTGGTTTGCCCCTCCGCCCGAATTCAAGCTCTTTTTTGAACCGAACCGCGTCGGCTTGCGAATAGAGTAGGACAAGAAAAACTCCCCTTCTTGAAGAAACGGTTGGGGTGTTAGACTGCAGCTTCGCCATACGCCACAACTGACTTCACGGATCGAAGTTGGTAGGTGCGACAAGGAGGTCGCCGCCATGCTCTCTCGCTGGCCTATTCGTTACAAGCTGATGCTCGGCGTCGCTACGATGTTCTTGATCGTGGCCGGGCTCTCTTTCAGCGGCTTCAATGGCGTCTATGCCTATCGCCAATTAGCCAAAACGATCAGCCGTCGGGCGGACGAGTTGCCAATCGCAGCGAAGTTGGTTCAGGACACAGCTGAGCTTCGCCATTCGGTGGAGCGGACCGAGAGCCTGTTGGAGCTGGACCCGGCCACCCGCGACTTGGGTGGGGGATTCAGCGTGGGCTATGTCGACATGATGCGGGGCGAATTCCGAGTTCATTTGTTGGCGGTCAACCAGTCGCTGGACGATTACCGCAAGCAACTTGACACTCCGGACCCGGAAGAGCCGCGAATCGGAGATCGCCACAAGGAGCGGGAAACGGTTGCCAAGATCGAACGGACGCTGCGGCGAATCAGCGATATCAACCAGTCGGAAGATTGGTTCATGGATGATCTTAAGTTGGATTTAATCAAGCCGGAATTGGACGAACTGACTCGGCTGGCCAACGAGTTGCCGACCTACTTGCAAGGCAAGATGAATGCCTTTACCGACCAGGCGAGAGGTGAATATCGCGCTTGGATCGTGATGACCTGGTTGGCCACGATTCTCGCCAATGTGGCGCTGATCGTGATGTTGTTCTTTCTGAGTTATTGGATCTTCCGGCCGTTAGGCGTATTGATAGAAGGCTCGCGTCGTGTTGCCGCCGGCGATTTTTCGCACCGCATTCGACTTCGAACGCATGATGAGGTGTCCGAACTCGCGAATGCGATGAATAGTATGACCAGCAGTTTCTGCGAGGTGCGAGACGACTTGGACAACCAAGTGCGGCAGCGTACGAAAGAAGTGGTTCGCAGCGAGCGATTGGCCAGTGTTGGATTTCTCGCTGCGGGAGTCGCTCACGAAATCAACAACCCCATGGCCTCCGTCGCTTGGGCCGCCGAGTCGCTCGAGTCGCGGATCGATGACCTGCTTCCCGAGGCGACTGACGACGAGACGCGAGAGGAAGTTGCGATCGTGCACAAGTACTTGCGGCGAATCCAGGAGGAAGCATTTCGCTGTAAGGGCATTACGGAAAAACTGCTCGACTTCTCCCGCATGGGTGACGCGGAACGGCAGGAAACGAACCTGCACGAGCTCACGGTGAACGTGATCGAGATGGTTCGACATCTCGGCAAGTATCGCAACAAGAACATCGAATGTTCGTGCGATCAACACGTAATTGCCGCCGTGAACGCTCAGGAAATCAAGCAAGTCGTACTCAATCTCGTGACCAATTCGCTGGACAGTCTTGGCGCCAACGGCGTCGTCCGCGTCCGCTTGCAACGCCATCCAGACGGGCAGCACGCTGAACTCGTGGTTTCGGACGATGGTTGCGGGATGACGCCGGACGTCAAAAAACACTTGTTTGAGCCCTTCTTCACTCGCCGTCGCGATGGCCAGGGAACGGGATTGGGGCTGTCGATTACCTATCAGATTATCAATGACCATGGCGGGCGGATTGTGGCGGATAGTGATGGCCCAGGGTTGGGCTCCACCTTCCGTATGGTCCTTCCACTTGCTCGGAATCGGACGAATAGTAATGAAGAAAAAATCCAAGCCGCGTAGCGGAATGCGAATTCTGTTCGCCGACGACGAACCGTCGCTCCAAGAACTGATGAGCCTGGAATTGCCTCGCATGGGGCACGAAGTCACGGTCTGCCCCGACGGGTTGACCGCGACTGTGGCCCTTGACGAGAACCCCTACGACTGCCTGCTCGTGGACCTGGACATGCCTGGCATGAATGGGATCGAAGTGATTGCCCACGCCAAGGCGGCTTCACCCGATATCGAGGCCGTCGTGTTGACTGGCAAGTCCTCGACCGACACCGCGATCGCGGCCCTGCGCCACGGAGCATTTGACTATATGACCAAGCCGTGCAAGCTGGTCGAACTGAAGTCGCTGCTCAAACGAGTTCAAGAGAAACGTGAGCTGACGTACAAATACCGCGCGTTAAAACGCCAACTTAAACGCGCTGAAGGAGAGACCCAACTCGTCGGCGACAGCACAGCGATGGCCCAGGTTCGCGAACTGACCGCGAAGGTGGCGCCGACAAACTCCACCGTGCTGATTCGCGGCGAAACCGGGACCGGTAAAGAACTTGTCGCGCGCTCGGTGCACGATCTAAGCGCGCGCCTGGAAATGCCCTTTGTCGCGATCAATTGCGGCGCCTTGCCAGAGAATCTCATTGAGAGCGAACTGTTCGGGCACCGCAAGGGCGCTTTCACCGGCGCCGACGAAGGACGCGTTGGACTGTTTGAAATGGCCCACGGAGGGACCGTCTTCCTGGATGAAATTGGCGAGTTGCCGAAAGCCATGCAAGCCAAGCTGCTGCGCGTGCTTGAATCGGGTGAGATTCGTCGCGTGGGCGACAACGAACCTCTGACCGTCGATGTTCGGGTCGTCTGTGCAACTCACCGAAATCTGGAAGAAATGGTCCAGGATGGCGAGTTTCGTGAGGACCTGATGTTTCGCATCAACACGTTCGAAGTCCAAATCCCGCCGTTGCGAGATCGGGCGCAGGACCTGGTTGTCCTCGCTGCCCACCTCTATCGCCGCTTCCGACCGACCGCAAAGCCAGACCAGAATTTGTTCACCGACGCTGCGATCGAGGTCCTTCAAAAACATGTTTGGCCCGGCAATGTTCGCGAACTCGCCAACGTGATTGAACACGCGACGATTCTCTGCGACGATCCGCCGGTCGACGTGGCCCATCTCCCGGCCAGCTTCTCCACGCGACAACTTCGCTCTGAGCTGACCACGTTTGGCCCCGTCACACTGCGCGAACTCGAAATGCAGGCCATCCATCAAGCCATCGAACGCCACGAGGGCAATAAGACCGCAGCCGCCGAACAACTGGGCGTCAGCTTGAAGACGCTCTACAACAAACTGAACTCGGCCAATAACTTGAGAGAATCAGCCTAGCGCTGTCGTACTGGCGCACCGGCGCTGTCGTACTGGCGTCCGGCATCGTTTGGCAGGTTCCTCAACAACGCCCTAAACTCGCCGGACGACGCCGACTAGCACGCCCAACACAGTCGCATCGTCGACGTAGATGGGGTCCATCTCCGCGTTAGCCGGTTGGAGGCGAACGCCGTTTGATTCGGGGAACCAGTACTTCAGCGTGGCTTCGTTTTCGTCGGTCATCGCCACGACGATCTCACCTTCGCTTGCCGTTTCTTGGCGGCGAAGTATCACGTAGTCACCGCTGGCGATCTGGGCGTCGATCATCGAATCGCCAGAGACTTCGAGGGCAAACAGATCGGGATTGGAAAATAGGTCCCCGAAGTCGACTCGCTGGTTCTGCTCAAACGCCAACGCGGTCGGCCCCGCCGCGACGCGGCCAGCCAACGGCAGTCCTCGGGTCTCGTCCAACACGTCCTGACTCAACTCGATCGCCCGCGAACGTTTGGGGCTGCGATGAATCAACCCCTTCTTCTCCAAGGCCTTCAAATGACACATCACTCCATTTGGAGAACTGATCGAGAACTGCTCGCCGATCTCCCTTACCGTCGGTCCGTAGCCGCGGTTCTCAATCTTGTCCCGGATGAACTCAAAAATGTTGGCCTGCCGAGGCGTCAGTTGGTCAAACGGAGACATAACGATCATCCTTTGTCGTTGTAGCTGCTGGCGATTGAAGTGCTGCGATTGAGTTGCTGGATCTCTCGCCACTCAGCAAGTTTGGTCCTGAAACGGGAAACCAAAAGGGGGGTGTCAAACTGGTGTCATTCTAATATACGCCCGTACAGAGTCAATAGCGTTTGTACACCAGGTGGCAGCGCTGGATGATCAAGCTCGGCCTCCGCACCATAATTTGCATTTTTGGCTGTGCGAGCTACGTTTCAGTTGAGCGCGCCCTGGATCCAAGACGAGGCCTTACCATGCGAACTCTATTTCAACGGCTGCTGTGGGAAGAAGATGGGCCGACTGCGGTCGAATACGCGGTCATGTTGGCGCTGATCATCATTGTGGCCATCGCGGGAGTTCGGGCGGCCGGGACCACGGTGAACAGCAGTTTCGACGATTCGAAGTCCAAAATCGAATCCGCGATGGGCAGTTAGGCGCCCCATTGACCCAGGAGCAAGGAAGCGGCTGTCACTGGCGATGGGTGGATCTGGCCAGGACTCTCTCTGACTTCCGGCATTATCGATCGCTAGATCGGGACCCCTTTCCAGCGGACGAAGGCTTCAAGGGCGAAGTATTCCGGCAATCCGATCTGGTTGAATCGATCTGCGGTGCCGGTATTGCGGTCTTCGGCGCGTTGCCAGAACTCACGTGGGTCGGAGCCGGGGAAGAGGGCTTCGTCCTTTTGGCTTTCGTGCATGAAGATCGCCTTCCGCTTCTGGTCCATGTCACTGGGGCTCAACGGCACGGCGATTTCTAGCTCATGCAAGTCGTATTCCTGCCATGCTCCTCGATAGAGCAACACGTCGGGTACAGGTTTGTTGCTCCTCCGCAATTCATCCAGCGCCAGAAAGATAGCTTCGGCGCACATGCGATGGGTCCCATGCGGATCGGACAAGTCGCCGGCGACATAGATCTGTTCCGGTTGAATTTGCTCGATCAGTTCGCGAATGATACGCACGTCGCCGTCGCCGATGGGCCGTTTGGCCACGGTTCCGGTTTGGTAGAAGGGCAGGTCGAGAAAATGAAGATGATCTTCGTTGCAGCCCACGACCAAGGCGGCCGCTTTGGCTTCGCTCCAGCGAATCAGTCCCTTGATCTTGCGAACCGCATCGCTGTCAGCTTGCCCCGCGTCTTTGTTATCGAGCGATTCCGCGACATCGCGTTCGACCGACTGTGAGCGTTGGCGATCGATCTTGAACAACCGGTTGTATTCGGTGACGAGGTCTGCGATCCGCTCGGCGTCATGATCGAAGACGGCGATGTTTCCGCTGGTCATGTAGGCGACATGCGTTTCGTGTCCGTCCTCGACAAGTCGAATGATTGTCCCGCCCATGCTGATCACGTCGTCATCTGGATGCGGACTAAAGCAGATGACTTTCTTCCCGGATTCGCCGGCGGGGTGATATTCGATGGTCTTCATCATCCAGCGAAAAACGCGATGGGCCAGTTTCTGAGCTGGACCGTGGTGTCTGAGGAGTTGGTGCAAATTGTGGCGTCGAAGAT
Source organism: uncultured Pirellulaceae bacterium (assembly GCA_964635375.1). GTDB lineage: Bacteria > Planctomycetota > Planctomycetia > Pirellulales > Pirellulaceae > CAZMNY01. The sequence goes on along the minus strand of CAZWOU010000064.1, from coordinate 5,106 downwards.
CGTCATCGTCCAGCTTTAACAGCGCTTTGCCTGTCCGCTCGCAGAGCCAGAGAATGGCTCGCTTGATCAGCTCGTCGTTCCACTCCAAGTTGGTCAACAGCCAGGGCGTGGAGTAGCCGGCCAAATCACTGGCGGCTGCGGAGTCGAGCAGGATCGTCGCATGGGCGTGCTCCTGAAGCGAGCTGGCCGGCACGCGCGCGGTCATTGGGCTCTCCGCCGTCTCGCGAATAATGTCCGCCTTGTGTTCTCCCATCGCCAGCAGAATGATTCTTCTGGCGTCCATGATGGTCGCCAGCCCCATCGTGATGGCTTGAGTCGGCACGTTTTCCTCGCCAAAGAAATCATTCGCCGCGGCTCGCCGCGTCACGGGATCGAGGGTGCATAGTCGAGTGCGGCTCCCGCGAATGCTGAACGGTTCATTGAAGCCAATATGCCCATTGCCGCCGATCCCCAGAAGGAGCAGATCGAGCCCGCCAGCCTCAGCGATCTTGGCCTCGTATTCGCGGCAGTGGCTTTCCACTTGGTCGCTTGGCGTCGCCCCGTTTGGTATGTGTCGCTGGCTTTTGGGAATATTGACGTGGCGAAAGAAGTTCTCGTTCATCCAGAGGTGGTAGCTCTGTAACTGATCGCCGGCGATGCCGTAGTACTCGTCGAGGTTAAACGTCACCACGTTGGAGAAGTCGAGGTCTTCCTCGCGGCGGAGGCGAATCAGTTCGCGGTAAACCCCGACGGGCGTGGAACCGGTGGGCAGCCCAAGCACCGCTTTTTGCCCCATTGAATTCCGCTCCTCGATCACCGCAACAACCGCCTTTGCAGCGTATCGAGCCAACTCGGCGCCCGTGTTGAAGACGTAGCAGTTCGGGTGAGTTTCGGGAACGAGACGCGCGGCGAGAGTATTCATCGTGCAACCTGAAGAGTCAGAGCGAGTGTCTTCTCGCCAGAGGTCGGCCAAAGGGCCAACAATCGCCAAAAGGGCTTCATCCAAGCAAGGGCAGCAGCGAGGGGAGTTCTCGGGCGAACAACCACGTTCGCCAAACAGTATACCGCTCTTTGGCCGCCAACGAGAGTGGAGGCCAGCGATGAACGGTTCGCGGAACGATCGGCCCTGACGAGACGTACAGCGTCGCAACGGAGCAGCGGATTTCAGCAATCGTCTCCTCGGGGCGGGAGGATTGTCGAGTCCCAAATCGCTCAGGTCACAGTCGCTCAGGTCACAGTCATGTTGTCGCGGTGGATCAGTTCTTGATAGGGGCAGTGGCCGAGTAAGTCGAAGAACTCATCCGAGTTGCGGCCGGCGATTCTTCTGAGTTCCTGGGCGGGGTAATTGCACAAACCGCGAGCAATTTCGCGGCCGTCGGACGAGACGAGTGAGAGGACATCGCCCTTGACGAAATTGCCTTCGACGCGAGTGACTCCGATCGCCAGTAGGCTTCGTCCATCGGAGGAAATGGCGCGACAGGCGCCGTTGTCCAAGAACAGTCTCCCCTGGGGTTGGGCGGAGAACCCCAGCCACCGTTTGTAGGAGGTGATAACCTTGCCTTGGGCGATAAATAGGGTCCCCAGCGTTTCGCCCGCCATGATGCGCCCCAGCACGCCTGGTTCGCGACCGCTGGCGATGATCATATTCTCACCGGCGGCGGTCACGATCTTGGCGGCGTTTAGTTTACTGGCCATGCCGCCCTTGCTGATCCCCGTCTGAAGCTCGCGGGCGAAACCCAAGACGGTTTCATCGACTTCGGCGACGGTTTCAATTCGCCGGCTGTTGGGTTGATCTGGATCGCCGTCATAGAGACCGTCTATGTCGGAGAGAACGATCAGCAACGGCGCCTGCAGCAGGTTGGCAACCAGCGCCGCCAGCCGGTCGTTGTCGCCAAAGCTGGCCATCAGCTCCTCGACAGCGACAGTGTCGTTCTCGTTAATGATGGGAATTGCGTTCAGTCGCATCAACGAAAACAGAGTATTGCGCACGTTGAGGTATCGTGCGCGGTCATTCAGGTCGTCCGCGGTCAGCAGGACTTGAGCTGCGTGTAAGCCGGCCTTGCGGAGCGTCCCATCGTAGGCTTCGATCAAACGCGTCTGCCCGACCGCGGCGACGGCCTGAAGGGTGGCCAAGTCACGAGGCCGAGCGGACATCTTGAGTCCATTCATGCCGGCGCCGACCGCGCCAGAACTGACCAACGCCACCCGGCGATCACGGGACAATTGGGCCATCTCGCCCGCCAGTTCAGCGATCCGCCCGCGGTCCAGTGAACCGTCCGCGTGGGTGAGCACTCGGGTGCCGACTTTGACGACCACGGTCTCTGCGGTCTTGGCGATTTCTTGTCGGAGGGGGTCGATCATGGGGCGTCTTTATTGAGCAGTCACTCGTGGAGCGTCCACGACGAATCTACAAGCGGGGAGTCGTTGGGGAATGGTGTGTGCAAGGTGCAAAACGCCAAATGTACAGGTCGAGAACGGGGCGTGGTCTTCCAAACTGGACGCACCACTAGCGGCTCTGTGCGATACCGAATATGCTCGACGGTACCGCCGGCACGCGTTCGTCTCAAGCCGGTGTATGGCGGAATCGAGGAATCCCGCAGTTTCGGGCCTTTTTTCCGGGGTCGCTGTCTTTCCCATGTCGTTGATCTGCCGGCGTCGCCATCTTGTGCTGCATTGCTGTGCCTACTTCAGTGTTCCCATTCCCTGCGGAATCATCGGATGAGCGAACTGAACCACGAATGCGGCGTGGCCGCGGTCTACCATCTACCTAGTGGCAAAACGAGCCCACTTTGTTCTGACCATGGCCGCGAACAAGCCTCTCGTTTGCTGCCGCGGATGCTGCTGGATATTCAGAATCGAGGGCAATTATCGGCTGGGATTACGACCTATGACCCCAACCGGGCCCAGCTGATCGACACCATGAAGGACATTGGGTCGGTCACAGAGGTCTTTCGTCTGGCCCATCAAGCCAAGTCGGAATCGTTGATGAAGGAATATGCGGGCCGTGCGGGCATTGGCCATGTGCGTTACGCAACGTGCGGGCGCGACGACCGAAGTTACGCCCAGCCGTTTGAGCGTCATCACCTCGAGCGTCGCAAGTGGTTCAGTTTCGGCTTCAACGGGCAATTGGCGAACTACCAACAACTTCGCGACCAGATCATGCAGGGCGGCGAGCACCATTTGGCTCGCGAGACCGACACCGAGATCTTGATGCATGAAATCAGCCGCGAGATGTCCGGTGACCGCACGCCGACGCTGCGCGAACTGATGAAGAACCTCAGCGGTCGCCTGGATGGCGCCTATACGCTGGTCATGCTCAACGCCCGTGGCGACATGCTGGCCGCGCGCGATCCAATGGGCGTCAAGCCGCTCTGTTATGCGAAAGAGGGATCTCTGTTTGCGGCGGCGAGCGAAAGCGTGGCTCTATTGAACCTGGGATTCCGCCCGGAGAACATCAAGTCGCTGGCGCCTGGCGATGCGATTGTGATCGAGAACGGTCAGTTTTCGATCGACCGCTATACCGAATCGCCTCGCCGAGCCCACTGTTTCTTCGAGTGGATTTACTTCGCCAACGTGGCCAGTTCTCTGGATGGCCGAGGCGTTTACGTCTCTCGCGAGGCGCTCGGCAAGGAATTGGCTCAACTGGAAGCAAATGACCCAGCCGTCCCTTTGGATGACGAGAACACGATTGTGGTTCCCGTGCCCGACACCAGCAAGGCGGCGGCCGACTCGATGGCTTTTGAGCTGGGGATTCCCTCGCGAGAAGGGCTGATTCGTAACCGCTACGCGGGCCGCACGTTTATTGAAGGGGCCAAAGGGCGAGAGCTCAAAGCCAAGGCGAAGTACACGCCGTTGAGGGAAGTGCTCCAGGGAAAGCGAGTCCTGCTCGTTGAGGATTCGATCGTTCGCTCAACCACCATGCGCGTCTTGCTCGATCGGATCCGTGAATTCGGCGGCGCCAAGGAGATACATGTACGAGTGGCCTGCCCGCCCATTATCTCGCCCTGCTTTTACGGGATTGACATGTCAACGATTGGAGAGTTGTTTGCGCCCAAGCATTTGCAGGGCCGCCCGCACGATGACGCCGCGCATCGGCGAATGGCCAAAACGCTCGGCGCCAATTCACTGCGGTATTTGCCCGTGGACGCGATTGCTCGAGCCATCGGCTACAAGTCGACGGAACTCTGCCAAGCTTGCATCACCAGCGAGTATCCCACTCCACACGGCCAGCAGTTGTTCCAGATCGCCGAAAATGCCAGCGGCGCCGGCCGAACCTATGAGGCGATTGGAAGTCAGGGCGACCGGCACCCAGCCTGACGACATCGGTCTGACATCGACCTGACTCGACCAGCTCGTAGGCTCAGCCCACGAGCAGAATGGCCCACGAGCAACTCAGCCCACGAGCAGAATGGCCCACGAGCAGATTGGCCAGGGCGGTCTGGCGAGCTACCGCTTGTAGTAGACCACGCGATAGACAGGCTTGCCATTTCGGCGGACACGTCGTTCGAAATGGGTGCGGTAATCGAAATCGTGATTAGGCGTGGTCTCGCAAACCTCATGTGGCCCGCCGAGGTCGATCTCACGAGCGAGAAGCCTGGTCGTGACATCAAAATACTCGCGAACATCAGTCCAAAAGTGCAGCGCGCCGTCTGGTTTGAGTACGTCCACCACTCGCTTGACAAACGGTTCGTTCATCACGCGTCGCTTGCGGTGACGCGCTTTCCACCAGGGGTCGGGGAAATAGACGTGCACGGCGGAAATCGTCCCGTCAATCACGTGATCGCGAAGTAGCTTCTCGCCGCGACCCCGAAAGAGGACAGCGTTTTCGAGAGCGAACCCGGCAATCTTCGCTGCGGTGTAGCGAGCGTATCTTCCCCCGATCTCCACTCCCAGGAAATTCCGGTTGGGGGCATTCAGGGCCGCAGTTTGGAGAAAGAGCCCTTTTCCACAGCCGATTTCGATCTCCAGTGGACGAGCGGTCCCAAAGGCGTCCGCTACCGGCGCCGCCTCCGGCCACTCATCGAGTGAATAGAGGTGGTTGGAGAGATCGATCGTCGGGTCGATTTTTGGAAGTGAGCGTCGTCCCATGAGTCCCACAACGCCATCTAGAAGAAGATGACCTAAGAT
>CAZWOU010000063.1:26547-33233 GCA_964635375.1 uncultured Pirellulaceae bacterium | reverse complement strand
GTGATGGCATTCTCGTTCCTCGTTCTTATTCCCAATCCAGCCCATGATCTTCATCTTGCCGTGCGAAGGCAGGAGAAAACGGCAGGGAGCAAGAGTGGGGCGAAGGCTGGAGAAACAGAAAACAACGGTCGCGTTGACCGGACCCCGTTGACAGCACAATCCCGATCTTCTCGACTAACAAGTGACTTATATGAGACGATTGGCGGACTTCCACCGGCCTGAATCAATGTATCTTCTGGCCCGGAACACGAAAGGGATATAAATGAAAGTTGCCACGTTTGAGACCACGAAGGGGACCATTCGCGTTCAACTGCACGACGACAAGGCGCCCAAAACCGTCGAGAATTTTGAGACGCTCGTCGGCAAGGGATTCTACGACGGACTGATGTTTCACCGAGTGATCGAAGACTTCATGATTCAAGGCGGTTGCCCCGAGGGAACGGGAACGGGTGGCCCGGGCTATCAGTTCGAAGACGAATTTCACTCCGACTTAAAGCATGACGGGCCAGGCGTGTTATCGATGGCCAATAGCGGACCCAATACCAATGGCTCGCAGTTCTTCATCACCCATGTGGCCACGCCGTGGTTGGACGGCAAACATTCGATTTTTGGCCAGGTGATCGACAGCCAAGACGTGGTCGACGCGATCGAGGCGGGAGACAAGATCGAGAAATTGACGATCTTGGACGACTAGCCACCGATTGTCCGTCAGCTGACTCAACTTGATTGATTTCGGGCCGCCTTCCCTGGTATCCTATTGGGTTAGGCGAGTACCCAGTTCTTGAACTGAATTGCACGCTGAGCTCAGATAGCCCCACGCGGTTGGGGAGCGAGATCCAATAGCAAGCCCCGTGTTTTCATAGGTGGATAGGATATGTTGTCACGATTTCGCCTTCTGATTGCGGCCCTTTTGATCGCCAGCTCTGGATTTGTGGGCGCGAGTCGCGTTGCAGCTTGCGATACGCCAGTCTATCGGTATGCGATGTATCGCTGGCCGGCCGCCAACTATTTCGTGTTCTTCGTGCATTCGGACGAGCCGACCAAAGAACAAGAGGCCGTCAACAATGCGTTGATGGCCTTGGAAGATAGCGAGCCGCCTAAGCCCAACGTGTCGTTCTACGACATTCCCAGCGCCGACATTGAAGCGGCTCCGCAAATTGCGGCCGCCCACTGGAAGAAGCTTGGCAAGCCGGCGAGCGCTTACATCGTGATTGCCCCGCCCCCGCTAGGCGGCGTTGTTTACGCTGGCGCCTTGTCGCTGCCCGACGTAAAGGCGATGACGGTTTCTCCCGCCCGGACTCGGCTCGCCAGCATGTTGGAGGAGGGGATGGCGACGGTGCTCGTCGTCCTGGATTCTGGCGGCAGCGATGATTCCAGCACGGGCAGCAAGGCAACAGATAACGCAGCCGACTCCAAGGCGGACGATCAGCCTGAGAAGGTCGTTTCCAATGACGTCGCGGCCCAGATTACCCAGTTGGTTGTGGATAACGTTCGCCAAGGTAAGCTCGATTTGTACGCCGCACCTACGGGCGCCGTCGAGAATGAGAGCGAGAAAGACCTGCGACCGAAACACGAAATCGCCATGCTTCGGATAAGTCGGGATGATCCAGCCGAACAATGGCTGATTCGGATGCTGCTCGCGGTCGAGCCGGACTTGCACGAGTTCAATCAGCCGATGGTGTTTCCGGTCTATGGGCGAGGTCGAGTCCACCCGCCGTACTTGGGGCTGGGAATCAGCGCCGAAAACTTGGCCGATGCGGTCCAGTTCCTGACTGGCGCCTGCTCATGTACCGTCAAGGAAGAAAACCCGGGCGTTGACTTGTTGGTTGACTACGACTGGGAGTCGGCGGCGATCACCTTGGCCCAGAAATTTGGCGTGGAGGAAGGAAACGAGCAGCTGGGCGCCGTTGACCTGTTTCCAGACCTAATCATTCCCAGCGAACCTGAAGACGCTTCCAGCGTTGCCAGCGCGCCCAGAGGCGATGATCAAGGCGCCGGGGAGAACGCTGTGGAGAAGACAGACGCTGGGACAGGCGTTGATGGCGTGGCGTCAGGTGCGGGCGATTCGGCTGCGGGCGATTCGGCAAGCGGAGGATCTGAACCGCCCGCAGGCCAGGAACTCGCTCGGGCTTCGAGCGACACTGATGCTGGAACGCCAGCACCTGCTGTGACGGCCAACTCGTCGATCTGGGCCGTGGGCGGCGTCCTGGTTGTGGCCTTGGGGCTCTTGTTCGCAGCGACCTTGATCATCCTCCGCCCGCGGTAGAGATTCAGTCGATTTAGTCAATGATCAGCATTCAAAACATCACCAAGCGTTACGTCACTAAGCACGGCGACGTGAACGCACTGTTGAACGTCTCGCTGGATGTTTCCGCAGGCCAGTTCTTGGCCGTGCGAGGCCATAGCGGGTCTGGCAAATCAACCTTGTTGTCGTTGATCGGCGGGCTGGCGACGCCGACAAGCGGGAGCATATGCGTGGATGGGTTTGAGATTTCGTCCGCAGCCGCGGGCGAGCGAGCGGCCTTTCGGGCTTCGCATATCGGATTCGTGTTTCAAATGTTCCACCTACTGCCCTACCTGAACATCTTGGATAATGTCATCGCAGCTGCGGTTAAGCCGGGTGCGGAAGTGTCAAAGAAAGCAAAGTCGCTGCTCGGTCAGTTTGGACTTGAGTCGCGACTGTTGCATCGCCCGGGGCAACTCAGCGCCGGCGAGCGACAGCGAGCAGCGGTGGCTCGGGCCCTTATCAATGACCCTCGACTGCTGCTGGCCGACGAACCGACGGGGAACCTTGACGCGAAGAATGCCGCAGCCGTACTGGACCTGCTGTCGGAGTTTCACGAGAACGGGGGCGTCGTCCTGCTTGCCACCCACGATGAAACGGCGGCCGCACGTGCCGAGGGTCTCTTGGAAATTGAGGCCGGGGAAATCATCAAGGAGGTCGGCCAGCGCCAGGCGCCATCACCTGGTTGAGGGTTCTGAGAAGGCAAGATGAAGAGTGAGAGTTTCCGGATGCCCGTTATCCAGGCATCGCATAGCTTCTCGGCAGTTCACTTGCATTTTCTTGCTTTGCCCCATCCAAACAGCAAACTGAAGTTCGAATTCAACACACATGCCTGCGAGCCCAGCCCGCGTCCAACTCGGCGGTCTGGGTTCTCTTCTTCGCTATTGGAGAAAGTTATTTCCGATCTGACAGATGAGGAACGCGAGCGGTACGATCGGCAGATTGGGCCTGGAGTCTTGAGCGAGGCGGGGCAGCTGAAGCTGAAGAACTCGACCGCGCTGGTTTCCCGGGTGGGTGGTATGGGCGGCCCGGCCTCACAAATGCTGGCGATGGGCGGGGTCGGCCGGATTGTCCTGGCCCATGGCGGTTCGATGATCTCAGCTGACTTGAACCGACAAGTGCTCGGTCAGGAGAGCGGTCTCGGGCAGTCTCGGGCAGAGAATTTCGCCAATACGTTGCGAGATCGCAACCGTTGGCTCGTGGTGGAGGCGTTAGCCTACGAACCGAACGATGAGCAGGCTCAGTCGATCGCCGACCGTTGCGACATCATTCTTAGTTGTCCGCCGACCTTTGAAGAGCGGCTGCGACTGAACCGAGTTGCAGCCCGGGCCGGAATACCGCTGATCGATGCAGCTCAATGGGGGATGTCGGGCACGCTGCTCGTGCTGAAAGCGGGCCGCACGGCCTGCTTGGAGTGCATCTATCCGCAACCTCCGCCATTCGAGGAACTGTTTCCCGTTGTCGGCGCTATCTCTTCCGCGATAGGTTCTCTGGCCGCTTTGGAGGCCATCAAGATAGTCTCCGAATGCGGAAAGCCGCTTTGGGGCAAGATGTTGACCTACGATGGTTTTGCAGGCCGCGTCGCTACCACAACCCTTATGCGACGGGCTGATTGCCCTTGCTGCCGGGAACTGGGTGAGATCGCTTGATCGCCGGGATTCGACGAGCCCACCGGCAGGGAATGGACTACACTGACCACTGTTCTGAAATCGCTTCGCCGCTCAATCGGAGACAGGATGAGAGTTGAGGTCTTTATCACCGGACGCATGTACCACTTGGCGGGCGATGCCCCTGACCAGCTTGAGTTGAGTGATCAAGCGACCCTTGCTGACGCTCTAGACAAGCTGAGGGAGATGTCCTCCCAAGCTCTGCCCGAGAGCACGCTCGTTACGGTTTCCGGTCGGCACCAAGGCGCGTTGAGTGACTACGAGGATTGCCCGCTGCGAGAAGGTGACGAACTGATGCTCGTTGCTCCGGTCGCTGGCGGCTAATGCGTCTCACTGCAACTCTACGTCGAGACAGATCGCTTTGGAGAGCTTGGCCAAATACTCGGCTCGGCTGACTTCAATGGCGCCGAGGGAAGACATGTGCCGTGAGGCTTGCTGCACATCGACCAATGCGAAGCCGGAATGGCTCAGACGAACGACGAGTTCCGCGAGGGCCGCGTTTCCAGCATTGGAACTGTGATGAAACATCGATTCGGCGGAAAACAAGCCTCCCAGAGCGATCCCCAAGACGCCACCCGCTAACTCTCCCCCTCGCCAAGCTTCAACTGAGTGGGCGTGGCCTAACGCTCGGAGTTCTCGGTAGGCTTCGGCCATCGCCTGGGTCAACCAGACCCCATCGCCCCGCGACCGGGCACATTGCTCGACAACCTCGTCAAAACTCTCGTTCAACGTCAGTTCGAATTCACCCCGCCGCAGGCGGCGCCGGAGCCTGCGCGAGACGTGGAATTCGTTGAGCGGCAGAATGGCCCTCGGATCAGGCGAAAACCAAGCGACTTGCTCATTCTCGGCATCGACAATGGGCCAGGGGAAAACGCCCTGCCGATAGGCGGAGAGCATCCACTCCGGCGTCAATCTGCCGTCGAGCAACACCAATCCGTCTCGGTTGGCGGGCTGTGGGAAACGCACAAAGGCAGATTCGGGCATGGATCGCGACCGACGGTTTGGAGTGACCGGCGAGAGGTTCAGTTGAATTAATGGGCAAACGAGGAGTCGAAGCCAATCTTGCCCTCGCCACCATTATTCCATTTCCCCGTCCCTTGCATATCCTCTTTTCCTTGACTCGGCCCCCAATAAAGGGCGTGTTGCAGGCGAACAGGCAGAAGAGAATCGGTCCGTAGGGGACTCTGCCCACTGCCATTTTGGGCTCCCCACCCGCCTCTTTTTCCGGATAGCCGTTTATAATTGAGCCACGGGGTCAGGGCGCGGCTGTCGTCAAACTCATCTCGGATTCGCTATTACCTATGGAGCCGCCGAATGTCGGATCAACAGGACTGGAATATTCACCCTGACGAGAGCCCCCCGGCCGCCGCCGAACAGGTTGATCCAATGCGCGGACCCCGCTGGACGAGTCTGCTGGCTCTGTTCGCCTTTCTGCTCGCCCTCCGCTATGTGGTCCCCTACCTGGCCGAGGAGGTGAGTTATTCCATTATCCGTGGCAAGGAGCGCGCCGCCCATCAGGCCGGAACGGCCATGTTGGCCAAATCACCGTTCGGTGAACAGTCAGCGGCCTATCAAGCGATCGCCAAGCGGGTCAGCCCCAGCGTTGTTCATATCAAGGTTCACAGCGTCAGTCGCGACAGAATTGGGGATGGCGTTCCCTACCTCCGCCAGCACGAGTCGGAGGGCCAGGGGTCTGGCGTGATCATGGATTCGGATGGCTACATTGTGACGAATTACCACGTTCTCAGGAACGCTGTTGGAATCGAGGTGTCTCTGAGCGACGGCCGCAAGGTCGAGGCCCAGGTGATCGGCGCTGATTCCCTTACCGACATCGCTCTGATCAAAGTGGAGGCGAGCGGCTTAATCGCTGCAGAATGGGGTGACAGCGAACGGTTGGAAGTCGGCTCGCTCGTCTGGGCGTTGGGCAGCCCGTTCGGGTTGAGAAGCACGATCACGTTCGGAATCCTCAGCGCCAAGAATCGCGGGACGATGGCGGGCGGGACGATGGCGGGCAATCACTTTCAGAACTTCCTGCAAACCGACGCCGCCGTGAACCCGGGCAACAGCGGCGGTCCGCTCGTCGACGAACACGGGAACGTGATTGGCATCAATACGGCCATTATCGGTCAGGCTTACCAAGGCATCGGATTCGCCGTGCCGAGTTCGATTGCCAAGCAGACGTACAACCGTTTGCGCACTGAGGGCAAGGTCGAACGCGGATGGCTTGGCGTGGAAATGGAAACGGTCACCAAGGAACTCGCCGACCGCCTTGGCGTCGAACCTACTGGAGCGTTCGTCGTCGCCGTCGTAAGCGGTTTGGACGTTCCCACGCCCGCACGCGTTGCCGGCGTTTCACCCGGCGACATCATCGTCCGTTGGAACGATACGCCGATTGCAAAGTCCACCGACCTAAGTCGAGCTGTGGCGGCGGCGCACGTTGGCTCGACCGCCGACGTCCACATTATCCGGGATCAGGTCCCGATGGTGTTGTCGATTCAAGTCGGGTCTCGACCCAACCTAAGGCCCTAAAAGCCAGCATGCCGATTGCGCACGTGGCCTCAGCCGAATGCCTGTCTGGTGGAAAAAGGACTGGTCCCCGAACGTCGCGCCCAGGTGTCTCGATGGGTCCGTGACCCAGAATATCCAGCTGTTACAATGTCTGCCGCGGTCGGTGCGTCGCAGAACGACACTGCGCTTCGCAGAACGACGCTGTGCTTCGCAGAACGACACTGTGC
>CAZWOU010000063.1:21939-26447 GCA_964635375.1 uncultured Pirellulaceae bacterium | reverse complement strand
AGAACGACACTGCGCTTCGCAGAACGACGCTGTGCTTCGCAGAACGACACTGTGCATTGAAACGACAAGTTGCAGCGTTCCGGCTTGAGTCTCAAGGAAAAGGAAACAAACGTGTCGATGGGTCATGACGCCAAGGAGCAGATCCGCCAAGCGATCGACATTGTCGAGCTAATCGGAGGGTATGTTCCCCTCTCTCGGCAGGGTAGTTCTTACAAGGCAATTTGCCCCTTTCACGATGACACGCGGCCGAGTCTTGACGTCAATCCTGCTCGGCAATCCTGGCGATGCTGGGTTTGCGATATTGGCGGTGATGTTTTCAGTTTTGTCATGCGCCGCGAGGGGCTCGGGTTCCGTGAGGCGTTGGAACTGTTGGCCGATCGCGCTGGGATCGAGCTCAAGAACGCTCCGAAGACTCAGCCCGGGTCGCCCAATGATCGTCGTACCCTGCTCAAGGCCATGGCCTGGGCGGAGCGGCAGTTTTATGAATGTCTGCTCAATGACCCGCTTGCCGAACCGGCAAGGGACTACTTTGATGGCCGAGGCATTACTGAAGCCAGCATTCATCGTTTTCATTTGGGCTTCGCCCCGAACGATTGGCAGTGGCTGGTCAATCGTGCCAAGAAGAGCGAGTTTTCTCCCCAAGTCTTACACGCTGCCGGGTTGCTGCGGCAAAGGGACGACCGCAGCTTCTACGACTTCTATCGTGGCCGAGTCATGTTTTCGATCCGCGACACGCAGAGCCGCCCAATTGCTTGCGGAGGCCGCATTCTGCCTCAGTTCGCGGACGACAAGGTCGGCAAGTATTTTAATTCGCCCGATACCAAGCTGTTCAACAAAAGCGAACAGCTCTACGCGCTCGACTTGGCGCGGGATGAGCCAACTTCGAAGCGGTCTCTGGCGATCGTGGAAGGCTACACAGACGTTGTGATGGCCCACCAGTTCGGTTTGAAGAATGTGGTCGCCGTCTTGGGCACCTCGCCAACCTCACAGCACATTCAACTGCTTCGCCGCTTCACCGACCAGGTCTTTCTGGTCTTGGACGGAGACACAGCGGGCAAGACGCGAACCAGCGAAGTCTTGGACCTGTTTGTTGCCGGAGATGTCGACTTGCGAGTCGTTACTCTGCCAGATGGACAAGATCCCTGCGACCAGATCATGAATCACGGAGCCGAAGCATTTCAACGCCAACTTGACGGGGCAGTCGATGCGCTCGAGCACCGGTTTCAAACGTCCATGCAAGGCGTCGACCCCCGTCGCGACACCCATCGCGCAAATCAGTCGCTGGAGCAGATTCTGACGACGTTGGCCAAAGCGCCTCGCGTCTCCACCGATTCTGCGCGGCAGCTTCGGATGCAGCAAATGCTAGCAAGACTTGCTCGCTTGTTTCGTGTGGACGAAGATGATGTCCGCAGCCGGTTGCGAGCCTTACAAAAGACGCTTCAGGACCACGCTGGCGGCAGAGGCCCGCAGCCGGCGGCAGCTGCGTCGATAGTCGCTGAAGCACAGCCCAAATATCGATATTCCGAGCTCTCTCCCCGGGAAAAAGATCTTTTTGAGGTTCTAATCTACTCGCCAAGGCTGCTTGAAAAAGCTCGGCAGGAGATCTCCTCGAACGAAATGGGCAGCGAAACGGCGATGGCGTTGTTCACTATTTTGACACAACCGCGGCGGTCAGATTCGGAATCGGATTTCACAGCGGTATTGACCCAGACGGACGACTTCGATCTAAAGAGCATCCTCGTGGCGTTGGATGGAGAAGCAGGAAAGAAATTAGTCCATGTTCAGATGGATGCTCCCGCACGCCTGAACGACTTCATCCAACAACAAACCGCCCAACGGGCGGCCGCTCGGCAGCAAGAATGCGGTCGAGCGATTGAGGACGGAGAGTTCGCCAGTGAAGCGGATGAGGCTCAGGGTCTCTCTGAGTACTTTTCGCATTTGGCTGAGACCCAAAGACTGGCGCGACACCGACAGGGTGATTCCGAGCCCACGGATGGGTAGGAGCTCTGCCGGGATCGACACCCGCGTCGATCGACCCAGACTTCCAGCACGCGCAAGAAAGCGCAAGGGAGGTTGTCGTGAATTTCCTGGAAAAGGAACTGAGTGATCTCATTGTTAAGGGGAAGTCCCAAGGGTATTTGACTTACGACGAAGTCAACGACTACTTGCCCGACGAGGACATCAGCCCCGAAAAGCTCGATAATCTGCTCTTTGCATTGGATGAAAAGGGCATCGAGTTGGTCGACCAAGCCCCAGTCGACGCGTTCGAGGACCCCAAGCCGCCAAGTCCGTCTGCGCTGGAGTTGCAGGCAAAAAAAGAGAGTGAACAGAAGCTCCAACTTGCCGCCGCCACCGTCGAATCACCTCGGGCGGGCGACGACCCGATTCGGATGTATCTGAGCCAAATGGCGGAAGTTCCCTTGCTTTCTCGCGATGAGGAGATTGCCCTCGCGAAGAAGATCGAGGTGACTCGCAAACGGTTCCGGCGGATGGTGCTGAGTTGCAATTATGCGATGCGCGCCACCGTGGAAACGCTCAAGAAGGTGCACCGCGGAGAACTTCCGTTCGATCGAACGATCAAGGTTTCCTTGACCGAGCGATTGACGAAAGAGCAAATCCAAGGCCGCATGCCTCACAACCTGCGGACGATTAACCAGCTGCTGCAGGAGAACGCCGAGGACTTTGAGCTACTCATTCGTCGTTCGGTCAGCGGCAAGGAGCGACTGGCGGCGCGGCGAGCCTTCCTGCGGCGGCGAGCCAAGTGCTTGCAACTGGTGGAAGAGCTGAGCCTCCGCACTCGACGTGTCCAACCTTTGATGGAGCAACTCGAGTCATTCGCCGCAAGAATGGCGGAGATTCGAGCTCGACTCAACCAGTTGGGCAATGCGGCCGAGTTCGCCGAGGAGCGGGCAAACCTGCTGCACGAATTGCGTGACTTGTTCAGAATCACCCAAGAGAGTCCGACCAGCCTGAGAAACCGCTGCGACGCCATCTCCCGACAGTTTCGCGACTACGAGGCTGTCAAGCGGCAGTTGTCGAGCGGGAATCTGCGGCTGGTCGTTTCGATCGCCAAGAAATACCGCAATCGAGGCATGAGTTTCCTGGACCTGATCCAAGAGGGAAATACCGGATTGATGCGGGCGGTCGATAAGTACGAGTATCGTCGCGGTTTCAAGTTCTCCACCTATGCGACCTGGTGGATTCGACAGGCCATTACGCGGGCCATTGCCGATCAGGCTCGGACCATTCGGATTCCCGTGCACATGATCGATGTGCTCTCCAAGTTGCGAAATATTCAAAAGAGGCTCTTGCAAGAACTTCGACGAGAACCGACAACTGAGGAGATCGCTCGTCGCGCCGAAATCACGCTCGAAGAGGTGAAGCGAGTGATGGACATCGGTCGCCACCCAGTCAGCCTCGATCGGCCGGTGGGGGAAGGAGACGATTGCAGCTTTGGCGAGTTCATTGAGGATTCCAGCTGCGACAATCCGGTGCGAAATGCCACCAATGGAATTCTGCGTGAGAAGATCGAAAGCCTACTCAAGACGCTCACTTACCGGGAACGGGAGATCATCCGCTTACGGTATGGTCTGGGCGACGGGTATACCTATACTCTTGAGGAGGTTGGCCGCATCTTCAAGGTCACCCGCGAACGCGTGCGGCAGATCGAAGCCAAAGCGGTTCGCAAGCTCCAGCATCCTGTTCGGAGCGAGCACCTTGTGGGCTTCTTGCGGGCCGGATAGATCCTGCTTGAAAGCGAACACCACCAACCGCTGGTCGATCGACCAGCGGTTTTTTTTGTGCGTCAGCAAACCAGCTCCAGCGTGCACCCGTCGCGACTCCCAATCGCGACGTACATTTTCCTGCCGGTTTTGTCCTTCGCGCCTTTTCCCGTCTTCAAACGCTGCCTAGCAGCGCCAAGGAGTAAACGCATGGCCGTTACCGCGAGTGTGCTGCGAGAACTGCATCGCATTCACCAACAGCTCTCCGATCTCAATGGTCGCCTTGAGCAAGGCCCTCGACTGACGCGAACCGCCCAGGCCGTCGTCAACCGCTGCTCTAGCGATAGCGAATCGGCAAACGAAGAGCTGACTCGGGCCAAGGTGGCCAGCGATGCCAAGCTCTTGCAACTGAAGGAGCGCGAAGCCCGCATCGATTCGCTGCAGGTCAAATTGAATGCGGCTAACAGCAATCGCGAGTTTCAAGCGTTCAAGGAGCAAATTGCGGCGGATGAGCAAGCCAACAGCGTCCTCTCAGATGAGATCCTGGAGTCGCTTGAGCGAATCGACGAGCTGACGGCAAGCTCGCAAAAGGCTGCGGATGCTCTCAACGCGGCTCAGGCCGAATTCAAAAAGACCCAAGCAGCTGTCAACCAAACTCAGGATGGGTTGAACACGGAACGTGACCGCGTTCAAGCGGATTTGAACGCGGCTGAGAGCGGCTTGCCCGGTGATTTTCGGGCCGACTATGACCGGATCGCCGGTGCTCGAGGTGAGGACGCGCTGGCC
>CAZWOU010000063.1:0-21929 GCA_964635375.1 uncultured Pirellulaceae bacterium | reverse complement strand
CGAATCGGATGGGCACAACTGTGGTGCCTGCTTCACGGTCTTGACGCCCAACTCGCTGGCCGAGCTGCACATGCAGAAGCCTGTTTTCTGCAAGAGTTGTGGCGCCCTGCTCTACTTGGCCGAAGACAGCTCCGTTGGCGGTTCAGCTGAGACTTGATGAACCGTCTTGGCACGAGGATCGCCACTCGCCGCCTCGTCAGGGCGCTGGGGCGACTGTTAGCTCCGCGCAAGTCCTTCCAGCGGCGGATCTTCAGTTCTAGCCGGAACCGTCTTTACACACCCCCGCCGATGGCTCAAAATATCTCTTGCGAGACGGGTTGGCGAAGCGAACGAGCGGCCAGACTGTTTCGTGCGGTGAAACATTGACGACCTCTACCCAGTCTGGAGGTCGTATTTTTTTCGTCCTGGGAGCGACACGATGGAATTTGTCCCGATGACGAGCGAGGCCTACGAGCGCAAGCGGGCCGAGTTAGATGAGATGAGGAATAAGAAGATGCCCGCGATCGCGGAGAAGATCGCGGCAGCGCGCGAGGAAGGCGATCTCAAGGAAAACGCTGAGTATCACGCTCAGCGAGAAGCTCAGGGAATGCTCCAGGCCCGCATTAACGCACTTCAGGACCAGCTTGCGCGAGCGAGCATTGTCGACACGTCGAAGCTTCCTAGAGACCAAGTTGCGTTTGGCGCTACGGTCAAAGTCAAAGATCTTGACTATGACGACGAAGAAGAGATAACGTTTGTTGGCGTTGGCGACGAGGATCCGGACGTCGGCAAGTATGCCATTACCAGTCCGATAGGACAGGGGCTGTTAGGCAAGAAGGTCGGAGAAACAGCGGAAATCGCGGTCCCCTCCGGCACCTTGAAATTCAAAATACTCGAAATTAACTATAACGATTTCTAATTCGTCGGTCGCGAATCCCGAGCGCTAGCGCCTCGGATCCGGGGCAAATCGAATTAGGCGTGTAGAACATCACCGTGCCAGCCTGGACATCCATTGGATCTATTCAGCTGCACGAGCCTAGTCGCAGGAGCTCGTAGATGTCGACCGATTTTGCTGATTCGCCAACCAAACCTGACCTGGACGGCCCGCCACCGAAAAAGAAGAGCTGGGTCCCCACCTGCTTGATTGGCTGCGGAGTCTTCGCAGTTGTGGTGTTGCTGGCCTGTGGCGGAATAACCTGGTACGGCTTTATGCAAGCCCCGATTCTTATCGCTGATGCGATTACCAAGGGGATTGACGAATCCGATCTGCCCGAGGATGAAAAACGGGAAGTCAAGAAGCAGATCGAGCGAGTCAAAGACGCCTACACGAACGGTGATATCGGCCTCGCTGAATTCGGCCAGATGGCTGAGAGCTTCGCGAAATCTCCCCTCATGGCGATGATCATCATCTTTGCCGCCGACGAGAAGTACATCAAACCGTCCGGTCTCAGCGACGAAGAGAAGGCCGATGCCAAACTGATACTCGTACGTGTAGCCCGCGGCGTGACCGAAGAGAAGATCGCCGAGCATGACATGGATGACGCGCTCGACGTAATCACCAAATCAAAGGTCAATCAACAACGACAGTTGAAGGACAGCCTGACGGATGAAGAGGTCCGCGAGTTCATTGCGGAATGCAAAGCCGTCGTTGATGCAGCCGAGATTCCAGACGGAGATTATCTTTCCACTGGCAAGAAGTACGTCAAACCGTCTGCTCTCAGTGATCAGGAGAAGGCTGACGCCAGCCGCGTACTCGCGCGTGTGGCCCGTGGCCTGAGCGAAGAAAAGATTGCCGAGAATAGCATGGATGAGGCGCTAGACTTGATCACCGAATCGAAGGCCGACGAGCAACGAGAGTTGAAGGACAGCTTGACCGATGAAGAGGTCCGCGAGTTCATCGCGGCATGCAAGACCGTCGTCGACGAAGCCGAGATTCCCGACGAAAACTTTCAAGTTAAGGTGAGCGATGCGGTAAAGGCAATCGTCGATGAACTGCTCGGTGAAGAGGGATAGAGGTAACCCGCCTTAGGCAGAACCTTGAGCGGCGGCAGTCCAATGACTGGCGCCGCTTTTTCTTGCGCTGGCGAAATCTGCGGCAAGTCCAGGCGTTAGCCCCCCGATGGGCGGGTGGGCAAGCTGGAGCGCCTTGCCGAGCGGATGCGGGTCCAACCCCCAAAAACCTTGACAATCAGCAGGGTTGTGGATAACTTGGTCTTTTAGTCCGAAATGGGGGTCGCCCTCGCATGGTTTTGGCGCGGCGCGATCCACTCGGCACTCCCCCCGAATCCCCCCCCAAAAAACCACCCACCCCGTGAGTCGATTGGCAGGGCTGCCCTGGCGGAAACGAAGGCCGTAGGGAGCAGCGGATGTTCGGTGCCTGGCGCAATCGACTGCGAACAGGAGAGACTCAATGTCAGTTGCACGAATGCACAACCGCATGCTGCGGCTCTTCCTCGCGTTCACGCTAATTGCAATTATGGGTGGCGATGGCCGTTCCGCGGAAAAAGCGGTCGTCCAAGCGCCGAAGGCGAAGTTGTTGCGGATTGTCGTGCAACCGCCAGAGGTTGTCCTGAGCGGGGCGCGGACCGCCCAAGGGCTTCGCGTGACTGCGGAGTACGCCGATGGGAATCGTCGCGACGTGACTGCCGATTGTCAGTTCAGTACGGCGAACGATGGGGTCGCAGCCGTCTCCAAGAATGGCCTGATCAAACCTCAGGCAAACGGATCGGTGGCGATCACGGCCGCCTATCGGCAATTGAGTGCTGTTGTGCCGCTTACGGTTCGGCAGATCGCGGACAATTCCTACAATTTTCGCAATGACGTGTTGCCGGTCATCGCCAGTCTCGGTTGCAACCAGATGGGTTGTCACGGATCCCCCAAAGGCAAGAAACGTCTACACCTGTCGTTGTTCAGCGCCAATCCGCACAAGGATTTTCTGCAGATAACGGACAAGAAGGCCAAGATGGTCGATCCCCAGGCTCCGGAAGACAGTTGGTTTTTGCTGAAGGCTATCTGCGACGAGGATCATGGGGGCGGCGACGTAACCGAAGAGGGCTCTCCTGAATACGATTTGCTGCTTGACTGGATCGCTAACAAAGCGCCTGAAGGTACAGATGATGAACGCAAGTTGACCCGCTTGGAAGTTTTTCCAAACGAACGCAGCATCCTGCCGGGCGAAACGCAGAGATTGTTGGTCGAAGCCTATTATTCAGACGGATCGATGCGTGATGTGACCGAGTTGGCATTGTTCAAATCCAACGAGGAGGCCGTCGCGAAAGTAAATGATATGGGGTTGGTCGAAGGCGCTGGCTATGGCGAGGCGGTGTTGATGGTGGCCTACGGAGATCGCCTGGCCACGACTCGTATTCGTTCATCCCAGCCCGCGACGGCGCCGTTTCCAGATACGCCATTCAACAACCAAGTCGATGCGCATGTGTTCGCCAAACTCCGTTCGCTGAATGTCATTCCTTCGGAGCTTAGCACGGATGCGGAATTCCTCCGGCGTGTCTATCTCGATGTCATCGGCACTTTGCCGACAGCGAACGAAGCCCGTCGATTCCATGCGGACTCGAACCCAAAGAAACGACAACTGCTCATCGACGCTTTGTTGGAACGCCCCGAGTACGCAGATTTCTACGCTCTGAAATGGGGCGACATCCTGCAGATCAACCGCAACAACCCGTCGCGGTTGCAGGACAAGGGAATGTGGGCTTATTACCGTTGGTTGTGGAGGGCGTTGGATGAGAACAAGCCAATGGATCGGTTCGTGTACGAATTGGTGACAGCTCGCGGAAGCGGATATCGCAACGGTCCCGCGAACTTCTTTCGCGTGGGCGAGGGGGCTCAGGGCATGGCCGAGCACGCTTCGACCGCCTTCTTGGGAGTACGACTCGACTGCGCTCATTGCCACAATCATCCCTTCGAGCAATTCACCCTGATCGACAACTTGGGCATGGCTGCCTTCTTCACCAAGGTCAAGCTCAAGCGTACTCAAGAGCAAGACGAAGAGGTGATTTACATTGCTGACAGCGGGTCGATCAAGAATCCCGATACCAATCAGGTTGCTTCTCCCAAGTTTCTCGGTGGAGTGGAACTAGCGGCAGTCGAGAAGGCGGCGGCCGCCGTCGCCCTCACGAAGAAGGTCACGGCAGACAAGTCCCTTGCGGCGGCGAAAGCGGCTGTGAAAGCGGCCGCTGCCAAGGCAAAGGCCACGAGCGCCGCGAGCGCAAAGCTTGTTGCTCAAAAATCTGCGGTCTACAAGAAGGCGGTTCAGGTCGCCGCGAAGGCCAAGGCGGCGGCGAAGGCTGCGGCAACCGAGTTGGCGGCAGCCGTGAAGCAGGCCGCCGCCAAGACCGAGGCGGAGAAGGCAGCTGGCAAGAAAATCGTGAACCAGAAGACGTCGCTCGCCAAGTCGGCCAAGGACAAAGCTGCGGCTGCACAAGCGGCGCTCGAAAAAGCGACTCGCGATAAAGCGGCCGCTGAAAGTGCGGCAAAGGAGAAGGGCGTTGCGGACAGGGCCGCAATTGCTAAGGCAAACAGCGAACAAGCGGCCGCTTCCAAGACAGCCACCCTGGCCGCTGCTGCTTCTCGGTCGGCTGACGCCGCCGTCAGGGCGGTGGAAACGACCGGCGATTTGCGAGTGAAACTGGCCCAGTGGATCGCGTCTCCAGAAAACCCCTACTTTGCCAAGCATATGTCCAATCGTGTTTGGACATGGCTCCTGGGGCGAGGCATCATCGACGAACCGGATGACTTTCGCTCGACGAATCCCGCCTCTAACGCGAAATTGTTGGATTACTTGGCCGAGGAGTTTGTGCGTTCGGGCTACGACATGAAAGCGATGTTCCGTCTCATCCTCAACTCGCGGACCTACCAACTTTCGCCCAAGCCAAATCAATGGAATCAACATGATCGCATCCATTTTTCGCACTACTACCTGAAACGGCTGACCGCCGAACAGCTGGCTGGCTCGATCGCTCAGGTGACTGACATCGACGAAAAGTACTCCGGCTTGCCGCTCGGTACGCGAGCGACGCAATTGCCCGATGTTTCGATGCGATCGGAGTTTCTGGACCTGTTCGGACGACCGAAGCGAGCAACGCCGATTGAATCGGAGAGGACATGCGACACCCACATCGGTCAGAGCTTGCAGATGATTAGCTCGGATTACGTCGCCCGGAAGTTGCGAGATAACAACGGTCGAGCCGCTAAGTTGTCCGCTTCCTCGAAGTCGTTCACAGAGGCGATTGACGAACTGTATCTCACTGCGCTGAGTCGGCTCCCCACGTCCAAGGAACGAAACGTGTTGCTTGCCGAGTCGATCACGGACAAACAACGCCGCGAAAAGTTGGAGGACCTGGCGTGGGTCCTGATGAATACCAAGGAGTTCCTTTTCAATCACTAACGGCTACGCTTTCAGTCGCTAGATCGATCAACCAAAACTCTAAGTGTCGGAGGACCATCGCCATGTTGCAAATCGACATGAAATCAGGGAACGCGGGCGGAATTGCACGACGAGACTTTGTCCGCCTGGGCGCCTTGTCTACGCTCGGCCTGACGATGCCTGACTTGCTTCGGGCGAGGGCGCTCGCTGGCGAGAAGGGTGCTGAACCACGGGCTAAGGCGTGCATCGTGCTGTGGATGAGCGGCGGACCGTCTCATATGGACACCTTCGATCTCAAGCCCGAGGCGCCGAGCACTCATCGGGGGGACTTCAAACCGATCAAGACGAAGTCGCCTGGCATGCAGATCAGCGAGCACTTGCCGAAACTAGCTCAACAGTCGGATAAGTTTAGTCTTCTCCGCACGATGACCCACCCGTCACCGTCGCACGACACGGCCGCCCACATCATGTTGACTGGAAATGTCCCCGCCCGGGGAACCGTCAGCCCGAGCTACGGTTCGGTCGTGTTTCGCGAACGAGGCTATCAAGAATCGCTGCCTCCTTACATCGCCGTGCCGACGGGGCATCGATACGCCCAGGCAGGCTTCATGGGGGGAACGTACAAGCCGTTTGCGATTGGCAGCGACCCGAATTCCGCCGGCTTTCAAGTCCGCAGCCTGCGAATGCCCGCCGGCATGACCATCGACCGCCTGGAGAATCGGCGGAAGTGGCTTGAGTCGCTCGACTCGTTGAAGGATCAGTTGGGCGAGAACAAGGAACTTGAGGTACTGGACGGTTTCTACAAGCGGTCCTACGACATGATTGCCGCTCCCGAGGCTTCCAAAGCGTTCAATCTCGGGGAGGAAGAGGATAAAATTCGCGAACGATACGGGCGCAACACGCTCGGCCAAAGTTGTCTGCTGGCGCGGAGGTTGGTCGAATCTGGCGTCTCGTTTGTTCACGTCGACCGAGGCGGATGGGACACCCACTCGAAGAACTTCGACACACTCGGGAAGACGCGTCTGCCTGAACTCGATCAAGCGTTCTCTGCATTGCTCGAGGACTTGCACCTTCGAGGGATGCTAGACAGCACCATCGTTCTTTGGATGGGTGAGTTCGGCCGAACGCCAAAGATCGATTACGCGCCGCGTTGGCAGGGTGGTCGCCACCACTATTCAAAAGTGTTCTCGGCCGTTGTCGCCGGTGGCGGCATGGAAGGAGGGCACGTCGTTGGCACCAGCACGGACAAAGGGGAAGAGGTGAAGGATCGCCCCGTCTTGCCGTGGGATCTCGGAGCGACCCTATTCTCGCTGCTCGGCATCCCCTACGACAAGACCTACGTCGAACGCGACCGGAACATTCGTCTGCTCCCCTACGGCACGAGCGTTGTCAGTGGCGGGATGCTTAAAGAGCTTGCGAACGTCTAGAGGCAACAAGGCGTAGTCAACGAGGCCAAAAGCGAGAGGGAGAGATATATGAACACGGCTCGACACGTAGCGGGCGTACTGATCGCCACAGTGGTCTGGACTCTCTTGAATACGGCGCCGCCCAGTAGCTTCGCCGCCGATGAGGAGATCACGCTCCCCGTCGCGCCGCCGACGGTCACATCGCTGTTGCCGGTCGGCCTTAGACGAGGGTCGACCGTTGAGATCGCTCTGAGCGGCGCGAATCTGATTCCCGCTGATTCGATTCGAGTTTCTGGAGCCGGAGTTTCGGCTGAAATCTCGCCCCTGCCCGAGGGCGCCAAAGCCAATAGCAGACGGGTGATGGTCAAGTTGACGGCCAAAGCGGACGCCAAGACCGGACTCCGCGAGATGCGGTTGCTGACGCCCGGCGGCGCCTCGAATGTGGTGCGGTTCGCTGTTGGCGAGCTGCCCGAGGCGACGGAGGAGGAACCGAACGAGACTGCGGCCCAGGCCACTGTCTTGGACACCTTGCCGGTTGTCGTAAACGGCGGAGTAACCCGCGGCGAGGATCGTGATTGTTTCCGCTTCTCCGCCAAGGCTGGAGAGCAGATTGTTCTGGATCTCTGCGGCCAGCGCCTTCACCCCTACGTGTCCCGGCAGCGCCCCGGTTGGTTTGAAGGTCTGCTGACCGTTCGAGAAGCCACTGAAATCGGCCGCGCCGCCGACGCCTTGAAGTTGGTCAAACAGTCGGCTGTCGAGGCGACCAGGGCCGTCAATGCGGCCAACGCGAAAGTTGCCAGCGCCGGTAAGCTGAGGCAGAACGCGAGCGTGGCGAAGGCGGCCGCTGGAAAGTTGGCGTCCGCCAAAGCCGCCGTTGCCGCTAAGTATGCGAAGGAGTTCGATGCGGCCCGCGCCCTCGCGGACAAAGCCGCCAGCCAACACGAAACCGCCAATCAGAAGGTCCTCCAGGCCACTGCGGCCGAGAAAGCGGCCGTTGAGAAAGCGGCTGGCAAGAAAGCCCCCGCTGATAAAGCTGCCGCTGAGAAAGCCGCCGCTGAGAAAGCAGCGCAAAAAGCCTCAGCGCAAAAAGCGGCTGCCGCGAAAGTTGCCGCCGTGAAAGTGGCTGCTGGCTTGGCCGCCAAGGCGAAGGCAGCGGCGGCCAAAGCCGCCAAGGCGAAGAGTGCTGCGGACAAGTCGATGGCCGAGAAGAAGGTCGCCGACAGAACGCTCGCAGCGAAGGCGGGCGCTTTCGAGAAGGCCAGCGCAAGCCTGACTGCAACTCAGGCCGTTGCCAAGAAAGCAACAGAAGAACTAGCAGCCATCAAGTCGCGAGAGGCCGTCGGCGGCGCCGAACTCGCTCAAGTGTTCGACCGACCCTATCGAAACCTTGCCTACTCGGACCACTTCTCTGGCCGCGAAGACCCTTTGCTGGTGTTTCGTGTCCCGAAAGACGGTCTCTACGTGGTTGAGGTTCGAGATGAACTTTATCGCGGTCGGGCGGAGTTCAACTATCGCCTTGTCGTTGGAAAGTTGCCTTGTGTGACCAGTATCTTCCCCGCGGGCGGAAAACGCGGCGAGAAGAGCGTGATTCGACTCGAGGGATTCAACCTCGGTGAAATGAAGACCCATGCGGTCGCGTTTGCAAAAGGCGCTACTACGAGCGAGCCCCAGTTGGAACGCGCCCACAACTCGCTGGGAACGTCAAACCCATTTGCCCTGGAAGTTGGCGACGATCAGGAGTTCCTCGAGAGCGAACCGAATGACGATTCGGAGACCGCGACCGCGGTCACGGCGCCCGCAGTCATGAACGGCGTCATCGAGCGCGAAGGCGACAGCGACTACTTCAAGTTTACTGCCGCCAAGGGGCAAAGGCTGATCTTTGAGACCGTCAGTCGCTCTCTGGGATCGCCGCTCGACGCGAGGCTTGATCTCTACGACTCAAACGGACGAAGGTTGAAGAACAATGACGACGCCAACTTGTCCGCTGACTCATTGATCGACCACACTTTTGCCGCCGAGGGCGAGTACGTGATACGTGTCGGCGATACGACCGGTTTGGGTGGGCCAGACCGTGTCTACCGCTTGAGAATCCACCCCCCACGCCCCGATTTCTCGCTGACTGTGAGCCCTGACAATCCTCGCGTCACCGCAGGGGGCGCAATCGCTCTGAAGGTCTTGGTGAAAAGGCGAGAGGGATTCACTGGAGACATCGAACTAGCCGTCCTCAACCTGCCCAAAGGCGCGATCGCCAGCCCAGCGACACTGATGGGCAGCCAAGTTGAGCAGACGATATCACTGACGATGCCCGCCAACGCGACACCTGGCATTACAGCGATTTCAGTCGTGGGCAAAACGAAAATTGAAGAGAAAGCGATTTCGCATCAGGCCGTGCCCGCCGAACAGGTGCGGTATATCAACGCGTGGCGATACGTACCCGTTGATGACGTCGTTCTGGCCGTAGTCCCCGCGGCCCCGTTGTCCCTGTCGTGGGATATTCCAAAGATCAAGTTGACTGCCGGTAAGACGGTTGAGGCCAAGATCAAGGTGAACCGTGCGGCGGGCTTCGACGCCCCAGTTCGAATAGTGATGCAAGGCTTGCCGTCGCGTGTTGCCGCGCCGCCGGTCACCATTGAGGCCGGCAAAACGGATGGCGTGATCGAGATTCGATCATCTACCTCGGCCCCCGCCAATCTGGCAAACGCGGTCGCCACCGGCGCCGTCAGTTACAAAGGGCGGTCGTTTACACAGGTTTCGCCAGCTCTGCAAATTCAAGTCGAACTTGTCCCTAAGAAGGCCCCGCCCAAAAAGAAGTGAGCGAATGAGGAGTAGTCTTAGCAGGGGCGAGTCAGGCGCTGGCGTCAGCCTGAAAATGTCTTGCTGGAACATCAGCCGCTATTAGAAATGCGGGCGCTGCCACTCTAAAGGCGGCCAGCCGTCGCGCAATTTCCCCTTTCATTTCTTCTGGTGCATTTTCGTGTTTTTGGTGGCCAACTGGACGAAGAAGGATGGCCGCAAGAAACACAAAAACAAGAATGGCAGGGCACTTTGAGGAGATGCGCTCTGGCGGGAGTCGCTTGCTGACTCGAGTCGCCAACTGGCCCCGGTTTTTTTGAGAGACACCTAGACTTACCGGGTGTTGTTGATGTGCTCGCGAATTCGAGCCGGAATGCTGCCGATCGTGTCGGCCCACTCGGCGTCCGAGATGGCGTCGTTGTTGTCCTCGTCGCCTCGCCTGAGCCAGAACCAACCGAAGCCGACTTCGTCTCGGCCGATTTCACCATCGCCATTCGAGTCAAGTCTATCAAAAAGCGCGTCGAGCCCGTCGTTGGCTCGCTGTTCTGCGTGATCGAGAAGCTCGTCTTCGCTAAGACTGTTGTCGCCGTTCGCGTCAGCTTCGAGCAGCGCTTCCCAGCCGCGCTGGCTGGGGAATTCGTCTTCCGTAATGCCGCCGTCATCGTTGGCGTCCAGGTGGTCAAAGAGTGCGAAGGCATTAAAGCGGTCGCCGAGTTGCTCCCGGTGCTCTTGCCAATGGCTTTCAATGGCTTCGCTGAACTCGTCGAGCGAGATCATTTCATTCATGTCAGCATCGTGCTCGACAAGGCGATCCCAGATGAACTCGCTGATTTCATCCGCACTCAACGAATCGTCGTTATTGGCGTCGAGATGATCGAAGCCATGTTCGATTCGATCTCGGAACGCTTCCTCCGAAAACTCGCCGTCAGCGACTGGCATGGTGTTGTTATCGTCACCAACCGGGGTGACACCGTCGCCACCTTCTCCGGAAGCGGTCGGGGCCTGATGTTGCTCAAGCCGAGCCAACAGGATCTCAGCGTTCTCCGAACTGAAGTGATCCGGCAGGCTGTTCGACTCAATGGCCTGGGTCAGTCGCTCGATTCGGCGTTCGACCGAGATCATCGTGTCTCCGCCAGAGACGAGTCGGCGGATGACCTGCATCGCGTCGTTCACCGTGACTCGGCCGTCGGCGTTCACGTCGACCAATCGCTTGATGCCGCCGCGAGTCTCTTGATGCAATTCACGGATCGCGACAAACGCATCATCGACCGCGACCCGGCCATCGTCGTTGACATCTTCCGGCTCGCTCACATTGTGGAAGCTGCCAAAATCAGCCGCCAACACACGACGCTGCTCAAGAGGCTCAAAACGGAGCCGACGGGGCGTGACACTTCGAGTTGCCTGACGTTTCCCTGTCATGACGCATTCTTCCTGGAGTTGGTATTTGCTTGAAGCCGAGCCGAAGAATTCTCAAACGAGTTCAGGCGACTTGTCAGAATACCCATTTGTGGGATTCCGTTCAATGTTTTGGCGCCCATTCGCCGCGCATTCGGCGGATCTTGCCCAGAGATGGAACTGCGGGCGTCTCGCCGTTCTGTATTTCGCTTGGCTTGTCTTGTTTGACACCTCGCCGCTTTCTTGACACCTCGCCGCTTTCTCGCTCGCCACAGTTTTTGCATCGCGGTCAAGCCAGGCCCCAGCCGTCTTGTTAGGCTTAGCGAATCAACGCTTGCCCTTTGAATCCCCCATTTCGAGTAGTATCCATGCGATTCGTCGGCATCACCGTGCTTCCTGAATACCTTCAATCGGAGTCGATTGAGGCGGTCTTGGACAACGTGGCGGGTCGCGCTGGGGCTTCGGCCGTGGCGACGTCACCCTACGTGATGGCGCTAGCCGACGAGCAAACGGGCGGCCGTGAACCGCCTGTCGATGCGGGCGCGGGCCAAGTCAGACTGCTTGACCGACCTCTCTGGGGAAAACGAGAACTTTGGGTCAGAACAGCGCCTAGTTTCGCACCCACTCGTTCGCTCTACGACGGCCTCGTCTACCAGCCGCCGGCGGTGGAGCCGCTGACCGAGCAGGATGGGCCGATCATTCAGCGGTTCATCGAACAAGCGAAATCTCGCGGCTTGGAAGTGTTCTTCCAGGTGCAGGCTGCGATCCCACCCGGCTATCGGGTACAGTTTGGCGGGCCGGTGAAGGGCGACCTACCCCGTCTTCCGGATGGCCGCATCCCCGAGAAACGAGTGGCCAATAACGCGAGTTTGGCGAGCCCGGACGTACTGGCCTACCAGCGGGCTCTCATTCGAGATCTGCATCAAGCCTATCCAGACATTGACGGAATCCGTTTTGACTGGCCAGAATACCCTCCCTACCTGCTCGACTCCGTCTTCCTCGATTTCGGCGAGCATGTGGAGCGTTGGGCGGAGGAGCACGGCGTAGCCAATTTCAACGCGATGCGCGAGGACGCCCAGCGACTCTACGCGCGCTGGCACGGTCAGCTGACCAATGCCGATTTGAGGGCCGTACTCGCTGGCGACGGCGGCCGAGGCGCCTTGCTGCAGACCATGATCAGGCATCCGTTCCTGGTCAACATGCTGGCTCTGAAGGCCGAACTCTCTGGGAATCTGCTGCAGGTGCTAAAGTCGACCATGGATGAAGTCAGCCAGGGGAAGTGGAAGCTGACTCCGAGTGCATTTCCGCCACCATGGTCTCAGGTCTCGGGCATGGACTTCGCAAGAAACGCCGCTCTTTGCGACGCGATCAGCGTCAAGCTTTACGGCATGCACTGGGCGATGATTCTGCGTTTTTACGGAGATCAGCTGTTGGCCGCCAACCCCTCGCTCGACCCGCGGTTGCTCAGCCAGACACTCGTTCGACTACTCGATATTGCTGACGAAAGCGAACAACTCGCGAACCTGAGCGACTATCGCTATCCAGGACCCAACGAACCTCATCCGATTGGCAAGCGCGCCCAGATTCGAAAGATCGAGCGAGCTCAACGCGAAGCCGGCGCGACTCCGATTCACGTGTTGGCCCACGGCTATGGCCCTCTCGACGACTTTCGCTCTCGCATTGAAACGGCGTGCGAGGCCGGCGAACACGGATTCTGGGTGAATCGATACGGTTACTTGAGCGATCAGAAGCTCGATGCCATTGGCGCTGTTTCGCGATAGGCGGAGTTGGCGGCCGGTTTTTGGCGAGTCGTTTGCACGGTTTTTGGCGAGTCGTTTGCACTGCCCAGGGAAAAAAAGGCGGCGGTCAATCGAGTTGACCGCCGCCTGGTGTTCCCTGGAGCCCGAGCGGCAAGCCGCACGAGGCTCCAGTAAAGCTCCGCCGTGAAGCGCCCACCGCAACGGTTGACCCAGAAACCGTGTGAGCCGGCAAGCTAATTGCTTCAACCCAGGAGGGAGGGTAGTTTCGGATTCCCGCAAACCCGATTCTACGACGAGGCTTTAAAATGTCTTGTCCGCAACGTGACCCCAAGAGCTGATGCTTCCTTCATCCGCAACCAGGCAATTCGCCGTGTTGTGGATCGCATGAGCGTTCCGACCTGGAACAGTTGGTGACGTGCGTTGCGGCGGTGTAAATACTGAACTTCGGAAAACGCCACAAGTGAGAAATGGCCGGTTTTGAGATTTTTCCGTGAGCGGGTCGAGCGAGGGAGCCTTGCCAGATCAACGATGGAAGCGGCTATTACCGCTTCCGAAGGTGTTTTGCCGTCAGTCGCTGTCGCGGCGGATTCTCAGCGGCGGCGAAGAGCCGTCGAGGCCCTGCGGGCTCTCTAAGTCCAATTGCTGAATCGCCTGACGAGCCACTTCAGCGTCATCAAAGGCAAACGTCTCGCTGCGGATCGTCTGCGACTGCTGGTGACCTTTGCCGGTAATCACGACCGCGTCTCCCGGTTGGGCCAGGCTGATTGCCAACTCGATGGCTCGAGTCCGATCGGGCGCGATCTGGGCTTTCGCAGGACGCCGGTAGCCGTCGAGCGTGTCATTGGCGACATCCAGCGGCCGTTCCCATCCGGGGTCGTTGCTGGTAATGATGTTCACGTCGGCAAATCGCTCGGCGACGCGGCCCATTTGTGGGCGGCAGTGGGGCGCCGCCTTGCCGGGCGCGCCGTAGACGCAGATCACCTGGCCAGTCGTCAGTTTGCGAACCGTGCTCAGGCACAGCGCCAAAGCGTCTGACGAACGGGCGTAGTCGACGTAGACCTGGAAAGGCTGGCCGGCGTCAACAGGCTCCAGCCGCCCAGGAACTCGCTCGACCGCCTCCAAGCCTCGGACGACGGTCTGCAGGTCAAGGCCCGCGACCATACCGACAGCCGCGGCGGCCAAGCAATTGTAGACATGCTGATTGCCAATCATGCGGCTGCGAACCGCGGCCGTCTCATTTCCCGCAGTTAGCAGGAACGACTGCTCACCGGCATGCTGCTCGAAGATCGTCGCCGAGATATCGGCCGGTTCATCGATTCCGACGGTGATCAGCGGATGGGAGGTCTGCTCGGCAACCTGACGAACGCCGGGGTCGTCGATATTGACAACGGCAAACCCGTCATCCTTGAGCAGATCGAGGATGCGGCTCTTGGCCCGGCGGTAGTTTTCTGGCGATCCGTGCAGGTCGAGATGGTCGCGTCGAATGTTGGTAATCACGGCGGCGTCGAGCTGGATCCCGGCCAAACGGCGATCCGACAAGGCTCGGCTGGAGAGTTCCAGAATCGCGGCCCCGCAATTTCGGCTCGCCATACGCGCGATCCACGTCGCCATCTCTGCAGGCGGAGGCGTCGTCTGGACGGCGGCCGACATTTCGACCGAGTCGCTGTGGGCAATCGTCGAGGTGACTCCGGCAGTTGTGCCGGCCGCTTCAAAGATCGACGCTAGCAATAGACTCGTGACAGTCTTCCCGATGCTGCCTGTCACGCCAATGGTGGGTAGTTTCTCGGCTGGGTTGCCGGCCAGCGCCTGGCAGATGTACCCAAACGCCTCGCGGGTGTCCTCGACTACGCACAGCGGCGTGCTGGTCGGCAGCAAACGCTCTGCGACGATCGCCGAAGCGCCCCGCTCAACGGCTGTCGCCACGTGGTCGTGGCCGTCGTCCGCTACCCCGACCAGGGCCACGAACAGGTCGCCTTCACGGCACTGTCGCGAGTCGCTACAGACCGAGCGGACGAAGATCTCGTCGCTGCCAAAGAACTGGGTGCTGGGAAGAATCTCGCGCAGGTTGAGTCCTCGCGAGGGATTGGCGACATGCAGCATCTTCTCGGCCTCCTTGCCTCGAAATGCAGAATTCTCTGAATTGTTGGCCAAACGGCAACCACGCCTCAACAAAAAGACGCAGCAAACACCGGTGAACCTGCGAATTCGACGATCCTTGTGAATTCGCGGAAGACCTGTCATTTTCGGCATTCGGCTTTCGAGGTCAACACAGGTTTTTGCCTGTCCTTCGCTCTTTCCTGGTCGACGTGATTTTGGCAGAATTCACCCTCCCGGCGGATTTGCCGGCCCGGACGACCGGAGATGCTCCATGGCGGATGAGGATTTTGACATCGATAGCTTGGCCGCGTATCTGCACATGACCCCGTCGCAGGTATCCAAGATGGCCGAGCGAGACCGACTGCCGGGGAGACGAATTGCCGGCGCCTGGCGATTTGCCCGAGCTGAGATTCACCACTGGCTCGAAGATCAAATCGGCGCTAGTGATGAAGCTCTGAGCGAAGTCGAACAGGTCCTGGAACGCTCGCACGGCCAGACTGACGCGCCGAGCGTTGTCGCCCACTTGCCGCTGGAGGCGATCGCAGTTCCGCTCGCTGCCAAGACTCGCGATTCGGTGATGCGGGGCATGATCGATCTCGCGGCCGAGACCGGATTGCTCTGGGACCCCGAAAAGATGCTCGACGCCGTGCGCACTCGCGAAGGGTTGCATTCGACCGCCATGGAGAATGGAGTGGCGTTGCTGCACTCGCGGCGACCTTTGCCGAATGCCTTGGCGGAGCCATTCATTGCCTTGGGACGAACATCCACGGGCCTTCCGTTTGGCGGATCTCACGGAATCCTGACCGACATCTACTTCCTCATACTCTCGACTGATGAAGCTGGGCACTTGCGCCTGCTCGCGAGAATCAGCCGCCTGATCATGCAGCCCGAGTTCCTCGTCGATGTGCGCGACGCCGAATCTGCGGTTGAACTGCGCGACATCGTAGCCAGAGCCGAGGAGACGTTGGACTCTTGATGCGATCATCTTCGACAAATCGACATTGCCTGCTCGTTATCGGTGATTGGGCCGCTCGCGAGTTTTCGCGACCGCTGCGCGACATGAAACGGTTTTCCCAAGTGCGTTGCCTTGCCTCGCTGGACGAAGCCATGCTCGCCTTGCAACGAGGGTTGGCGCCTACCCACGTCGTCTTCGCCCAAGCTCGACGAGGCCGGTTCAGCGACCACGATGTGGCGCGAATCCATCGACTCTGTCCGCTCGCCCAGTTGATCTCGCTGCTAGGGACTTGGTGCGAAGGCGAAATGCGAACCGGAGAACCGCTCGCTGGCGTTGCTCGATTCTATTGGCACCAATGGCGTCCTCAACTCCTGGCCGGTCGAGAGGACTGCCGCCGCGCCCATTGGGCTCAGCCGAGAACTTACACGCTCTTCGATCAGTCACTACGGTCCTCGAGCCGACCCACCGAAGCGGCATCGCTTGACTCCACCTTGCTGAATGTGGCCGTTGGCGCCCGTCGGCAAAGCGATTATCAGGGGCTCGCGGCAGCGCTTGACCGGTTCACCACGTTCTGGGCGAATCGACCTGAGGGAACAGCCGAACGAATCAGCAGTCCGAGTTCAACGCCTCCGGACTGGTTGGTCTGGGACGCTCAGGCTTGGGACGCTCTCGAGCAGACCTCGCTGCAAGACGCCTTACAACGTCTCACGCCGGTGGCAACTCTCTTGTTGATCAGTTGGCCGCGACACGAGGACGTTGAGGTGGCTGAGCGAATGGGAGTTAGGCTGGTTCTTTCCAAACCGTTTCGCCTGAATGACCTTACCGCCATGTTGGGTCTTCCCAGGCAGGCGGCGGCCTAAGCCGCCCAGCCAGGTCCCTACGCCGACCCAGGTTCGTCCGATCGCGACGAACGACGCTTGATCATGGTGATCTCGTTGCCGTTTGTATTGAAGTGGACCTCGTCCATGAACGTCCGAATTAGAAACACGCCGCGCCCGCTGACTTTGCCGATGTTCTCGGGGTCTGTTGGATCTGGAAGCGTTGAGGGATCAAAACCAGGGCCCTCGTCGATGACTGTGATCTTGGCTTCGTCTCGCGTCAATTGCGCCCGGACAATGACGCGGCGCCGGCAATAGGGAAGTTGGCGGCTTCGCTGGGCGACGAGTGTGCGGAACTTGTTGGGGTCTTCCTCGCGGATACTTGAGGGCAACTCTAAGTTTCCGTGTTCCGTGGCGTTCGTGATCGCTTCATGCAAAGCGGTCCCGATTCGAACCATGTCTGCTTCATCGCATACGCCGAGACGCCGAAGTTCGTCTTGAACATGGGCGATTACGTTATCGAGATCTCTTAACGTCGGCGTGAGCTCGAACTGTGTTTCCGCTTGCCGCATGGAGCCGAGCCGATCGCCGTCGGGCTCGGGGTGTCTCGAAACAGCAAGAATGTTCTGAACTGTTTCGATCAACTCGCTGGCAAGGCGATCCTTGTGGACGAAGCTCGCGGCGCCGTGCTGCAATGCGCGAACCGCTGTTTGCTCGCTGCCAAAAGCAGTCATCAGAATGACTGGCAACGATGGGAACTGTTTTCGAGCTTGTTCGACTAAGCCGAACCCATCCATTTCCGGCATCTGGATATCAGTGACGACAACGTCCGGCATGACCTCCTTGATCGAGGCGATCGCTTCCTGTCCATTGCGTGCGAACCGCACAACCGCCGGCATGCCTACCAATATGGATTCGGCCAACCGGCGATCCATGGCGGAATCATCGACTACCAAGATCGTCGACACTCGCTTTGCTCTCCTCATGCAGTGCGAAACTGCCCGAATGACTCAAACTTGAGTTGGAAAATGCGATGGTGCTGACTCGCCAGCGCCATCGCTCAGCGATTCCACCAAAGCTCAATACGTCCATTTGAAAACGACCACTCGGCGACTCCCTTCTGTCGAGCCGCTCCTGGGGTTATCCCGCCTCATCATAATCTACCGCTTCTTGACAACCGATGCAAAACACTAGCTTTGCAAGCCATCGGGATTGTCGGCGTCGGCATGGTCTTCGTCCCAGGGACTTTTCGGCTTTTCGGCTCGATCGGTCTTGCGGTCTTCGTCGAGCACGCGTTGGGGGGTTCCGGACCGGACCTGCTCGACTTCCTTTGCCGCGAACATCAGGTTGGCGACAAACACCAATCCAGCCAGCAGCGGCACGATAACGAGAGCGGGCGGAATCGGGAATCCCAGAAGGGCCCCGCTGCCCCAGAAATCATTGTCCATGATTGCCACGATCGTCCAGGCCCAGTTGACGGCTTGCAGGGATCCGTAGTCTGAGCCGAAGACGCGGCGAAGCAGCAACTGGAAGACCGTGGGAACGATCGTCCCCAGAGCGATGAGCGTCAAATGCACCAACAGGGCGGGAAACAGTCCAAGTGGATATCGAGTTCGGATGGCGAGGATCATCAGCCGTCCGGCGCCCAGATAGCCGATCAGGTACGAGAGCATCATGAAGGCGAGCAGGGATGGGTGGCTTCGCCGCGATGGCGCGCCAGCAAGATTGGCCCATTCGGCCACAGAAGCCATTACCATTGCGGCGATGGCAATTACCGCATAATGGCAGATCGCAAAAATGTATCCCGTGCCGCTGCCCGGAAAGAACCAAGCCAACTCGGCGCTGCCGATTCTTGTTAACGCCACGGAGCCGCCGGCCACAATGTTCTCCGCCCAGTAGAATTGGTCGTCGCGACGCGCGAAAATCAACTCGACCGGCGATTGCAACCCATTTGCAAACTCGAGCGATTCGCCCTCTTCCTCGATTCCTGCGACCATGGAAGACGACGCGGAGCGTGAAACTAAGAATTGGGTCATCGTGCGGGGACGCAGGTAGGCGCCTGATAACCGCTGCCCAGCGTTCCACTCAGTACGGTTCAGTCTTCCCCTCCGCCTGTAGTCTCTCGGCTGAAACTTCACGGGGAAGACCGTGGCGTCGTCCGGGAATCGCAATTCGCTCGCGCCGCCAATCGAGGAGTAGTAGGTCTGGTAGGAGAGCGATGAGGCCCGACCAGTTTTGGAATCTAGGAATGTTAGCCCGCGAACCTGAGTCTGAACGCCAAACCCATCAGAGACTACAGCGAATACAAGCAGACCGCAAAGCATCGCCAGCGAAGCCGCGGGGGTGACAATCAAGATCAGAAACAGACGTTTGGTTCGTCGCAAGACGTAGTAACTCGCAGGTCCAACAGTCAGCACGAAGAGTGACATTACCAGCAGAAACGAGTTGACCGGCGGCAGGCCAATGCCAGGAATCAAGTTCTTCCAGAACACCGAGTTGTTACTGGTCATCGACACGCCAAAGCGTTCTCGCCACGCCCAATTCTGGATGCCCACAACGTCCAAGACCGCGACCCGATCGCGATACTGCATTTCATACGGGTCGCCAGAAATGAACACCACGCGTCCAAGGCCGCAATTGCGAATGCGGAGAAAGTCGCAACTTCGATCTCGTTGGGCAAAACCTAGCGTCTTCCGAGCCCCGTTGCGTTGCGAATGATTGTCGTATTCTTCAATCCGGTTCGCGTTGGGAACGACACCGGCCTGCCAGCCGGCAAACTCCCCATGCAGCACCGCATCGACTCGATCCAAGCCCTCCGCAATCACCCCCTCGTCGGGATCGTAGACGTAGAGCGAGTGGCCAGCCTTCGTCCAGTGCTCAATCGCCATCGCCGATTCGGGCGTCGACTGAAGTTGTTCGAGGTCCTCGAGGGACAAAAAAACGAGGTCATACGCGGAGAGCTCAAGCCACTGCTTAGGCAGGTCGGAAAGCGGATTAGGTCGCACTTAGGGGCATCCCTGAGGCCATTTAGCACATCGCTCGCTCGAGCCCTTGCCTGACCGGGATGAAGTGATGCAGCCGGCAGGGCGTTTGGTTTGCAGACGCGAGTGAACTTGGCGGCGGGCGAGAGCTGGGCCAGTGCGCGAAAATCAACAAAGTCGGCATCGACGCTTTTCGCTTGAGCGCCTCCCCTGCGAATTCTCGCTTGCAGTTCTCGCGGCGGAGCACGGGAGTCGATATGCAACATTGAGGGCCACATCTCGGTGTCCCCGCCTTGGTTCGCTATGTTGACCAAAGAACTGAATTCGCGAAGTTGCCGGTCTCCCTCATAGACTGCCGTTCGGATGTGCCCCGTGGAGGTTGTTTGCCGAAACAGTATCACGGTCTCTGCCGAGATGGCGCCGGCGGGAAGTGTGATGTGCTTCGCCACCTGCTGCTGATCATAACCATAGCTCTCGTCCGGGCTCAGTTCGATCAGAAACGTTCGCTCCACAGCGCTCGGCCGGCTGTTGGCGGTGAAGATGCGGGCACGCACAGGTCGGTAGCCGTTGCCGTCGACGCCCCGCGTATCCAGTTCCAACTGAACTCCATGTCGAGCGGCTCCGACCGCGCGAGGAATGACGGTGACGTCGCCATTGCCCGCGAAGACCGTTGAGCAGAGTGTGATCGAGGCAAATACGACCGCCGAGGGAATCAAGCCGAACCGTATCGGTCCGCTTCCGCCCTTTGCCAAAATGCCGAAACGCTCGCTCGTGGTTCGTTTCAACGGCATCAATTGCCCTTTCACGTCAAGGTTCCGTCGTCGCCGCTTCGTGTTGCGACTCTCGTCCTGGATAGACTCGCTCAATCTGCGTCGTGCGTCGGCAAGATTTGCGGCGGCGCTTCCCCCGAGAAAGGCGTAGCACGAGGTAGCCCGCGGATGCGCTGCCATACCGAGGCGATAGCGAATGCCAATGTGAAAGCCAAGAAAAACAGCATGAAGCAAACCAGAATCCCGGCGATGCCCACGCCAATCGAGAAGGCCCACAGGTTGCCCCGGACCGCCGCAGCCACCACAAGACTTGCCAAGGCGGCAACCGCCATGCCAGCGAGCAGGGTGCGGAAAGAGAATTGAGGTGCTAACATCCGAACCGCGCAAGTTCGTGCTGTGGAATTGGGAATCGATACTGGGAATCGATACATGGAACTCGCCACGTCCGCTTCGGGGACGCCGGGGTCGGCGATTTTAGGTTATGCTATTCTCCGTCGTTACGACAGTCTTGGATGCTAGTTTTCAAGTTTTTCGATTCGCTGGCCGATCCCGGACACTCCAGCCGCCGAGAATCGTGATCGGGGTAGCGATCTTTGTCGAGCTTTATTGACGATCAATGCGAAAAGAATCTTGCGACTGCGGGGCTTTGGGACTGCTACCGACCACACCGCCAGAAGATCGACGCCATTCTCCGCGCGGACGTTCGCCCTGGCCAGTCGCTCGGCATCCTCGGCGCCGGCAACTGCAATGACCTGGAATTGGCGGACCTCGCCAAGTGCTTTCGTCGTCTCTCCCTGGTCGACTGCGATGAGGCGGCGATGCAGCAGGCCCGCGAACGGCTGTCTGTTCAAGTCTCGCAGGGTCAAGTCTCGCAGGGAGTCGAGCTCATCGGTCTTGACGTCACGGGCTGTTTTCAAGGCTTTGACGAGGTCCTGCAGCAACAACGTTCGCTCTCGCCGCAAGATGTCGTCGCCACCCTTCTCAGCAAGACCGTCGCGCCGCCTTCAGGCTCCCCTTACGATCGAGTTGCGTCGTTGTGCCTGCTGTCTCAGCTATTCGACCGCCTGTCGAGCTATCTGCCTGCAACTGACCCACATTTTCTCGCTGCCCTGGACGCTCTTCGGACTCGACACTTGAAGTCGCTCTTACAGTGGACTCGGCCCGGCGGCCAAACTCTGCTGTTTCTCGATTTCGTCTCCAGCGACACGGCGCCGGAACTGCGGAGCGTTTCGTCGAGCGACTTGCCGAGCCTGCTTGAACAACTGTTTGAAGCCGACAATTTCTTTACGGGGTTGCACCCGGGTGCAATCGTTGCCCAGTTGCGGACGAACTCGGCGCTGCGACCTTGGGTTGAAGAAGTTACCGTCGCCGCTCCTTGGATCTGGGACATGGGCTCGCGCTGCTACGCCGTGACCTGCATCCGCATTGTTCGTTCTGAGCTTGAGGCGAACACCGAGTAGAACCTGCTTGGCGAAACCGGGTTTCGTCCCTGCTGCGAAGAAACGCTGCTGCGAAGAAACACTGCTGCGAAGAAACACTGCTGCGAAGAAACACTGCTGCGAAGAAACACTGCTGCGAAGAAACACTGCTGC
>CAZWOU010000062.1:29331-33320 GCA_964635375.1 uncultured Pirellulaceae bacterium | reverse complement strand
TATTCACTCCCGGCGAGCGAACACGGGGCATTCCCATCGGCAACCAGACCAGCCAGTTCTTCGCCAACGTCTACCTCGACCCACTCGATCACTTCATCAAGGAACGGCTGCGATTCAAGGGCTATGTCCGCTACGTTGACGATTTCCTGTTGTTCTCCGACGACAAACGGCAACTGAATGAAGCCAGACAGAAAATCAGGGAGTTTCTCATAAACCTGCGACTGAAACTCCATCCCCGCAAGAACACGATCTTGCCGGTTAAGGAGGGGATTCGATTCTTGGGTTATCGAGTGTTTCCCACGCACCGATCGCTTGTCAAAGAGAACGTGTGGCGATTCCTGCGTCGTGTTCGACGGATGCAATCCGAATACAGAGACGGAAACACAACACTCCCTGAAATCAAGCAGCGATTGATGAGTTGGTCGGGTCACGCCCGGCAGGCGGACACGCATCGCCTGCGAGAGTATCTGTTTGCTAGAATCAGTTTCCAGAGGGCGGCGGCTGAGTCGCCGTGTGTTGCGTGGCGGGTCGTTCAACAATCAAACGTCGAACGTCCGCTCGGCCAATCGTAACAACAACCAGCCGGACAGTGCCACCAGCCAGGTGAACGAGCACTGGCCGATTCCGAGCGTCGGCGTATAATAAAAACGGCAATAGACGTTGCTGTCTAAGGAAAGCTATCACGGCTGGCTGCCACAACTCTCACCGCTACCAACGCAGCCTTCTATCCTTCTTGATCGTACGTCGATCATTCTTACGGCAAGCCCGTGACGGCAGCCGAGCCACTTCGAACCGATACCGACAAAAGGACGTTCGGGCGGCAAGGCATTCCAGCGTGAAGACCGAAATCTCATTTGACCCCTTTCAGTTTGAACCACTCATTCGCCGCACGGTAATGGCGACGCTTGAGGCAATTGGCAGAGAGCGGCCTGCCTCGGGGCAAGAGGATTCAGAGCACATGCTAACCCGCAAGCAAGCGGCAAAACGCCTCGCCATTTCCGAAAGGCAACTCGCCAAGCTACAAAGCGAGGGAGCGATTCCCCGCGTGACGATCGGGCGTTCAGTTCGCATCGACGTTAAGGACCTCGCCGAATACATCGAACGATGCAAGGCGAATGACGCCTAGACCAATCCAACAATAGATGCGATCTCGATATGCAGACCGCAGGAGAAGATATGGCAACGCTATCACGAGAAAAACGGAAAGACAAAAGCTACTTCCGAATTCAATTTGCCGACCGAGACGATCAACGCAAGTCAATCCGCCTCGGTGCGATCAGCAGGAAGGACGCGGAGGCAATTCGGGGCAAGGTCGAAGATCTCATAAGCTCAAGTTTTGCCAACTCTGCTATCCGCCCCGAAACACAGGTTTGGTTGTCTGGCCTCGGCAAAGATCTGCATGGCAAGATCGCACGAGCTGGACTGATTCCACCTCGCCAGACGGCGACGCTCGCGAAGTTCGTTGACGGTTACATTGCTGGTCGGCGTGACTACAAGGAAAACACGACTCGCAACCACGAGAATTCTCGGCAGTGGCTGACGAAGTTCTTTGGCGAGACGAAGGAGTTGCACAAGATCACCAAGGCGGACGCGTTCGCCTGGCGGCAATTCCTCGTCAGCGAGGGCCTCACGTCCGCCACGATCTCGATGCTCGTGAAGCACTGCAAGAAATTCTTTCGTCAAGCCATTCGAGAAAATCTGATTGACGAAAATCCCTTCGACGAATTGGCTGCTGGTTCTGACGCCAACCCGAGCCGAATCGAATTCGTCGACCGCGAGCGTATTCAGAAAGTGATCGACGCGGCTCCGGACGCTGAATGGAAACTGATTATCGCATTGGCTCGTTACGGTGGGCTTCGAATTCCGTCGGAACTCGCGGAACTCAGATGGTCCGACATCGATTGGGAGCATGAGCGTTTCACGGTCACCAGTCCAAAGACGGCTCGATCGGGCAAACCCAAGCGAAGCGTTCCCATCTTTCCTGAGCTGCGTCCGTACTTTGAGGCCATGCGGGACGCTGCGGACGACGACAGCGGCTACATTCTGCAGCGACGCAGAAGTACAAACCTGCGTTCCCAACTTTTGCGGTTCATTGGGCGAGCAGGTGTGAAGCCGTGGCCACGCGTCTTTCAGAATCTGCGTGCGAGTCGCGAGACCGAGTTGACGAATGTATTTCCGCTGCACGTAGCCGCTGGCTGGATCGGTAACTCTGCCGCCGTCGCAAAGGAGCATTACCTTTCGACGACTGAAGACCATTTCACTCAAGCCGTACGTCCCGCACCCGAAACGGATGTTCGGTCTGGGAGTCAAGAGCCCGAGGTCGATGAGGGTGGTGCAGAATGCGGTGCACCGGTGGTGCAAAACGCGGTGCAGCAGGCAGCGGCACCGAAATGCACGGAAGCCCAAGAAAGGAATGAAACCCAAGAAAACACTGGGGTTTCGTTCCTTGATGCACTGTCAAGCATCGACGTGCATTTGGCTTCAATACCCCCTAGGGGAGTCGAACCCCTGTTGCCGGATTGAGAACCCGGAGTCCTGGGCCACTAGACGAAGGGGGCGTGGTTGGGACGAAGAGTTCAGTTTCTATCTGAGTTGCGATCCTGTCAAGCGGCGCCGGGGGATTGGCGACGTGGGCCTCGGGCGATAGGGTTTGTGCGCCAAGTGCGGCTAGTCCGTGAACGGATTTCCCTTAAGATGGAGGGTTCGCAGACGTGCGACCTGACGATCCGATTCGTTTACTGAACTGATGATCCGCCGATGAACGCGCCGAAACCTGTAGCCTCGAATGTTCCTGACGAGTTGGGACGCTTTGGCGACTTCGGCGGACGCTATGTCCCCGAAACGCTCACCCAAGCACTCGACCAATTGGCGGATGAGTACGAAAAAGCCAAGACGGATGAGGCGTTCCAAAGCGAACTCGACTCGCTGTTGGCCAACTATGTCGGACGCCCCTCGCCGATCTACCATGCAGAGCGGTTGAGCAAGCAGGTGGGCGGGGCACAGATCTATCTGAAGCGAGAGGATCTCAATCACACTGGCGCCCACAAGATTAACAATACGCTCGGCCAGGCTTTGCTCACGCTGCGGATGGGCAAGTCGCGAGTAATCGCAGAAACCGGCGCGGGACAGCATGGCGTGGCCAGTGCAACCGCATGTGCTCGCTTCGGCCTCCCTTGCATCGTCTACATGGGCGAGGAGGATGTGAGGCGCCAGGCGCCCAACGTGTTCAGCATGAGACTGCTCGGCGCGGAAGTGAGGCCAGTCTCAAGCGGTTCGCGCACGCTGCGCGACGCGATCAACGAAGCGATGCGGGATTGGATGTCGTCCGTCGAAAACACACACTACATCATCGGCTCGGTTGTCGGTCCCCACCCGTTTCCGTTGATCGTGCGAGATTTTCAGTCAGTCATCGGACGCGAGGCGAGGCAACAGTGTCTCGATCGATTCGAACGGCTGCCCGATGCGGTTGTCGCTTGCGTGGGCGGAGGCAGTAATGCGGCGGGAATGTTCCATCCGTTCATTGAGGATCAGCAAGTCGATTTGATCGGAATCGAAGCGGGCGGACGCAGCGACGAACCGGGCGAACACGCGTCGCCGCTGAGCTTCGGCCGATCGGGCATTCTCCATGGCAGCTTTAGCTACGTCATGCAAGACGATGACGGGCAGACCTGCGATGTCCATTCCGTTTCCGCTGGCCTCGACTATCCGGGCGTTGGACCCGAACACAGTTATTGGAAAGACTCCGGCCGCGCCCTCTATCGCAACTGCAAAGATGTCGACGCCTTGGCCGCCTTCGATATGCTCGCCAAGGCCGAGGGCATCTTGCCGGCTCTGGAGAGTTCACACGCGATTTCCGGCGCCATTGAAATCGCCAGGGAGCGAACTTCCGATGAAATGGTCCTGGTCTGCCTCTCCGGTCGCGGCGACAAGGACGCCAACGAAATCGCCAGGCTTCAGAAACTGACGCAGTAACTCCTCGCCCGAAAAAA
>CAZWOU010000062.1:16264-29231 GCA_964635375.1 uncultured Pirellulaceae bacterium | reverse complement strand
CCTGAGAAGATCCACGAGATGTCTGCAATCGAAGAGCTTTTTCAATCGCTACGCCAGCAAGGCCGCAAAGCCTTCATGCCATTTATTACGGCCGGCGACCCCGACTTGAGTTTCACGCGCGATGCGATCCTCGAACTGAACCTGCGTGGTTGTTCGATGTGTGAAGTCGGCTTTCCCTATAGTGATCCGATCGCCGACGGACCTGTGATTCAAGCGTCCTATACGCGGGCTCTTGAGCAGGGAGTTACGGTCGACGGGGTCTTGCAGTGCATGCAAGACGCGGCGAAACAGATCTCCATGCCTCAGGTCGCGATGGTGAGCTATGCGATCATCTATCGCGTCGGCCTCGAACGATTCGCCGACCGCCTGAAAGCCGCCGGCGGCTCGGGGCTGATCGTGCCGGACTTGCTCGTCGATGAGGCAAGCGAGTTTGCCGAGGTTTGCCGAGAACGCGATTTGAGCTTGGTCCAGCTGATCACGCCGACAACGCCTCGCTCGCGAGTGATTCGAATCGCCGAATCGACGACTGGGTTTATCTACTATGTGTCAGTCACCGGCATCACGGGCGAACGCACGGAATTGCCGCCAGAACTAATCGACAACGTCAGTTGGTTGCGTGAGCAGACGGAGCTGCCGATTTGCATCGGCTTTGGGATCAGCAACGCGAGCCATATTCGTTTGCTTGCTCCGGTGGCCGACGGGTTAATCGTCGGCTCGGCCATCGTACGGCGGATGGCTGAAGCCAAGAAGCGATCGAGAACCGAAGTCATCACGGAGATCGGCGATTACGCCGAGTCGTTGCTCGCAGAATTGGCGAAATGCTAGGGAGGCGTCGCGAGACGCTCTCGCACCGTCGAAGTTTGTTCCCGAGCCAATGGCTCGATCAGTTAAGCAACATGGGGCGGATGGTCCCATCACCGTCGTCGCTCTCCCATTCTCTGCGCACTTCTCGCAAGCCGTAGGCGCACAATTCGAACTCAGCGGACAAGCGTTGCAGCACATCGGCGGGAGCGTCGTGCTTGTCAGTCTCGATCGAGCTGGCGATGAAATAGGCCTGCTTGCCGTGCAGGCAGAAATGCCTGAAGGCGTCGGGGTCGGTCGCTCGGTTCTGCTTCCGCAGTGATTCGGGAAACATGCCGGTCCAAAAGAGGGTGAAGTCGCCGATATGCCGGTGCACTTCACGGCGGGCCAAGCCGACTCGTTGCTCGGCCTCCCAGAGCATTTGGCCGACGTCAGAAATGCGTTTGCCAGTCAGACCGCGAACTTTGAGAAGCGATTCCGTGCGAAGGAATCGCGCCAAGAGATCGGTGAGGTAATCGATGAGCGGCGGATCAACGACACCCAGTTCACCTTGAAAGGTCTGCTCTGTGATCCCGGCAAAGAATCGCGTCAACGTTGAGCGCGGTGAAGACGTCATATCAGCACCTCCTTTTCTCTACCTCAACTCTACTTTCGATTTTCGGCCCGAGTCAAGATGAAGAATTGCCCGAAAAATCGAGAGTCTAATCGCGAAAAGGGGAACACTCGATACAATCACGCAATTTGCTCGTCGACCCCGCCTATTTTGCGCCCTAAAACCTTCGCGAATAGGCGCATCGGATTCCTTGCGGTTTGGATGGGACACTTTGGCGCCGCGAATTTTGTCGCGAAAATCTCTGGACTCGCGGTCGACACTCGATTATTTGAACCAGCTTGGCCGACGCAACTGCCCCGCCCACTAGGTGACGAGTCCCTTGGTGACGAGCATGAAGACGTCTTCGAGAGTCGGCTCCTTTTCGCCGAAGCTGCGGACGCCGACCTTTTGGCCGACCAGCTGATTGAGCAGATCGGCAACGCCCTGGTCGTCGCATTCCAACTCGATCGTCACCTTTTCGTTGTCGACCTGGCAGTCGCGACAGTGTGGAGAACTGCGCAGGATCGAAAGGCCGATATCCATATTGTCGACGAAGCGAACTTCAATCATTCGATTGCCCCGAATCCGTCGATAGACATCTTCAATCGGTCCATGCATCAACAACTGACCTCGCTCGATGATTCCAATCGAGGTGCAACAATCGGCGAGTTCGGTGAGGATGTGGCTGGAGATGAGAATCGTCTTGCCCATCCGCCTGAGTTCTTTGAGCAGCGCCTTCACCTCTACACGAGCTCGCGGGTCGAGACCGCTGGCAGGTTCATCGAGGATGAGCACTGGGGGATCGTGCACGAGCGTCTTGGCGAGACAGAGCCGTTGCTTCATCCCTCGCGACA
Organism: uncultured Pirellulaceae bacterium; assembly: GCA_964635375.1. Taxonomy (GTDB): domain Bacteria; phylum Planctomycetota; class Planctomycetia; order Pirellulales; family Pirellulaceae; genus CAZMNY01. The sequence continues at coordinate 26,984 of CAZWOU010000062.1, read as the reverse complement.
GTCCGTTCACGTAGTCGTCCCGCTTGTGGGCCAAGTCGAGCAACTCGAGCACGTCGTTGATGACGACTTTGCGCTGAGAACGGCCGATGCGGTAGGCAACGGCGAAGAAATCGAGAAACTCCCAAACCCGCATCCCGTCATACACGCCAAAGTTGTCCGGCATGTACCCGACGCTTTGACGAACCTTCATCGGCTCCTGGGTCACTCGATATCCGTTAACGATCCCCTCGCCTCGACTGGCTTTGAGCAAGGTCGCGAGGAATCGAATTGACGTGCTTTTGCCGGCGCCGTTGGGTCCAATGAAGCCAAACATCTCGCCCGCGCCTATCTTCAGGTTCAGTCGCTCAACAGCAGTGAAATCGCCGTAGTCTTTACCGAAGTCAATGAGTTCTATCATGTTGCTATCGAATTCCGTCGAGGAAGTTGTTCGCTGCTATTCTGTCGTGACGACTCTAGGCGATGGCAAGCCATTGGCGCGCAAAAGCGAGGAGGTTTTAACGCTTTCGATCTGGGCCCATCCTCCCCGCTCGTTCTTGGGTTCAGACTGATTGCTAGTTCTCGGTCTACTCTCCGCCCTTCGCGCCCCGATCTTGCAATGTCCGCAGCGCGTCGACGCCGAAGCCCTCGCTCGCCCCCTGCCCCGGATTGTCCTGCCCCGGATTGTCCTGCTCACCGTCTTTTGAAATGTCATCCGTGCGCACTCGGCGTTCTTCAAAGTCGGCCCGCATATTGACATCGGGTTGAATTTCGGGGCGTTGCCCTGGGGTCAGGTGGGCGAGGATCAAGGTTTGAGTTTGTGTCTGCCGCACGGCGGGTCGAATTTCGGCGCCTGGTAGTTGGGCGTTGGTCCAGCCGATGAGCCGCATCTCTCCGACAGCCAATTGGAGCGAGTTGGCGCCCAGTTCGGCCATTGCCGCCAGGGACACTTCGCCGGCTTGAGCCTGCCGCTTGCCCAACATCTTGGAAGCCCGCCATTCTGCGATCGGCAGATCGCCTTCGTTGGGCAAATCGGCGGGCACAAAATTGAGCGGCTTGTTGGACTTGCCGGGAAGTTCGCCCAGATAGGCAATCTCAACGCCGCTCTCGGTTCCTCTCAAGACGCCGGCCTCGTTGATGTTCAGTTCGCTCGCATTTTCGACTTGATAGCCGCTTGTCTCATCGCCCGTTACGGCGACCCCGCCTTCAAGCTGAAACATATGCTCGCTATGGACCATACCAGTCTTGTTTGATGCAACCGTAAACCCGGAGAGGACAACTTGCTTGTCGCGGCGATAGTTGACAGTGTATGTGGGGGCGTGCTGGCTGTGGCGATAGCCCAGATTCGCCGGGAAGGGCTGGGCGACAGCAGATTGCTCGGAGAAGACAAAGTCGTATGTCGTGGAGAGCGACGTGTAGAGCGCCGTGTAACGAGTCAAATGGCCTCGACCATAATCGCCATGCAATTCCAAGACGGCCACTTCCGTTCGGGCTCGAGCAAAACCGATATCGAGTTGGGCCAGACGCACAACGGCGACGGAACCGACGACCGCGATGATCGGCGCGGCAATCCAAGCCCATTCCACTCGGCCCATCAGCCGAAAGACGCCCCAGTTCACCGGGACCAGAAAGGCAAGGTAGATCACGAGCACTTTAAGGACAAAACCAGCTGAGGGGATCGTGATCCCAGCGGCGCGTCTCAAGGCGTTGCGGGCGGCATTCGCAACGCCGCTGCGGTCGTTCCAACCAGCAACGCCCGAGTACAGCCATTTGGAGTGCCCGCCAAAATGCCAAGCATCCTCTTGGGGGCCGTGACGGCCCTCTCGTGACATGTCGAGCGCCTCCCGTGGCATGTCGGGCGCCTCCCGTGACGTGTCGGGTGCCCGCGTCATATTCTGCGCGTCGCGGCTAAACATTCGCAACGTCGTGGAGAGGCGAGGATCGCGTTCAAAAGAAGCCAAGCCGTGAAAGTCAACTCGTGTGTAGTCCGAACCGACCGTGCGGGAAAACTTGCGACGGGGACGGCGCAAAAGGGCGTTGTGCCAAAGTGAATCGTAGCATTCCCATTCCTTGAGTTTCTTGCTGGTGAGCGGAAAAGCAGACGCCACGATGCGACCGCGTCCAACCATTCGCTCTACAATCAAACCACCCGTGTTTGGAATCGCAACGGCTCCGTCGCGAATCTTCATTTCGATGCCTACGATTGGCTTGATCAACTCGATCTGCTCGCGAGCCCGAGTCTGTTGATTCACGAGCGACCAATGGGCGTTGATAGCGCCAAAATCGCTTTGCTTCAGATCGACTGCCTTGACCTTGTCGGCTGGAAGGTACGGGTCCAAGAAACTGCCTCGGAGCATGTCGAGCGAAGCGGGAGCGCTGATCACGATCTGACCGCCGAAATGCAACCAATCCAGCATGGCGTTCTGTTGCATGGGCGTGATCAAGCTGGGATCCATACCATCCCAGACAAGGTAAGCGATCCCCGTCCAGGCCATCGCATGCGAGGGCAACGGCGCCCCCCGCTCAACACGAGGAAGCAGCACTCGGTAGTAGGTGATGTCAGCCAACTCGTCGAGCTGGCTGCTCGGCGGCATGACGGTGTCCAATCGTTTGAGCGCGGTATAGCGGCTTGGATCTCTAGCCAGGACGACCATGTAGTATTGAAAATCGGGCATGTTGGTCGTGGGCTGCATCGTGTCGGCCACCTCGCGGCCGCCTCGACGCGAGCGAAGTTGGCTGTGAAGCCAAGCCGCGCTCGCCGTTTCCGAACCTTCCGAGTAGATGCTGGGGACGAAGTATGTCATCTCATAGTCCTTCCGCGTGCCTTTTGGCAAGGGAGCGGGAGTTGAGACGGTCATCTGGTATTGAGTAGCTTCGACCCGCACCTGCTTGCCGCTGCGATCGACCGACGCGGCGTGCAGCTCGGCTGGGAATTCAAAGTGGTTCGCCAAGAGTGGCTGAGTGGTTACGGTCCAATGACCTGGTTTGACCGCATTCTTGGTCCGCGACGTTTCATCGCTCGGCTGGACGCGCAAGCGGCCCACCTCGAAGTCGGGCTTTCGCTTTTTCTTCTCCTCATCTTCCTTCTTCTTCTTGGCGGCGGTGTTCCCGCCGAAGCAGCCGCTACAACCTGGTGCGGCAATCAGCAGCATCGAGCAGAGCAGGATCAAGGGAATCGCGCTACGGAGATTTGAGGGAAGAAAAGAGGCGCGCACTGAGGTCTCCTCGGGGTCTTGTCAACGTCCCGCTCCCTCGTCGATGGCCACGTCGCGCGCAGAGAGTTGCTTTCGCATGTCGCCGCCAGGGTCAGCGCCGTTTCATCAGGCGCTAGCTCGTCCGTTGCAATGCGGTGAGGCAGCACCTTCCACTCCGCTTAGTCTACGAACTCCGCGGCCGGTAGGAAAGCATATTTGGTCCCGCGACGAAAATTTGCCGTCGGTGGCGAGTCAATGCGAGGCCTAGGGCGATGCGAAAACGCTGAAACTCTTGCCGTAGCGGGCAGCCAAGCCGGCAAGGTCTGCAAGAATGGTCGCTCAGACGACTCGCCAATGCGGTCTGAATTATCCGACAATTCCAAGCCACTCACGGCGCAATCTTTCCGTGACTAGCGCCTAGCAGCAATTCGCGCCGCAGCAATCGTCGCCCGGCAGCAAGTTCAACGGCTCGTTAGCTTGCTGCGTCCGCTTGGTCTCCTGCGGGGCGCGAACGCGGAACTTGCTGCAGTCAAAACCCTTAGCGGTCTCCAAGTCGACCGGCTCTTGGGGAGAGATCGGGATACACTGCCCGGCATAGGGCGACTGTTGGTAAAGCTGAAAAGTCTTGTCGCACACCGCGGTTCGGACGCCGCGGCGAAGCGTATGCCCGTCGTCATCGACAACCGCTTTCCATGGTCCCCCGTAGACGACAGCTTGGTTTCGCTCCAAACAGGGCCCCTCTTTGCCCTTGTAGGCTTGCACCGTCATACTGCGAAACTCAATCCCCTCGACCACCGCCCAGGGGCCCAATTGGCGATCCACAATCTCTACGCCGTAGAAGCCCGCCGCCTCAAACGCCTCCAAGAACTCGTGTTCGACGAAGGCGCCGCTAATGCACCCGCTCCAGAGCTCTGGGTCGTTTTGTAACGACTGGGGCACAGGCTCGTCGCAGACGATATCGCTGATCGCCGCGCGGCCGCCCGATTTGAGCACGCGAAAAATCTCTTCAAACATCTGGCGGCGATCGGCAGGATTGACCAAGTTCAACACACAATTGGAAATCACCACGTCAACTGAATCCGAGGCGATCATCGGCGTGTCGCGGCGCATCTGCCGAGCGACCTCGTCGGCGGCGAACCAACTTTCCGAGTCGACTATCGGGTGGGACTTGAGGTGCTGGGAAAATTGGTCGAGATCCAATCCGAGATCTTGAATTCGACCCTTGCGAAAATGCACATTATTCCAGCCAATGGCCTCGGAAATCGAGTCTTGAAACCGTCTCGCCAGATCGAGCATGTCGTCGTTCATATCGACGCCGTAGACGCGTCCCTCGGAACCGACGATTTGTGAAGCGATATAACAGATCTTCCCGCCCCCGGCGCCGAGATCAAGCACATGGTCGCCCTGGCGAACGTAGCGCGACGGATCGCCACAACCATAATCACGCTCGAGAATCTCTGCGGGCAGCACTTCCAAGTACTTGGACTGGTAGTTCACCGGGCAACACAAGGCCACTTCCGATTTCTGAGACGCTCCGGTGTATCGCTCCGTTACCGCTCGCTCGACGGCCAAAGCCTCGGTTGTTCCTCGAGAGTCAGATCCCACGTTATCCATCGACGCTTTCCTTTCCATCCTCGATATTCTCAGCCTCAAGACCGCAAAGCCGTCCGCGACGGCGATTGTCGATATGGCCGAGTAGATATAGCCGAGTAGATTTTGCTGAATAAAGTTCGCCTGGCAATGGCAACACGATGAATTCACCCGTCGGGATGGGGCAATCGTTCGTGAGCCGCATTCTATCGTGTGGCGAGGCGGTTGTTTGTGAGGCAGTTCACGAGCCCCAACGGCAGTGGCGGATTCTACAAACGGTTCGAATCATCTAGGCTGTATAAAACACAAACGGCAAGCGGTCGTCGTTCCTGCTCGGAGGGTCGGCCTGCTTGAGCCAACACACCTGCGGATCAAGACGTCTTTGTCCCGAGTGAAACCGTTCGCCTACAACCGCAAGGACGTTCGATGATTATTGTCATTGCGACGATTGACTTAGAGGATTCGTCCCGGCTGGCGTTCCTGGGTGCTTTTCAACAGCTCGTGCCAGAAGTCGTTGAGGAGGACGGGTGTCTCGAATACCGGCCCACAATCGACGTCGAAACGAACATTCCCGCCCAAGGCGGCACCCGACTCAACACGGTTACCGTTGTGGAGAAGTGGGAATCGCTCGAAGCTCTCGAGGCCCATCTCGTCGCGCCGCATATGGTGGCCTATCGGGCCAAGGTTAAGGAGCTTGTCAAAAGCGTCTCAATCCAAGTGCTGGAACCGGTGGAGTAGCGTGACTTCACTTTGGCTTGCTCGGATACCAGTCAGGCGTGCCAAACCAATCGTGCATCTCCTTCTCGAATGGCGCGACGACATCGCGAGGTTCGGTCTGACGGCCTTGATCATTTGATTCTACGATCCACGTATCGAGAGCGGCGCGCATGTTTCCCAGCGCCGCGCGATGGGACGGTTCCTTGGAGCGGGCGAGGTTCTTGATCTCGTGCGGATCGGCCAGGGTGTCATAGAGCATTTCGGGGGGGAAGGGCTTCATCAGTTCCGCTGGCGGTCCGCTCAACTGACCTTTGGCCAGCAACTCCCGCATCAACGGCTTGACTAGGAAACACTTCTCTTTGTAGCGGTTGAGCGTGGGAAAGCCGGCCCCTTTCGTGTAGTTGCGAATGTAGTGGTAGCGGGCGCCTCGAACTGAGCGGAGACGCACTTCCGTCTCGTCGATCCGATCACGGGCGCTGAATGCATAACGCCTTGCCGAATCAGGCCGAGGCCCGAAGAGGTTTTGGCTCTGCATCCCCACCGGTCGTTCGACTCCAGCGATCCAAAGCGTCGTCGCGGTCAGGTCGAGCAAACTGATCACATTCGTGTTGACCGTGCCGGGCGCCGCTTGCTTGGGCGATGGGAAGTTCTTTGGCCAACGAATAATCATCGGCACATGCAGGCCCATATCCCAGCACCAGTGGATCCCCCGAGCAGTCAGCCGACCATTGTCGGCGAAGAAGATAACGACCGTATCGTCGGCCAACCCATCTCGTTCCAATTGATCGAGGATCTTGCCAACGCGAACGTCGAGTCCGGAAATGGAGTTGAGGTATCTGGCCCATTCCTGCCTGACAATCGGGTGATCGGGATAGAATGGCGGAGGCTTCACATTGTCTTCTCGAGCCACCTGAGGATGCCACTCTTCACCGACCCATTTGACACGATCTTTTTCAGCTGACTTGCGATCGTAAATATCGTATTCGGCTTCTGGCGTATTGATTTGAGCAAAAAAAGGTTGATTGTCTTTCAGGCGGTCCCACGACTTCGCCTGGTACAACTCGCCTTCATTGACAAAATTCAGATCCAATTTCCCAGTGCCCATTTCTTGCTCAGCCATCTCGACGATGTTCGCCGAAGAATAGCCCGCGTCGTGAAGGCGGTGGGTGATCGGCCGCACGCCGGAAGGAAGGCGAAAATCATCATCGCGATGCGAACGCATGTGGTGGGTATCGGTCGACGTCTGGTACATGCCCGTCATGAAGGCCGAGCGACTCGGAGCGCATACCGGGGAAGTGGCGAAGACGCGGGTGAACATCACGCCCTGCTCCGCCAGACGGTCGAGGTTGGGAGTCTTCACGTTCTTGGCGCCGTAGCAGCCGAGGTCTAAGGCCAGGTTTTCGCCCACGATCCAAAGGATGTTAGGCTGGCTCAGCTTCTTGTCTGCGGCGTTCGCGGCGACACAAGACAACAACACGATAGTGGGCAACGACGCCCAGATGAGAGGTTGGTTTTTGGACAAGGCAAGGAATCCCCAGGGTGGTAAGTGTAGGAACACAACGGGCGACAGGCCAAAGCGAGACGTCTAGTGCTCGCCAGTTTGCCCCTCAGGCGCGCGTTCTCGCGTGATGGCGATGGCCTCGAGCAAGCCATGGGCTTTGTTTAGTGTCTCACGGTACTCGGCCGCAGGGTCGCTGTCGGCGACAATTCCTGCGCCAGCTTGGATGTAAGCGATCCCGTCCTGCACGACCATGGTCCGCAAGGTGATGCAAGTGTCCATGTTCCCTCGGTAATCAAAGTAACCGACGGCGCCGGCGTAGGGGCCTCGGCGATGCGGCTCGAGTTCATCAATGATCTCCATCGCCCGAACTTTGGGCGCGCCTGATACCGTCCCGGCCGGCAAGCTCGCTCGCAACGCATCGAAGGCGTCGCAGCCTTCGGCCAATTCACCGGTTACGTTCGACGTAATATGCATCACATGGCTGTAACGTTCAATCACCATGACATCGCTCAACTCAACACTCCCAAAACGGGCCACTCGGCCCACGTCGTTTCGCCCCAGATCAACCAACATCACGTGCTCGGCTCGCTCCTTCGGGTCCGCCAGCAACTCGTCCGCCAGTTGACGATCCTCTTCCTCATCCACACCGCGTTTTCTGGTTCCCGCGAGCGGCCGGAGTGTGATTTCACCGTCGACCACGCGGCACATGATTTCCGGCGAACTGCCGACGAGCACGACATCGGGGGTGCGAACATAGAACATGAACGGGCTGGGGTTGACCACTCGCAAGGTGCGATAGACCTCAAAAGCGTCCGTCCGCAACGGCAATTCCAGACGTTGGCTGAGCACGACCTGAAAGATATCACCCGCTTCAATGTACTGGACGCACTTGGAGACAGCCGACTCAAAATCTGCCTGGTCAAAATTGGATTCGAAATCCAACAAAGTCCCGGCGCCGGCGTGTATGTCGCAGGGCGCGAGATCCGACGGCGTCGAGAGTCGGTCGACGATCTTGTCGATCCGTCGCTGGGCGTCCTCGTAGGCGACCGCAGGTGCATCGCCCTTCGCCGAGGGGCGAGCCAGGGCGATCACGTACATCGTCTTGCTGACGTGGTCGAAGACGACCATTTCATCGTAGAACGCAAAGGCCAAATCGGGCAGACTGCGGTCGTCGGGCGGCGAGTTGGGCAGGTTCTCGGAATAGCGAATCACGTCGTAGCCGGCGTAACCAACCGCGCCGCCCGCAAACGGGGGAAGCTCCGAGAGCTGGGCCACATTCTCCGCGTGGAGCCGCGCACGCAGCTCTTGCAGCGGATCATCGCATTCGATCGTCTTCTCGGTTCCCTCCGCCGTGACCGTGACATGCGGTCCGGTAGCTTTCAAGCTGAGCGACGGGTTGACGGCGAGAAAACTGTAGCGACCAACTTTTTCGCCGCCAATCACACTTTCGAATAGGCAAGCCGATTGGCCCTCGTCAATTCGGCGGAAAGCGCTGACGGGGGTTAGCGAGTCACTCACAAGTCGCCGGTAAACGGGCACAGCATCATGTGTCTCGGCGAGCTCGGCGAATGTGTCAGGTCGTGGATAATGCGAGGCCATCGAGGGTTCATTCCGATCATGCTGTCGCCGGAGCCAAATGCTTGTCGCCAGCTTGGGCTGGCCTGGGCGGCAGTCTTCCAGCTTCCTCGCCAGTCGGCATCCAACGACCACCCGAAGAACCTAAGTCTATGTCTTAATTAGAGATGCGACTCACAATCGACCCGTCGTCTAACCTTGACAGGATAGGGCCGACTGATAGAATCCTACCAGTTCCCGTAGGTGATTTTAAGAGAACAAGTTGCACCGATTTGCATGAAAGCGTTGACCTAGGCCGCGTCCCGAGTCTCTCAAAACCAGGGAGCACCAGAAGTGGGCCGCAGGCGGGTCGCTCATGGGGAGCGCCCGGCGCCAGCGGTTTGGCATCGATTTGCTTGTGGAACGTGGCCTGGATGGAGCGTCCAAATGAAATGCCAACATTGCGAGAAGCCGGCGACCTTCCACATCACGGAAATCACCGACTCGGGTGAACCGCAGGAATTCCACCTCTGTGAAGACCACGCCCGACTCCACCTGAGCCAGACACAGGAGCAGGACCAGCAACTCGCTGGCGGCTTCGGCGGCATGCTCGCCAACCAGTTAAAAGTGGGGCAGACGGCTGAAGAGCTGGCCCGACTCGATCAGCAGGTCTGTCCAATTTGCGGCATTTCGTTCTATGAATTTCGACACACGGGCAGGCTGGGTTGCCCCTACGATTACATCTGTTTCTCGGACGAGTTGGAACCGCTCGTCGTCAACATTCATGGCGAGACGCAGCATGCCGGCAAGACACCCAAGCATGGAGTGCGGGATATTGAACGGCAGACCGATGTCATTCGTTTGCGCCGCGAGATGAAGGAGGCGGTCGAGCAAGAGGACTACGAGCGAGCGTCTCAGTTGAGGGACGACATTCGGCGAATTGAGAACGAAGACAAATCAGCTTAGCACTGCCACGTTGACGATTGGAAAAGACACGTGAAGCTCGAAAAACTAGCTAGCCAATGTGGAGAGTGGCTGCGCGGCTCGGGACCGGAATCCGATATCGTGATCAGCAGCCGAATTCGGCTCGCGCGCAATCTCGCCGACTTCCCTTTCATCCGCAAGTGCACCGATCAAGACCGCGTCTCTATCGAGCGCGTGCTGCGTGACCGCATCGATTCGGTCAGCGAATGGTCTGGCGCCAGCTATTTTGATGTGAGCGAACTCGAGACCGTCGACCGCCAGTTTCTCGTCGAGCGTCAGTTGATAAGCCGCGAGCTGGCCGAATCCGACGGAGCTCGCGGCGTGTTGATCGACGCCAATGAGAGATTTAGCCTGATGATCAACGAGGAGGACCACCTTCGAATCCAGGTCATGCACAGCGGCTTGGCTTTGGAGCAAGCCTGGGAGCAAGTCAATCAGATCGACAACCAGCTGGAGGAGGAAATCACCTACGCCTTTCATCCCCAACTCGGCTACCTGACCGCTTGCCCCACCAATGTAGGGACTGGCTTGCGAGTCAGTGTGATGCTCCACTTGCCCGCGTTGGTGATCACGCGTCAGATCGAAAAGGTCTTTAACAGCCTGCAAAAGATCAGCTTGGCGGTTCGCGGCCTCTACGGCGAAGGATCGCAGGCGATGGGCGATTTCTACCAGATCAGCAACCAAATCACTCTCGGGCGCTCCGAAAAAGACTTGATCGATCAGGTCGGCGAGGTTGTGCCTGTGCTGATTGACTATGAGCGAAAAGCCCGCGATTTCCTCAAGAAGGAAAGCGAAAAAGACCTGCACGATCGCGTGAGCCGAGCTTACGGAATCCTCTGCACTGCCCAGACGATATCGAGTGAAGAGACGATGCACTTGCTGAGCAGCGTGCGAATGGGCGTCAATTTAGGTCTGATTGAAGACCTGGAAATCCCCACGATCAACAAGCTGTTTATCCACACGCAACCAGCTCATCTGCAGAAACTGCGAGGGATCGAACTGGAGACTGCGGACCGCAACATCGAACGTGCGCACTATCTCAAGCGGCATCTACACCGCGGCGAAGACGACGACACATTGGAGTCGAATTAGAAAGTGGCTTGGCGGTCTCGGCCTAATGGAGACTTGCCCTGGGAAACTCGCCGTAGCGCAGTGTCAGTCCTGGCAGTGTCAGTCCTGGCAGTGTCAGTCCTGGCAGTGTCAG
>CAZWOU010000062.1:1496-16164 GCA_964635375.1 uncultured Pirellulaceae bacterium | reverse complement strand
GCAGTGTCAGTCCTGGCAGTGTCAGTCCTGGCAGTGTCAGTCCTGGCAGTGTCAGTCCTGGCAGTGAGTGTCAGTCCTGTTCGCGCAGTGTCATCCAACTCAGGAACGCCATCCCGCCTGCACAGGCGAGATACAGCAAGTCCATGATCATGCTCGTGTATTTGAATGGGGCCATCCAAACCTGGCCGAACATTCCAAGAATGAGGTCAGCCAGGAAGAGGACGGCGACCAGAATCGAGATTCCGATCCCTGTCCAACACAACGCTTTGGGCATTCGAAGCATTCCTCAAGTTGCACGGCGATCCGGCGTTTTTCTGGCCAAGTGGAGCAATAACGGGAGCGAACGCCTGGCCATACGTGGCGGCAGGCAACCCGCCCTCAACTCCCAACAGGGTTTTGTTGTTCCGAGTGGCTTGACCAATCGCAAAACTAAGCTGCGCTCAGGGTCATTTGCAAGGCCGGTAGTCTTACGCTTTTTGGGAAAAACCTGCGGTTTATGTGAACAAATTCACGGTGCAGACAGTTTCCACTTCCGCCTAGTATAATTCAACGCCTTGGCCTGTCACCAGTTGGGAGGCGGAAAAGGCACGCGTCTGACCGGATTGTCCGGATGATTGGCGGGTCGATCGCCAGTCCCAGACTCGAAAGTGTCGCTACAATCGCCCGCTGCCGGCATTCCATTCTGTCCCCGAGAGGCTTGATAATTGCCGGCGGAAGGGGGGCTGTGGCCACGGAAGAACGGATTGGGACCTTGCAATGAGCAATTTATGGCAGGAATTCCGAGGCGAAATGCCGGTATGCCAGCGGTATGCGTATTTCGACCATGCCGCCGTATCGCCTCTTCCTAACACGTCGGCCGAGGCAGTTCGCCTTTGGCTGCAGGAATCCGTGGACAGCGGAGACGCCCACTGGCCCGCTTGGGCTGGCCGCGTCGAGAAAGCTCGCCGTACAGTCGCCGAAGGGCTCAACGCGGATTCCGAAGAAATCGCCTTCGTCAGCAGCACCACCGAAGGGATCACCATGGCCGCCGAGGGCCTCGATTGGCGCCCGGGCGACCAGGTCGTTATTTTCGGCGACGAGTTCCCCACGAACATCTATCCCTGGCTCAACCTGGCGAGCCGGCAGGTCGAGACCGTTCGCGTTCCCGCTCCGAGGCAGCCGCGACCGGAGGATCTGCTCAACGCCTGCAGCGAACAGACTCGCCTGATCAGCATCAGCTGGGTCTCCTTTGCCACTGGCTGGCGGTTCGATATTGCTTCCCTTGTCGAACAAGCCCATCGCCGCGGGATTCTGGTCTTTCTCGACGCGATCCAGGGGATGGGTGTGTTTGCCCTGGACGTGAAAGCGATCCCAGTCGATTTTCTAGCGGCCGATGGACACAAATGGATGCTCGGTCCCGAAGGCGCCGGCGTATTTTACCTTCGAAGGGAACATCTCGAGCGGTTGCGGCCCATCAAAGTCGGCTGGAACAGCATGGTCCACGCCCACAACTTCCAACAGACTGACTGGAATCTGCGGCCCGATGCCAAGCGGTACGAGGGCGGATCGCAGAATATGGTCGGCGTCCATGCGCTCGGCGCCAGCCTGAGCCTGCTGAGCCGCTTTGGCTGGGGATGCAGCTCGAATTCGCTCGGAGATCGTGTCGTGGAAATTGCCAGCCTGGCCTGCGACCGTCTTCTGTCGGCTGGCGCCGTCCTGCATTCCGAAAGAGGCGACCCGTCGAATTGTTCGGGAATCGTCGCTTTTGAAATGCCCGGACGCGACTCCCAAGAGCTTCGGGACAAGGCCTTTAGGGCGGACGTGGTGCTGAGTTGCCGAAACGGCCGCCTGCGAATCGCCCCTCACGCGTACAATAATCAGGACGATATCGACCGACTGATCGACGTCCTCACTAGCTGAGTTTTTTTGCGACCTCGGTAAACTCTCGCCGTTCAACTCTCCTTGGGCCCAATAGCCATGACCGATACGCCGGCAAAGCCTGATCGTCTCGCCGTCTACACCGGCTCCTTCGATCCCATCACGCTGGGCCACCTCAATGTCATTCGCCGCGCGAGCCGCTTGGTTGACGGCTTGATCGTGGGCGTCGGCGTCAACGTCGAGAAGACTCCGTTGTTCACGCCAGACGAACGGGTCGCCCTGGTCAAGCAGGCAACATCGAACTTGCCCAATATCGAGGTGCTGACGTTCACAGGCCTGGCGGTCGCCTTTGTCAGACAGTGCAATGCGAGAGTCATGATCCGGGGCGTGCGGCCGTTAACCGACATCGCCGGTGAATTCACGATGATGATGGCCAACCGCCAACTGGATGAGGACATTGAAACGGTGTTCCTCATGGCCGACGAAGAATTCGCCCACGTCAGCAGTTCGCTGATCAAACAGATCACGCCCCTGTCGACCGATGAGATGCTGGCGAAGTTTGTCCCCGCCAGCATCATCCCTTCGCTGCGGCAAAAGCTGGGCGGCCCACCGGCTTAGGCGGCTCGCAGGATTGAGCGCCCCGTACCGGTCCGAATCACCCGGTGACGGCTGGTCAACTGCCTCAATGTGATAGCCTGAGCGAGCCCGAAGCGAACGCGATTGGCGGCGTCTTCGATGGCGGCCCAGGCGACCTGCTGTCGGTTCGCTTGCACGACTTGGCGAACGTCGATGGCGATATGTGCGATCTCACTTTTTTGGATCGAGGCGTGAAGAGCGCGACGCACGGCGGCTCGGGGCCCGCCAGTCCACCAGGCGTAGTCGGCGTGGACATCGGTCGATTCTGGGGCGATGTTGACGCCGTAGCGAGCCAACTCGCCGCGATTGTCGACGACGCCGCCGAGTAGCCGCAAGCTCGTCAGGCGGTGTTTGACTAACAAATCGAGCCGGCCTTCAATCGATTTGGGCGATGCGGCCAGGGTCTGGATTGAGATCCCGTTCTCGGCCGCTTTGGCGATCCGCTGCGATAACACGTTGGCGAATAGCGTCCGGTCCGATGTCGTCGCCCAAGCGTCCGTCGCGGTCAGAGCGATTTCGTGGCCGGCGCTGCCGCCAAGGATTCGCCCCATTTTGGCCTGAGTTGGCGTGGGTGTCGCCCAAGTCGCTGGAAGACTGATTTCGTTCAGCAATCCCGCAGTATCGTTAACGAAACTGGCCTCTTGGGGCCCAGGGGTCTCACACAGATCAATCGAAACAACAACGCGTGCTTTTTGGGCCATCGGTTCTTCCTTGGGATGCCGAAATCCGTTTCATCCTCTACCATCGGCAGGAACCTCACAGCGACTGTACCTCCCCTCGACAGTTGGGAAACTGTTAGGAATAGCGAGAGTTTTCACGCGCGGGACACCAGTTCGCCGATACCATGGCCCGCCGATTCGTCCGTGAAGCGTTCTCCATACCGCCGATTCAACTCAACCTGCAAGTCTTCCCAACGGCGCCATCTGTCGAGTCGTCGGAGAACAACGCCGAAATAATTCCGTAGACTGGTTGCGAAAAAGCGGAAGTATTCGTTCGCCGCGAACCGCATTTTGCGGATATAATCAGGCGAACTCCAGGAGCTTGATAAATGACTGACGATCCGGTGCGAGGGCCGCACGAAAACGACTTGGAAAGCGACCGCCCCGGATCCGCCGCGCCGAGCTCCGCAGGCGAAGCCCAGACCAATCGCTTCCGAGACACCAGTGAGCAACGGGACCGCTTTGACGAGTCGCCGGGCGATTCGGAAGCCGAATACGATGAATTCGAAGAAATCGAGACGTCCCGGATGCGCTCGGTGCTGAGAAACATGGGCGCTTGCATCGTCTCGACGATCGTGCACATGGTGATTCTGATCGTCCTCGGCCTGATAGCCGCGCCGCTGCCGGTGAAGAAGAACATCCGCGAGATCGTCTCCCAGATGTTTGAGGAGCGACCGGAAGACTTGCTGCAAGAGATCGAGCTCGATACGCAAATCGAACCGGCCGAGAATGCGGAGGCCGTTTTCGCCTCGGCGCCTCAGGTTGGCGTAACGGGAGGGGCCGCCGCCGGCGGAGCCCCCGATATCAAAATGAACCAGAAGGTTGTGGAGAACTTCACCGCGACGGAAATCTCGATCGGCAGCCCAATCACCTCAATGCCGTCGGCCACGAATCTCGTCAATGCAGTCCCTGAGGGGACACTGGGCGAGCCTCGGGCCATTGTCGACAACTACCAGCAAGCGTTCGACCGGATGACCCAAGAGATCCTCTGGATGCTCGACAAGAGCGACGTGATGGTGATCTGGGTGTTTGACCAGTCGCTGAGCATGAAAGACGATCAAAAAGAGATCCGTGACCGCATCGAAAAAGTCTACTCCGAATTGGGCCTAATTGGCGGCAGCCACAGTGAGCACTTGCTGACTGCGGTCACCAGCTATGGCGCGGGCCATTTCAAGCACACCGTCAAACCGACAGGCGACTTGGCGGTGATTCGTCAAGCCATCAACGCTGTGCCGGTCGATGTATCCGGAAAAGAGATGATGTGCGAGGCGGTCTCGCGATCGCTAGCCATCCACCGTGAATATGCTCGACGGTATCAGTTGATGATGGTCATCGTGACGGACGAAAGCGGCGATCAGGATAACAACGTCGGTTACTTGGAACGAGCCATCGCGGAAGCCAAGGCGGCGCGCTGCCGAATCTACGCACTCAGTCGCGAGTCGGTATTCGGCTACCCTTACGCAAGGATTCGCTGGAAGCATCCGCAAACTAACCGCCACCATTGGCTGCCAATCGACCGAGGACCTGAAACCGGCTTCGTGGAGCAATTACAGACGAATGGTTTCCATCGCCGTTACGACGCCTTCCCGGCTGGATTTGCACCCTATGAATTGGGACGAATGACTCGCGAAACCGGCGGCGTGTTCTTCATGTTGCCAAGCACCGAGAGCAACTTAGTTCGCGGGACCAAGCGAAAGTATGAGCTTGAACAGATGCGGGCCTATCGCCCCGATTTGCGAGCTCGAATCGAGGTCTTCGCCGATCGAGACAAATTCCCTTTGCGAACTTTTCTCTGGCAAGTGATCAGCGACCTGAATCCATACAACAAGGATTCGGCTCGCGTAGTTGAATTGCAAATGGAGTATCCAATCAACCTGGTCGACTTCACCAAACGTGCGAGGTTGAACCAGCAGAAGGCGATCGTGTTCATCAAGTATCTAGCCGAAGCCCAGAAAGTGCTGGAACAGGCGCGCTCGCATCGAGAGCAAGAAGCCGACCCGCGTTGGCAAGCCAACTACGATCTGATTTACGCCCAGACCGTGGCCTACCAGGCCCGACTGTTTGAATATGGCGTCGCCCTTGAGGAGTTCATGAAGAGCCCCAAGGTGGTTCCGCGGACGAAGACGCCAAACTTGACCCACCTCCATTGGGACTGCCACACCGTGCGCGAGCTGCGGACCGAGGAAAGCAAGCCGTACGTCGAGAAATCGAAGGCCCTGTTCGCCCAAGTCATCGCGGCCCACCCGGGAACACCATGGGCGGCCCGGGCCAAATGGGAGATGGCGCGAGGGTTCGGAGTGGATGTCCGAGCCGACTATCACCCGCCCTACAAGAAGGTTTCCAACCCCACCCCGGTTCCCAAGTACTAGAAATCGCAGCAGATTCGCTAGACGCCCACGGGCTCGTGACCGAGAATGAAAGAAGAGGCCGAGCTGCTGGGGATCGCCACGAATTTGGCGATTCCGGCTTTGAATGAGCGCGGGACGGCTGAAACCAACAATCCTAACCTCCGCCTGGAGCGAGCAATGAACAGGGCCGTTCAACCACGGAACATGATGCAGCGACGTGAAATGCTGAAATGGAGCGCGGTCGCCGCAGGCGCCGGGCTGTCGCCATGGATGAGCCCAGCGAGTCGAGCCATTGCGGCGACCAAGAACCCGGAGTGGGAAGCGGCCATCCGCAAAGGCCTCAATTGGGTAGCCAACAATCAAAAGTCGCTGGGACATTGGATCGCCAAGTCCAACAACTACCCAACCGCCATGTCGGCTCTGGCGGGCACCGCACTCCTCGCCTCCGGCTCCACGACAACGCAAGGCCCCTACGCAGCCAAGATTCGCAGAGCCGTGGACTATCTCGTCAGCCGCTCGCGAGAGAATGGCCTGATCGGCGACCCGGCAAGCGATAACCGGTACACCTATGGGCACGGCTTCGCCATGCTCTACCTCTCGCAGGTGCTCGGCGAAGAAGAAGACAGCGATCGGCGAACCGAGCTGATCGAGGTGTTGACGAAGGCAGTCAAGTTTAGCGCCGATGCGCAAACGCCTTCTGGTGGCTGGGGCTACGTCAGCGCGAAAGACGGCAACAATTTTGACGAGGGCTCGACCACGATTACCCAAGTCCAAGGCCTCCGCGGTTGCCGCAATGCCGGAATCCCGGTCCCCGATTCGGTGATCAAGCGAGCCAAGGATTACATCTACGGCTGCAAGAACCCCGATGGCGGCATTTCGTATAGTTCACGAAACCGAGGTAACTCGCGGCCCGCCATCACGGCCGCCGCCCTCGCCGCCCTCTATAACGCGGGAGACTACGACAGTAAGCACGTTCCGGAAATGCTGAAGTTCTGTCAGGACAACCTCAACAATGTCGGCGGCGGCGCCCGGTCCTTTGGACACTGGCACTATACCTATCTCTACTACTCGCAAGTCGTCTATCGGCAAGGTCCCAATGATTGGGTGCCCTATCGCGACAAACTCTATGCGCGCATTATTGGCGAACAACGTGATTCAGGGCAATGGGAAGGCAACATCGGCGCCATCTACGTGACTGCCTGCAACCTAATCATGCTGCAGCTGGATAAAGCCTACCTGCCGATCTTCCAGCGCTAGAGCTCGCGAGATCGATCGCCAAGGTTCGCGAACCGGGTTGCTTTGCCTTCACTGCTTCGACGGCGATCCCTTCACTTTGGGCCTCGCTTGTCACGCTTTGTCTGGCAGCGATTGCAATAGAACGTGGCTCGCTGCGATTGTACGATTCGCTTCACTTCGCCGGATTCGCAGCGGACACACGCCTGCCCCTCGCGGTCGTACACACGGTGTTCGTTTTGATAGCTGCCAGGATCATTGAGTGCAGTGCGGTAAGCGCCGTCGGACAAAGTGGATCCCTCCTGGTCGATTGCCACTCGCAGTACTTCAAGCTGACGCTCGTGAATCCGCCGCCACTGCTCGCGGCTAAGACGATCGCATTTCGCTTCAGGGTGAACGCCAGCCAGATGCAGGATCTCCGACGCGTAGATGTTTCCAATTCCTGCGACAACGCGTTGGTCCAGCAGGGCGACCTTGATGGCCCGTCGGCTGGCGGCCAATCGGCTGCGCAATTCGTCGGCTGTGATCGCCAGCGCGTCAGGTCCGAGCCGCTCGCCGCCAAGTTGCTCCGCCATCTCTGCTTCGCTCAAAAGACGGACGGAACCAAGGCCCCGGCGATCCCAAAAGAAAAGGTGGGGAACCTGCCCGTCCAAGTCGAAGCGGACTCGCAGGTGTTCGGTGTTGGGCGCGTCGTCGAGCAGCACCAGCCCTGTCATCCGCGGCTCAAGGATCACACTGTCGCCCGAGTCCAACCTCAAGACAACGCGTTTCCCAATCCGATCCACCGCGTCGATCACCGTCTGGCTTACTCGTCGCCGGAAAGCGTCGATGCGGGGCTGCACGAGGATCGGCTTGAGCCGGCAAGGCAGGCGAACGACGTCGACGATGCGGGCGCCAACCACCGGCAGTACGCCCCGCCGCATCGTTTCCACTTCAGGTAATTCGGGCATCGATGTTGCGAGCTAAGAGGAAGAATGGCTAGAGAAGGGAACCACCAAAGGCCAAGCGAGATGAACGAACCTGAGCGAGCACCCGTTGATTCATCCTCGTTGATTCATCCTCGTTCATTCATCCTCGACCTCATCCTCGACCTCGCGGGTCAGCCGTTGATACAAGTCGCGAAGCTCCGTGGTAAGCCGCTGAGGCACCGCGTCGCGGGCGCTCGCTGGCAACTTGCGCATGTGGACAAGCGTCCAGAGATGTTCATAGGCTTTGCCCTGGTCGCCGCCGCGAGCGGCCTCGTTGGCGAGCCCCGTTAATCCGTAGGCGCGAAACTCAACCTCGGCGTTCTTGGACAATGAAAGATAGTATTTCTGAGCCGCATCATAGTCTTCGTCATCCACGTGCAATTCGGCAAGCCGCTGCTCGGCGAGACTCCAAAAATAGCGATTCGTGTCCGATTCATCCGGCGGGAAGAATTGGCGAATGGCCTCCAAAGCGGCTTGTCGTTTTCCACTGGGCGACAGCACTGCGTGGAGGTATTGTTCACGCGAGTCGTTGCGCCGCTCGATCTGAGCCCCTAGCCGCGTTCCGCGAGCCAACAGGTCTCGCGGGCGCAGGCGGATGGCGATCGCCGCACCTATGGCGAAAGCGCCGATCAACATGACGGCCACGATGATCAGGCGACGTCGACCGAGTCGGCGCTGCTTTGCCTCCGCGCCCATGACAGTTTGTAATTGCTGCGTCGCTTCGAATCGAGTGTCCGCGAGCGCGAACATTTCTGGGGTCGTCCAATCCTCATCAAGATCACCGTCGTCCAATTGCAGCGAGCGAATTTCTCGCAACAGATCCACGGCATGCTGAAATCGCTCCTCCATCTTCTTGGCGAGCATCTTGTGGATCACCCGGCAAAGCCCTTCGGGAGCATCCGGGCAGACCGTCTCCAGCCTCTCCGGCGCCTTTTGCAGGTGTTGAGCTGCGACGCTGTAGGGTGTCTCGCCTTGGAACGGAGGATGCCCGACCAACATGTGATAGGCAGTCACGCCGAGTGAGTAGATGTCAGAGCGAGGATCGACGTTGCCCCCCTCGACTTGCTCCGGACTCATGTAAAGCGGCGTACCAAGCGCGACGCCGTCTTGGGTCAGGCTGGGGCTGTCAGCGTTGGGCGAGTAGATGCGAGCCAACCCAAAGTCGGCAACTTTCACGTCGCCGCGCGGCGTGAGGAGAATGTTCTCCGGTTTGATGTCGCGGTGAATGATGTGTTGTTCGCCAGCCAAATGGAGCGCCGCGGCGACTTGGCGGAGTATGACGGCGGCGAGCTTTGCGTTCAGCGGGCCGCTGCGGTCGATGATTTGCTTGAGGTTGCGCCCCGGAACATACTCCTGAGCGATGTAGTTGACGCCATCGACGCAGTTGACATCATAGATTTGCACGATGTTCGCGTGGACGAGCGACGCGGCGGCTTGAGCTTCGTTTTCAAATCGCTTTCGATAGAGCGGGTCGACGGCCAAGTGATGCTTCAGCACTTTAAAGGCGACTTGCCGCTTCAAGGAAGTCTGTTCAGCCAAATAGACGATCGCCATTCCACCCTGCCCGAGGCGGCGGAGAATGAGGTAGTCGCCGATGACTCGACCCGCCAGGTCGGGCTCGTCTTGCGGTTCCGTGTTGGATAGCGTCTCGTCCATACTGTTCTGAGCGGCGCCCGTTCTGAATGCTCCGTGTCTGAATGATGCCGAGCGTCGTCAAGGCGACCTCCGCCGACAGGCCATTCCGTTCCTGAGTCTACGTCCTACTCATATTCGACCGCCAAGGAAGCGGTTGGGGGTGGTGTGCAATACTGACATCGTAAGGGCCGTGCCGCTGGCCACGCAACCATACGCCATCACTCGCCTGCCACTTCCTGCCCACTTCCCCTACCCGCTTCCCTAACAATCGTTGCTTAGGCGCCGGCCGACTCGTATCATGGAGACTCAGCGAATCGCCCAGTAGACACATTGCCGGCGCCACCAATCGTGGACGCGAAACCCTCGAGGAGCATCGATGAATTCCCACAATGCTGAATCCACCTATGTCAAACGCAGGCAGTTCCTAAAATCCACAGCAGCCGCAGCCGCGGCGACCACGGTATTCGGCAGCGCACAACTTGCCGACGCTGCGGAAAACACGCCCAAGCCCTACAAGAAGGCGGTCAAGATCGGCATGGTTCAGGTTCCCGGCAGCCTGACCGAAAAGTTCAAGATGCTCAAACAACTTGGATTCGACGGCGTGGAACTGAATAGTCCTTCCGGTACTAAACCGGAGGAAGTGGCCGAGGCAAAGAAAGCCAGTGGTTTGGATGTGCACGGCGTGGTCGATTCCGTCCATTGGCGTTCAACGCTTTCCCACCCCGATCCGAGTGTCCGCCAGAAAGGGCTCGATGGACTGCAAACGGCCATTCGAGCCGCCAAGGATTATGGCGCCACCAGCGTGCTGCTCGTGCCTGCAGTCGTCAAGAATGGCGTGACGTACGAACAAGCGTGGGAACGCTCTATCCCGGAAATCCGCAAAGCGATTCCGCTGGCCGAAGAGTTGGGCATCAGGATCTTGTTGGAGAATGTCTGGAACAACTTTCTCAAAGACCCCAAAGAGACCGCGCGATACATCGATGAGCTGAAGTCAGACGTGATTGGCGCCTACTTTGACGTCGGCAACGCAGTCCGCTACTCGCCTCCAGCTGAGTGGGTTCGGGTGCTGGGCGAGAAGATCGTGAAACTCGACATCAAAGAGTACAGCCTCAGCAAGGGCAAGAAAGAGGGTTGGTCTAAAGGGTTCCAAGTCAAATTGCTCGAGGGCGAGTGCAATTGGCCGGACGTCATGAAGGAACTGAAAAAGATCGGCTACGCCGGCTGGGGGACGGCCGAGATCCGAGGTGGCGGCAAAGAACGCCTAACGGAAATCGCCGAACGCATGAACAAGATTTTTGCATCGTAATCGTCGAAAAAGCGCCCCTTCCACGCGGCCACATCGACGCGTCACTTCGACCTTCATGAAGAAGTCAGGCTTGAGCGTCCAACTGAAACAAGATCGATTGGTCGACTACATGCGTCGACTCGGTAGCTGTGCCGTCGCCCTCTCGGGCGGTGTCGATAGCGCCGTCGTCGCGAAAGCGGCCCAACTCGGACTCGGCGAAATGGCCGTGGCCGTGACGGGCCTGAGTCCAAGTTTGGCCGACGGCGAACTTGAGGCGGCCAAACAGGCTGCCCAACTGATCGGAATACGACACCGAGTTCTGCCGACCGAGGAGTTTCAGCGAGACGAATATGTTCGCAACGCCCCCGATCGCTGCTATCACTGCAAGACGGAACTCTACCTGCGAATCGATTCCGTCAAGGAAGAATTGCAGGTGAGCCATGTGGCCAACGGCGCCAATCTGGATGACCTCGGCGACTATCGGCCCGGTATGCAAGCCGCTGCAGAAAGCCGAGTGGTCAGCCCCCTGATCGAGAGTCGACTGAGCAAGCAGGATGTTCGCGCGCTCGCGTTGCATTGGGAGCTGCCAGTGTGGGACAAGCCCGCGTCGCCCTGCTTGGCGAGCCGGGTTGCCTATGGAGAAGATGTCACGCCCGAACGGCTGGCCATGATCGATCAGGCAGAGCAGTTTCTCCGCGAGTTTGGGCTGAGGGAAGTCCGCGTGCGATTGCATCGAGACAATCTAGCTCGACTTGAGATTCCGCTCGATCAGTTGGCTCGATTCGCCAGCGAACCGATTCGCGAATCAATTGTCGCGCGTCTGTTGCAACTCGGCTTTCGCTGCGTGACCCTGGACATGCAGGGCTTCCGCTCAGGCAGCCACAATCTGATCTCGCTCTCTGAGGGAGATCAGACGTCGAACACCGATGGAAACCACGGTGGATGACGCTAGCGTATCCTCCATGAATTCCGCGCCACGCCCGCGAGTCTCAGGGCGCATCTCAGTCTAGGTAATCTCCGTCCAGACGCATCTCCGTCCAGGCAGAAAATGAATTCCTCCACCGCAATGCCGTGGCAGTGGGTTTTGTGAGAGCCCGCATTCCAAAAGGTGGGGACCGCAACTCGGGGCGTGTTATCCACGCGGTCCGGCGGCAGTGCGGCCGGTGCGAGGCTATACCCGTAACCCAAGCTAACAATCTGGCCCCCGGCGGTTCTCGTATCGGCTCCCCAAAAAATCCGCACCGACAACACAAACATGGCAGAGGAATCACCCTACGGATACCCGATCCGCCGTTTGCTGGCTAGAGCGAATTCTTCCCTGAGCGAATTCTTCCCTGAGCGACTTCTAGGCGCCGTTCTCGCGAACGACCGGGTCCATGACTTTCGTGTTTCGCTCAACCGCCAGGACGACAGTGCGTTGTTGAACGCCGTCCATACTGCTCGCGACGACCGGCAACACTTGGCGTCGATCGGGCATGCTCAAACGCACGGTAAACGTCCCATCGGGTCTTAGTTTCACCGGCTCGCCGCGCAGGGCAACATGGGCGTCGGGTTTGGTTTTGCCGAACAAGATTAACTCGGCGTCGACTTCAAACTCAAAGTCGTTGTCTCGGCGGAGCAATCGAGCTGCGCCAACTCCGTAGCTCGAAACGCTGGACGCACCCATCGGCCGACGCAGACGCTCTTCGAACAGCTCGCGCAAATCGCCCATCGAATGCCCATCGGTAATGCTCTGGGCGTAGATCTTCTCGTAGTTTTCGGCAATGTCGGTCCAGTTCTCGTCGATCGCGTCACTGCTGCCAGGACGAGGCGTCTTGACCGTGTTGCTGCGAGCAATCGCGAAGAAGTGTCCGTCTGTTGCCAGGTAGCCCAGCTCCACCCGATACGACTCGGGCGGATCGGCGACGTCGATGTACCAGTTCTTCACCCCGCCGTGAATCTCGATATCACGAGCAACTCGTTCGCCTGAATTGGCCCCACTCGACTCGACGTGAAACAAACGCAAAACCGGCTTGCAGGTGTGCCAGCGTTCCGCCATCGCCGCCTTGGCTCGGACCACGCTGTGGCGAGACACCTCCCAATAGGCATGCAGCCAGTAGGCGTCCCGAACCATCAAGACCAAGCGGTCCTTTTGGTCGTCATCAATCACGGGAGCTCGCCGAGGGGCTATTTTGGTGGCCGCGGCGTTCTTTTGGGCCAGGTCTTTTTCCTTTTCGCGGTTGTCCCGTTCACGACCAATCCGCTTGGCGACCCGAGCGGAAACCGCACTCTTGGCATCCGATGGGCGACGTCGCGCGGTCTTGCTGGCGCTGGACGCGCGCGGCTGAGACTTCGAAGTTCGCGGTTTCGCGGCCTGCGGTTTCGCGGATCGGGATTTACCTGCCTGTCGCTTTGACGCCCGAGACTTCGCCGAGACCGAAACGCCCGTCGCGGCGCGAGCCTTAGCCGTTGACCGAGCTTTGCTCGCCGCGGGCGAGCTCTTTGACTTGGCGGAGGCCCTTTTACGTGCGTTCGCTTTGGCCAACCGAACCAGGGCTCGGATCAACTGATCCTTCCGCATGGAATGCCACCCGGAAACTCCCTTGTCCTTGGCCATTTGACCAAGATCTTTGACTGTGTGTTCGCGTAAAGATGTTGCCGTGATCAAAGGACTTTCCTCCATTGGAGTGACAGATCCCAGCCCAAAACAGGCTCGGTCCCTCACCGATATATGGTTGGAGCGCCATCCCTGACACTACATTCGTTATGCTTAAGCCCCACCTAGCAATCCCTGCGCCGATGGAAACGGAGCGGCGGAAGTCCAGTTCCAGTGCTCCTGCGGCTGCCTCCCAGTCGGCTAGCAGAAGTGCTGCACGCCAACCACGCTTTTGCGAACTGTGGGTGTCCTCTGAGCTAGGCGGGTCTGGGCTAGGTCATTGGTTCGCCCGTTGGGTCCACCCCGGCGACAATGTTCGCAACCGTGACAACCCTCAAATCTGGTCAACCAATTCCACCAGTAAGAGGGTCACCATCGATACGACCAGTCTACCTTGAACCAAAAAAAAACGCAAAAACGACCCACCCATTAGAAGGGTAACGCCGCCGTTTTCGCGCGTATAAAGAGGCGGTGACGGGCGACCGTCAGTCGTCAGCCATCACCCCCATTCTGGCTCTCGATCGGGAGTCGCAACATGTTGGCACAAAATGGCTTACGAACCGCGCCAGACTTTGTGAAAAAAAACACGAATTCGCTCCTCAGCTGGTTGACCGAATAGGACCCTTAGGATAAATTGGCCGACTTTAACGGGCGGCTTGAGGCGGAGCCGCACTTCCCCCTGGGCGGCAGGCACCTTCACCTAAAACGTTGCCGCATAGGAATTTACACCAAGCCACAGAAGTAGGTGATCGACAGCTACTGCGCCGAATGAGCGACTCATCTCCACCCCCCCACCCAGTCGGGGAAGCCATGACGTGGGCGTCGAGAGCGACCACGATTGCAGCCATGATGGTCTTGCCGGGGATTGCTGGACAATGGGCCGACAAACAGCTGGGAACTTCGTTTCTCACGCTGACCGGTTTCGCCCTGGGAATGACAGTCGCCCTTTGGCAGCTGATCAAGATGGGCCGAGACGCTGAACAGAAGCGATTGGCCGAACAAGCCGCTAGATCAGAACAAAACAAGACCAAACGATCGCAGACTGAGGACGACGGGCGTTCCCGTGACTAACCCCAAACCAATAGCACCATCAAGACGAGCCAATTCCATTTGGCTTGCGCTTGCATTGACTGCGGTACTGGCGGCGGCGCTCCCGCTATTCGCCTGGTTTGGCTACACCCAATACGCGATGTCGGGCGTGCATTCCGCCGTGTTCGCATTTGGCGTCTGCACCGTAGCTGGAGTGTTGGCGATTTTGGTCTCGGGCATGTTCGTCAACCCCCAATTGGCGATGGCTGGATTGATGGCGTCGATGTTGTTTCGAATGGGTTTGCCCTTGGGGATGATCGCTT
>CAZWOU010000062.1:0-1486 GCA_964635375.1 uncultured Pirellulaceae bacterium | reverse complement strand
GCTGCGGGGTGCTGGCTTGGCTGGCATGATCATGGCCTACTACCTATTGATGTTGGTTGTGGAAACGCCGCTCACCATCTTGCTGGTGCGTCCCGATCCCACTCCGACAGGTGCGAACTAACCCATGGCCGAAGACATCCTTCACATCAAGGACACCTACTACTTTGAAGTGCCGAAGGCGCTGTGGCGATCGAACCGTAAAGAGATGGGTGATTTCCCGAATTTCTGGATTCGCAACGACGGCGAATTCCAAGATTGGGAAGCTTCGCGTCTGTATGACCACTTGTCTGAAATCACCACAGACACGCCTAGCAAGGCCAAACTGATAGAAGACTGGAAACATTGGCAACACGCCGCCCCGAAGCACGCCAATTCCGCCAAGCCGCTTGATGTCTATCTTGAGGAGCAAGCGAGCCGTTTGCAGGAGAATTGGCAAGCCTGGGTCAAGAAATTGGAGAAGGACGGCAGCTCGGTTTCGGACCGCAGTTTTGAGGGGTTTCTCAAGACGTCTGATACCGATCTCGCCTGGTTTGCCAAAGAGTTGGCCAACCCTAGTTTTGCGTTGTCTTGGCGACGCGCCAAGCAGATTTCAGGGGACGCCGAGGCGGTCGCCAAGTTTCAACAGGGCCATTCGTGGTCCGCGGGCAAAGTTGGTCAATACAACGCAATGCTCCACGGCAAGATCCTGATTCGTCAGCCGCTAGGGGAACTAAGAAACCTATATCAAGTGGAAAGCGGACTTGGCATATCGAAGTTCATGATTCTCGAGGTCGTCGTGGCCTTGATCATCGTGGCCCTCTT
Organism: uncultured Pirellulaceae bacterium; assembly: GCA_964635375.1. Lineage (GTDB taxonomy): Bacteria > Planctomycetota > Planctomycetia > Pirellulales > Pirellulaceae > CAZMNY01. The sequence continues at coordinate 685 of CAZWOU010000062.1, read as the reverse complement.
CACCTCCCTTGCCAAGCGAACCCAAGCGGGCGAGCCACCCAAGGGTCGCCTCTGGAATCTACTGGAATCGCTGCTTATTTTTGTGCGTGACGAAATTGGCATGCCGACAATGGGCGCCAAAGATGCGGCGAAGTTTACGCCGCTGCTCTGGACCATTTTCATGTTCGTGCTGGGATGCAACCTGATGGGAATGGTTCCCTGGGCCGGGTCTCCAACGGGTTCCTTTGGCGTGACATTGGCCCTTGCAGGAGTTACGGTGGGCACCGGAATGGTGTTTGGGATGAAGAAGTTTGGCTTTGTTGGATTTTGGCTCAATCTGCTTCCGAGCATGGATCTGCCCTGGTGGATCAGCCCAATTATTAAGCCGCTGTTGTTCGGTATTGAACTGCTTGGCTTTTGCATAAAGCACCTCGTGTTGGGCATTCGTCTATTAGCCAACATGGTTGCCGGCCACCTTGTTCTACTGGGAATCATGGGGCTGGCGTTCACCGTGGAAGCCGCGAGAAGTGAAAGTTGGCACTATTCCGCCGTCGCCGCCATTATTGGCGCTACTTTGTTCAGTTGCCTTGAATTGTTTGTCGCTTTTCTACAAGCGTACCTATTTACGTTTTTGTCCTCGCTGTTCATCGCCTCGTCCACTCACCGTCACTAGGCGAGATCACAGCGTCGACCAACCATTTCGGAC
>CAZWOU010000061.1:10879-33979 GCA_964635375.1 uncultured Pirellulaceae bacterium | reverse complement strand
AGTGCTTCTCGCCCAATTGCTCAAGGAACCGGCCGACTACATCAAATCGTGCAAGGCTTCGCTCGGTTCGCTCGACATGAATATTACGATCGCCAGCGAAGCCGTCCTCGGCAAACGACTTGGCGACTATAAGCGATTGATCGAAAACCACCGCGTCTCGCTACTCGTCATGAACACCAAGGACGATCAGCAAATGGCGATGCATGGGATGGCCTACCCGCTCACAGTCGAGATGCGGGAGACGCCGCTGCTGTTGGTTTAAGTGACGCTGCTGAAATTCGAGATACGAAGGAATCGGCATGATATTCAGCGCTGAAGCTGTATTGGCTGTGGCCAGTGTTTCTTGGGGCGTTACGGCGTTCTTCGGCCTGCTGCTCGTTGGCCTCGTGGCCTGTCTCGCCTTAGAAGAGAAGATTCACGCCAAGAAGTCGATCATCGCGGGAATCTTCGCGATTGCCTGCCTGTCTTTCGGCGCTATGGCCGGCCTGCTTCCATTCGAGAAAGTAATCGTCGGCAGCCATGAGATGGTCGAGCACGGCCCGGTCGACGGACAGATCGTTGAGGACGAACACGCCAGACAGATCCACTTGGACTCCACTGCCGCGGACGATTCAGCCAACGACCAGAACCAAGCGGAACACGAAGAACGGGGAGAGCCGCACGCGGAAAGCTCGCACGACGAAGCGGTCTTTATTGGCGGACATCGCATCGGTATGCCGGTCTACATCCCCGGGATCGATTGGGGCGTGATCGTAATCATATTGGGGTCGAGCCTGTTCGTGGATGTAACGAGCAAATCCGGCCTGTTTACCTGGATCGCGATTCGCGTCACCAAGGCGTCTGCAGGCGACCCGCTAAAACTGCTCTGCTTCTACGGCCTGATGACGGTCGTGTTTTCGGCAGTATTGAACAACGTGACAGCAATGATCATCGTGGGTTCTCTGACTGTGGTTTCTCTGGAAAAACTGCAACAACGAGATAAGCTCTTCGGGTTTCTGATGGTCGAGGGGCTTCTCACCAACATCGGCGGGCTGCTGACGCTAATCAGCTCGGTGCCCAACATTATCGTCGGCGGCGCCGCCAATATCAGCTTTCTCACTTTCTTCTTCAAAGCCAGCCCCTACGTGGCGGTGGCGACTATCGCTACTCTGTTGTTGGGAGCGAGGCTGTTCAAAGTTCGGCGACTCGCCACGCCCGAAGAACGCGAACAGGCAAGAGACTTGGTCAGTTCGTTTGACGAGAATGATGGAATAGAGAGCTGGGGGTTCTTCTGGTTCGCGGCGGCCATGTTAGTGGCGTTTGTTGTCGCCATTGCTGCGGCCTCCGTGTTGCCAATGAACCTCAACAAACTCGGAATGGGATTCGTCGCCCTCTCGTTTGCCGGCGTGATGTTGATTCGCTACAAGGCCGTTGTTGACGATTTCTACCGCAATATCGACTGGGACCTGCTCGGTTTCTTCATGGCCCTGTTTGTCGTGATCTACGTGATGGAGCACGCGCTTGTGCTGGGCGCGATTGGTACCGGCGTCAACGCGGTGCTGGCCGATGTGAAGAGTGCGCCCGCCACAATGCAAGACTCGGCCTTGCTGCTTGTGGGAGCGGCCGTGTTCAGCAGCGTTACCGACAACATTCCATTGGCTGCGATGCTCGCCAATATCCTCACCTCGCTAGGCGTTGAGTCCTCGTCGGGCCTTTGGTGGTCGATCATCTTTGGGGCGAATCTCGGCGGCAATCTGACGCCAATCGGCTCGGCCTCCACCTTGGTCGCCGTGACGATCATGCACAAACACAAATTGCCCATCTCGTTCGCCGGATTCGTCAAGACGGCGTTTATCTTCGCCGTTGTGCAGATAATTCTCGCCACTTTCTATGTGGTGATATTTCTTCGCTGAGGCGAACTAGATGTGGAATGAAATAATCGGATTTCATTCTCGGGCCTCTACTCGCCGCGGTTTAGGACGCGATCGATCTCGGTCTTAAACTCTTGGGCCGTATTGACGCGATCCTTGGCCTCGTTGAATTCCGCCACACGTTGTTCGATCGGCGTGCGAATTCGAGTGGCGATTTCCGAGAGATCTTGGCCCTGGAGTCCGTAGATCGCGGCGCTGAGACCGAGCAAGGTGACGGCCATCAGCGAGGCGCGGTTGATATGGACCCACGCCATTCTAACGCGGGCGAAGCGCCCCTCCGCCTCTTCACCGCCAAGCCAATTGACGACGAAGAACGACAACGCCAAGCCAACCACGACAAGCAGCCCGGCTTGCGGATAACGGATCAAGGAATCATCCAGAGTAATCACGTAGTGGGCGCCGACGCCAAGTCCTCCGCCATAGACAATGGCGACTGCATACATCAGGGCCCAACGCACGAAGCGAAAAATAACGCGGATGCCCGCATAGGAGAGGATGACCAAGCCCGCGGCGGCCGGGATCGTCTCATGGGCGAATGAACCAGCGGCCAGACCGGCAAGGGCGCCCAAGATAAGTGCGGCCGGCAGTCGGCCCGTCAGCCTTCCCGCCCACCAGGAAACGACGCTGGCTAACGTCATCACGCCGAGAACTCGGATCGCGTCGTAGCCATCAAGTGACTCGACCAGCCCCAAAACTCCAACGATCTGGCGAACAAGCAGTCCCGTTCCAAGCGCCGTAGCAGCGCCCGCGTAGGGCGCTAGTCGTTTTCCCGAGGCGGCTGCGGGCGTCGATTGAGTCTGTTTCTTGGGCATGAGGCTCTCAAAGTTGAAAGCGGGCACGTCAAATGGGAAGTGTAGACCGGTGGCCGTTTGTTACACCAAAATCAGTTCGCCTCGGTTCGGCCGGTCTTGCCCACCAATCGTCGGATTTGCGGTAATTTGGGACAAATGCTAACAAACTGGTGTCCCCCAGGAGGATGCGCTAGGATTCGCCACTCTTGTCGCGTACCAGCTTGCCCAGTTCTTTGAGGGCTTTAGCAGCCGAATCGCGAACTGACGGCTCGACGTCCTCTGCGGCTGCATCCCGCAGCGGCTGGCGAGCTCTGGTATCGCCGATCTCGGCTAGGGCCGCAGCTGCGGCAGAACGAGTCTCGGGGTCGGGGGCTTTGAGAGCCGTGATCAACTGCGGAACTGCAATCGCCGCTTTCGCCTTGAATCGGCCAATCGTCTCCGCGGCGTCCCAAGGATATTGATCCCCCTCCAACTCTTCGACCATCGCCGCGATGCTCTCGCTCACAAATTCGTCGAACACAGCTAGGGACCGCGCCGCCGCGACCCTGGCTTCGGTCGAATTGCTCTTGAGCAGGCCGCGAAGTTCGCCGGTCGACGGCCTGCCGAGTTCGCCGTATCTCCCGATGGCCTCCGCCGCGGCCACTCGGACCGTTGCAGAAAAGTCGCCGAACGCCTTGGTTAGCGCTTTTGCCGCAGCGGGCCCTGCTTTGGGGCCGATGTTCCCCAACGCGATCGCGGCATTTCGGCGAACCGATGCAACTCCGTTCTCGAGCCGTTCGACGAGAGCCGCAGCGGACGGGGCGCCCTTCTCACCCATCGCGCCGAGGGCCCGAGCCGCCCAGTATTGAGTGTGAAAGTCGGAGTCTTTGAGGCACTTTGTTATCCGCTCGCGGTGAGGTACGGCTTGCTCGCCGACGTCTCGCATGAAACCTAACGCGGTGCGACGGATAAGCACGTTCTTGTCATCTAGCAAATTCGCCACGTCGTCGGCGAGAACCGCGCCCTGAGTCCCAGAGAAGTGGATCGCCACGATTGAGGCTCGACGTCGGATGGCATCCGTCGACTGCAAGCCCTTCTTCAGCAGGCCTAGCTGAGCAGGTTCGCTCGAGCCCAAAGTCCTGGCGGCCGCAAACCAGACAGCGTTCCCGTGAAGGTTCGGCTCGTTGTCGCCAAATCGGCCAACCAAGGCCGTCGTCTCCGCAGCGGTCAACTTCGGATAGAAACCGAGGAGCTCTGCTGAGCCAAATCTCACGTCTGCAGATTCGTCCTCAAGCAACGGCAAGAGCGCTGCCCGCGACGACTGGCTCTGAATCAACTCGGAAAGGCGTTGCGAATGGCTTGGGCGTTTCTCTGGCACCCGCTTCATCAGTTCGACAACTTGTTCGCGGGTCTCGGCGCCAGGTAATGCCCGCACGGCCGTAAGACAGCCAACGATTCCTATCGCCAGAATCGCGCCCAATTTCATACCCATGTTCATATCCGAATTTCCCTCAGGTTCGCCCACGAGACTCGGCAGAGGTCGAGGACTTCTTCGTTCTCCGCCAATGATGTCGCCCCCCGATTATATATCAGGGAGCACTCATTTGGGGACGGCGGTTTTAAATCCAGCGGCAACTCAGCGAGAAATCAACACAGCCCCAGCCAGCACGCAAGCCACCATATTCAGAAGACAAAAGGCCACGAGACAGTCGTAGAACCCGAAATAGAACCGGTTGGCGAGGCGGCGGGCAACCAAGCGATCCACCAGATGGCCAAACAACCCGCAAATCATGGGAAGCAGGATAAGCAGTTCGAGTGCCCCAACGGATGCGAACGTCGCGATCAGCCAAAAAAGCCAAAGAGCGAATCCCGTTCTGATCCCTCGACAGGCAAAATGAGACTTGACCAACACACGCGAAGGCCTGACATCGGGTGAATGAGCTCGAAACTCCTCAAAGACCGCCCTGACTAGACCAGCGTCCTTCCGAGCGACCTCAACGAACGAGACTCGACCGACTCGGCGAGTACTTGACTTGATGCCGCTGCGACTCAACGTGGACCGAAAATCCTTCGCGAGACGCCGGTTGAAAAATGAGAGAACATGCAGCGGCGCATCGGGCGACATTCCACTCCCGTACTCTCCAACAGGAACAGAGAGGTTGGCAGCATTCGCCGAATTCAAGGCGGTGCGGATCCGAACTCGCTGATCAGAGAGATTACGTTCCATCGGGAACGCCTCCTTCCCATTTTGCGATCTAGTCGCTGACGCCTGGAGCGTCTATCGCCTAGATGGCCTCAACCGTGGGTTATTCTACCCGGCGGGTGCGGTCTGGGAGCGGAAGTCGGGGGAATCGTGCGCATTCCCGCAGAATGGCTGCAGCCTCGTCGTTCAATCGGACTGGCAAAGCGTCGTCTTCAATGACTTGGCGATTGCCTGAAACACGTGGGGCCACTCGCCCGGATTCGGCTGCCGAAACAGTTTCAAGGTCGGATACCAAGGACTGTCGCTGCGATCGATCATCCATCTCCAATCCGCAATCGCTGCCAGAGCGAGGTAGGTTGGGCGGCCGAGGGCGCCGGCAAGATGGGCCACTGCGGAATCCGTTGCGACCACCGCATCCAACGATGTCATGATCGCAGCAGTGTCGAGAAAGGCGCCGTCGTTGTCCAAATCGTCAAACCGCTTGACCGGAAACCGACTGTCCAGTTGCTCTTCGCCAAGGCCCTTTTGCAGGCTAACCCACTCGACCTCGTCGCCCAGCGCATTCCAGAGCGGCTGAAACTGCTCTAACGTGGTGGAGCGGACTGCATCCGCCGCATTCCCTGGATTGCCCTGCCAAGCCAAGCCGACTCGCCGCTTCCCAGCGCCGCCGCCAAGCCGATCTCGCCAGGCGGCCACGCGTGAAGGGTCGGAAGACAGATACGGCGTGTCGCGCGGAATCGTGTCCTCTCTTACATCGAGCGCCCCCGGTAAACTCAGCAAGGAGATCACAAAGTCACTCGCAGGCAACGAATCTCGGTTGGGAACCAGCTCCAGCTGATCGGCCCATTTCAAGTCTCCGAGCAGAGGAATCAGGGCATTCTGGCAGGCCAGGATGACCCGGGCGCCCCGTTCAAGCAACGGCTCAACCAATCGCACAAAATGCAAGGTGTCGCCGAGCCCTTGCTCTGAGCAGACAACGATCGACTTGCCGTTGAGTTCCTCCCCGCGCCAAACAGGCGCCGAGCTTGTGGGAGGAGACACGTCGACATGAAATCGCGCCTCATAATCCCGCCATCCCTCTGCGAACCGCCCCTGCATCAACCTGAGGATGCCTCGATTCTTCACCGCGTCGGAAAGTCGAGGGTCCAGCTGAAGCGCCTGATTGGCATGGCTTTCCGCTTCGTCAAACCGCCCAAGCGACGTGCACACGCCGCCCAACCCGCCGCGGGCAACCGCGTTATTGGGCACCAACTCTAGCGCCCGCTCGAAACAGGCCTCGGCCTCTTCCCAGCGGCCGACACGGGATAGCATGGCGCCTAGGTTCAAATGCGCTGTCGCATAGTTGGCGTCCAAGCTGAGCGCTGCTCGACAAGATTTCTCCGCCTCGTCAAACCGTCTCAAGGCAGCCAGCGTGTTGGTGCGATTGCTCAAAGCGATGGGGAAGTTGGGTTCCAACCTCAGCGCCTCAGCATAGGCCGAATCAGATTCTTCGAACTGCTTCTGATCGTACTTCAGAATACCCAAGTAACACCAAGCCGCCGAGTTTGCCGGCTTATGTTTGACCACCAAGCGATAGGCTGCCTCCGCTTCCGCGAAGTCACCAGCTTGATGGCGGCTCCAACCCCTCTCCAGGATTTCAGAAACGGTCGCCATCGTACACTCCCATGCAAAAGACCAATCACCCACGCTGCATTTGACTCTAGGCCCGGCGCGACGCCAACTCAGTTTTCGTAAGCGAGCCGAGTTTGGCTTGCGGCCTGGTCAGGCATTGTCGACAACTCGACGAACAATATCAGCGTCGAAATAATTGATCGACATCCCGGCGTCAACCACAATCGACTGGGCGACGATTCCAGACGAACGAGGGCTGAGGAGGAACACAGCCGTGTTCGCTGCCTCTTGCGTCTGTACCGCGACGCGCCGAGGGATCACCTGTTCAGCAAACAGATAGGCGTCGACGTACCCGGGAATCCCCGCTGACGCGGACGTTTTCAGCAGACTCGGCGAGACAGCGTTGAAGCGGATTTGGGAGAAGCGGCTGAACGATTTTGTCAAAAACGCCAGCGATGAATCAAGCGCGGCCTTGATCGGCGCCATGAATCCGTAATTCTCGCTCGCCATCCTTGTCGTTGAAATCGAGATCGTCACGACCGACGCATCCTCCGCAAACAGGTCCTTGAGGGCGTTGCACACAGAGATCAGCGAGTAACACGAAATATCGAGAGCTCGCAAAAACTGCGACTTCGACGTCTCGTGGAAAGGTTTCATGCCGCCCTCGTAGTCGGCGAAAGCGATCGAGTGAACGAAACCATCGAACTTGGTCCCGGCCGACGTCAAGTCAGCTCGCAATTGTTCAATCTGCTTCTCATCCTCAACGTCGCACACCAGAATCGACGGTTCATCGCCGACCAGCGCCCGCAATGAGTCCGCCCGCTGATCGCTGCGCACGACATAGGTCACCGTCGCACCGCATTCACCTAGCGATTTGGCGATCAGAAAGGCGACGCTCTTGCGATTCGCCACGCCCATCACCAGAACCGACTTATTTTTCAGCTGCAAAAAGTCCATACCGCCTCCACGCGTTCATTGTTGCTGAGTCGGGTCGGCCATCGCACAGGCGAATTCAAAGCGAACCGCCAACTTGCCGTCGCAGGTCGCTTTGGCTTTCAGGAAGAACGCATTGGCGACCCGCTCGGTCAACTCAACTTCGATCGTGATCGTATCGCCCGGTTGAATCATGCGGCGAAAACGGACATCGTTCAGGCGGGTCGCGACAGGCACGCCGCCGTCCATTTCCATATGCTGGGCCAGCAAGACCGCGCCGGCCTGCATCGCCGACTCGCAAAGTATCACGCCAGGCGTGATCGGCTTGCCCGGGTAGTGCCCCTGAAAGAAGAACTCGTCGGCTTGAAACGTCTTCCCACAGATGATCCGGTCCTCCGACCGTTCAAGCACTTCATCAATCAAGAGCATCGGAGGGCGATGCGGAATGGCCTGCTCAATCATTTCTCTTGTCATTTGTACGATCTATTTTGCGCTCGACGTTTTGCATAAGACTGTGGAGGTCCTGCATCGTATAGCTGTTGAGGCCGGGTTGCGGCGTTCGGCAATCGGTACAGACGAAGGCCAAGGGCAGAGAGTCCGCCTCGGCGTTCTCATGGCCAGAGACCCGCTTCACCGACGTGACAAGCAGGCGGAGTTTTGTCGGGTCGTGGCCCAAGAACCGGCGAGAGTTCTACCTCGTCTTCGGCGTGGGTGGTTGGGCGCTCGCCCTTCAGCGCGCGCTCATCAGCATCGAATCGACATCGTTCGCGACGATCACGCCGTAATTGATGGCGCCCAACCAACCGGACATGATAATCCCCACGCTACCAGCGTGGTATAGGCCCTTGATCTGATCTGGCAAGCCGCGACTCACCGCGAGGCCTTCAAACTTGGTTCCAAAGCTCGCCCCGCCGATGTGCTGAGTGTAACGGGCGAAAGTCTTCGGCGTGGCCGCCTCCGCATGAACGATCTTGGAGCGAACATTGGGAACGTATTTTTCCAGCGCTGAAAGGGTCGTCTCGACAAGATCCGCCTTGCTCGCCTTGTATTCCTCTTCGTTCAACTCGGACCAGTCTTCAAAATTGGCGTTCGTGCTGGAAACGATCAAATGCCGGGGGCTCGATTCCGGACGAGTCCGAGGGTAGTAGAACGAGAAAGTTCGGCTCGTGATGTCGCGGCTTAGGAGCAGTTCCGTGCGGAATTCGTTTGCCGTCGAGCTAAAAATCAGGTCGCCCGTCGATTCGTCAATGCTGGCGTTCGGGTCGAGGGCCATGTAGACCTGCGTGCTCGAGTTGTTGAGCCGAACGGCGCGGGCGTCTTGGACAAAGTCCTTGTCAAATCGCTCTTCACCCACGAGCCGAAAGATGGTGCTGAGCAGATTGGCGTTGGAGACAACGGCCGAAGTCTTAATCGTGCGGCCGTTGACGGTGACCGACTGAACTTGTCCGCGCTCTACTTCGATTCCGTCGACGTCGCAATTAATCCGCACATCCACGCCACTTTCCGACATCGCCGCCTCCATCCTCTCGATCAGCTGGTCGGTGCCGCCTTGGTAGGTGTAGACGCCTTTCGACATAAAGTTCGAAAACACGATCCCGTATGTGACAGCCGGGTCTTCTAGCGTAGAGCCGTTGGCGTAGGTGATCGGCTCCATCAACAATCGCCAAACGTCCATCCGATCGGGAAAGAAGCGTTGGAATAATTGACCGACGGTCGTTTCTTGTTCGTCATAGAAACTCATCTGCCGAGCCGTATCGAAGAATTCGCCGACCGTCGCCAACTCAACTCCAAATCGTTCAACGAGCAGCCGAGTGAAGTCGGTTCGGTCAAACGAAGTGGTCAGCGAGAACATGGGATTGTCGAAGCGGACGTTTTCCAGCGGCACAATCGAATCGGCAATCTCTTGAGTCCAAAATCGCCGGCAGCTCTTGATCATCCCAACTGGAAAACCGTGAAGGGAAACATCAAAGATGTGTCCGCCCGGTCGCTTGAACCAAGTCGCCAGGCCGCCAAGTTTGTAGTGTTGCTCAAGCAACAAAACACTGCGCCCGGCTCGGGCGAGCACGTTTGCGGCAGTCAGTCCGCCCAAGCCGCTGCCGATAACGACCACGTCGTACTGTTGCTTGACGCCTTGAAGGAAATCGCGGGGCATAATCTCACGAACGGCGAAGACAATTCAGAGGATGTTGCCGGCGAGTTCACGAAACGGGTTTGCAATCATTACACAGCCGAGTTGCAAGCTAGCCCCTTGGTGAACAAGAGCAAATTGAATTAGGCGCGAGCGCAACATGCACATCAAAAACGGCAAAGCGCAAATGAAAGGAAACGAGCCTGGACTTAGCTGGGCGATACGTCGGCGAGAATCGGTTGCAGGTATTTGACCGTGCTGGCCATGCTGGCTAGTTCGCCGAAATCTTCTTCCGGAATCTGGACTCGGTGCCGCTTTCGCAACTCCATCACGATGTCCAGAAAGTCCATACTGTCCAATTCGAGTTGGTCTCGAAAAGCCTGCTCATCCTTCAAGCCGCTCAGGTCGTCGTCTGGCGCAATGCTCTCAAGGATGTCAATAATCTCGTCTCGGATGTCGGCGGGTGTCATCCGCGAATTCCTCTCTCTGGTCAGCTAAACTTCTTGATGATCACAACAGAATTGATGCCGAGCATCCCAAACGAATTGTTCAAGATGTACTCGACGGCGCCAATCTCTTGAGGTGTATTCAATACAAGGCCCGGCAATTCGCACTCAGGGTCCAGGTTATCGACATTGATGGTCGCGTGACAGATGCCGTCGTCAAAAGAGCCCAGGTTTCCGGCGAGTTCGAGAGCGCCGGCGGCGCCCATGCAGTGGCCAATGAAACTTTTCGTGTTGTTAAAGTGGGTGTTTTCACACCCTGCGAAGGCCTCGCGTAAGGCTTCACACTCTTGCACATCGCCAGCCCCAGTACCCGTCGCATGGGTGCTGACGATATTGATTTGTTGGGGAACGAGCTGGGCCTTCTCGAGCGCCAAATGAACGCACTGGGCTTGTCGTTCGCTGTTGGGGAGCACAAAGTCGGTCGCATCAGTGTTCATAGCATAACCGACAATTTCTCCGTAAATCTTGGCGCCTCTTTTCTCCGCGTCGCTCAGCCGCTCCATTACGTAAACACAGGCCCCTTCGGAGACCACGATGCCGCTGCGATCTCGGTCGAACGGCCGCGAAGCCTTGGCGGGATCGTCATGTTCCGCCAGGGCGCCTTGGCTGCGAAAGCTGGCGAATATCCCAAATGTGTGGATACTCTCGGCAACGCCTCCCGCCAACGCCAAGTCGCATTCACCCAGTCTCAACATCTGAAGGCCCTGAATCAACCCGGCATTGCCCGCCGCGCAAGCAGCGCCAATGGTGTAGTGGGGCCCGGTCACGCCCAAGTTGAGCGCCACCTCGCCTGCTGGATTGTTGGCCACGGTGCGAGGATTGTGGTGGTGCGACCACACGCTGGTGTCGTAGTCAAAGCCCTTGAGCTCGTAGATCTCGTTCTCCGTCTCGACGTTTCCGTGTTCGGTGATCCCCAGGTAGATGCCGACCCGGTGCTTCTCTACCTCATCCCAGGGCACTCCCGCGTCTTGAATGGCCTCATTTGCTGCGAAGACGCCAATGCTTCCCGCCCGAGTCCCTCGCCTGATGTCTTTGCGGGACTGGTACCGTCTGGGGTCAAAATCGCACACGCCTGCAAGCGTCTTGCCGACGTAGCGGATCTCGTAATCGACCACGCCGCTCTGCCCGGCTAACAATTGGCGCCGGAAGTCGGTGAGCGAATTGCCGTTGGGGGCAGTCATACCAATCCCCGTCAGCACGATCCGCTGTTCACTTGACAATTCTTGGCTTTCCCTACTCATCGGCGACACATTGCATGTAGAGGCTTTGCGCGTGGAGACACTACACATAATGGACCGCGACTAGTCGAGATCCAGCCCAGGATTGGCTCGGCGACGCCCAAACGGCCGGGCGAAACCGTCGAGATTATCGGTTTTCTAGGCTGAGGACAAGGCGCCGAGCAGGCCGCCAACCGGTCCGGATTGGTCCAAGAAAACGCGAAGGAGGAGGCGGAGCGAGCCTAGGTTTCGCGGTCTCGCCTCAGCCAGACAGCCAATTGCTCCATCCCTTGCTCTGTCGAGACGCGCGGCGAATAGCCAAAGTCGCGCTCGGCTCTGCCAATTGAGAAGTAGTGCGACGTGGCAAGTTGGCGTGCTAAGAACCGCGTCATCCTGGGCTCCGAACGGCGACGCGTCACCCAATGAGCTAACTCCAGCCCGGCGCCGATGGCATAGGCCGAGCGAGCCGAGATCGATCGGCCCACCGGAGGCAGGTCGGCCAACGCCAAGATGTCATCAATCCACTCCCAACAGTTGACCGGCGTCCCCTGGGAGATGAAGTAGGCGTTGCCGCAAACGCTCGCGCCGGCCGCCAGCGAATCGGCTGCCAGCAAATGGGCCTCCGCCACATTGGCGACGTAGGACATGTCCACCAAGTTCTCGCCATCGCCGATCCGCATCAACTGGCCGCTCCTGGCCCGCTCGATCAAACGTGGAATCAAATGTTGGTCCCGCGGGCCCCATATCAGGTGGGGTCGCAACGAGCAGGTCAGAAGCGAATCGCTGTTTGCCTCGAGGACGTTGCGTTCGGCGAGCGCCTTGGTCTGAGGGTAATAACAAAGCCAACGCTTTGGATAGGGCGCCGATTCGTCGACATTGCATTGCTCGGTCCCATCGAACGTCACGCTTGGGCTGCTGCTGTAGACAAGACGAGTCACTCGGTGGCGGCGGCACCCCGCAATGACATGATCCGTTCCCAACGTGTTGGTCGAATGAAACCAATCCCAAGGTCCCCAGATGCTAGCCACAGCGGCCGTGTGAAAGACAACATCCATGCCGTCGCAAGCGTCGATAACAGCCTGCTGTGATTGAATGTCGCCACGGATGCACTCGACGCCCATCTCGGCCAAGTCGGGATACTCGCCACGCGCAAAGCCTCGCACCTGGGCGCCGCGCTCAAGCAACTGCTCGACGATGTAGCGCCCCAGAAACCCTCCGGCGCCCGTTACCAATGCTCGCACCCGATTGACTCTCTTCCTACGCAATCCACCCTACGCGAACCAATAACCACGAATCCGACACGCGCGTTCAACCGTCGTCAACCGGCGCTGAGCCCTCCGTCCAATCAGGGGGAGGAGGGTCGTCGCTGGGACCGGTGATCATCGCTTGGGGGATTTCAAAATAGTAATCGCCCAGGCCGCCGTAGACCGTCGCGGGCAACCGAACTCGCAGCCACTGGATCTCCTCAAGACGAACCGGGGAAAGCGGGCGAAATAGGACGATGTCCTCCACAGTCTCGCCAGCCCGGAGCTCCACCTCTGCTGAGGCTCCTCGAACCGAGGCCCACTGATCAATCGACAACACCTCATACGCGCCTCCGCCTGAGTCATCCAGCACGGCGCCGCTGCCGGCGCGCCAGCCTGAATAGAGCCGCTGAGTCTCGAGTTGATTGTTGATTCGAAAACGAATCGCCATCACGTTCTCTTCGCCTCGGACGACCTCCAGCTCGGCGCTCTTGGCCCAGAGACGGTCGAATATGGCAGAGACAATTTTCACTTTCACACCATTCCGTCGCACCGATGACCTCGACGCATCCACCAAAGTGGCTGGCACAACGACCTGGCGTAGCGACTCGGGCGACAGTCCCTCTTCGCCAGGCTCCGTGGTCACGGCAAACTGATACCCGCTCCAAGCCAAACCGAGAACGACCCCGGCCCCGGCCAGCAACGTCGTCGCCGCCAAGATAATCCCCGCGTTCTCAGCGATCCACCCCAACCGACCTTCTTGTTCGTCTTGCAGTGGTTCTGCTGCTTCGCCACCCCCAGCGAGCGGCGCGGGCGTTGAATTCTCCACCGACGCCCCACTAGGTGAGTTCGCAGAGGTCGCATTCTCGTCACCGTTGGCGAGCGGCGAAGCAACTGGCAGAGCAACCGGCACGCTCTGCGGCGCAGGGCCACAACATTGGCAGGCGTTGCTCCGCCGAGCTTCTACGGAAGAGACTTGGCGAGTCGCTCCGCAATCGGGGCAGACGTATTGACGGCTGGGTTGGCTCATGCCAACCATTATGCGCCATTGCGGCCAACCTTTGAAACGCCTCCTGAGTCGGCAAGGCGGTCGCTTGTCTATGGCGCCAGCGTGAAGTGCCTCACAGTCTTCCGTGACCGCATTGCAAGATAATGGCTCAGTAACCTACCGAGGAGACTTGAAATGCCGGTCGAGACGAATCTTCGCAATCTACGCGTGCTGGGCGGACTTGGCCTCACCACGATAGTGGCCCTATTGATCTATTCTGCAATACCGAAGAGTGAACGGCATTCTGAAGACGATGAACGCGATAGCGAGCCGGCGCCGCTGCTGGGGGAAGTCCCGCCAACTCCAGAGAACTTCTCACCCATCCAAGTTGTCTCGCGGCCGCCGCTGGTATCGGGCTTCGAGATCTTGAGCGCGCAAGAGGCGGAGGGCCAGATCGAAGATGACGAACTCGTCTTGGCGGTCGAAATTGATGGCCACGCTCGAGCTTGGCCGCTGAACGTTATGACGGGACCGTCTCGAGAGGTGTTTAACGACGAGCTTGGAGGCCAAGTCATCGCGGCCACTTGGTGACATCTCTGCCACAACGGCATCGTGTATGCCCGCCAAAACAATGAGCGGACACTTTCCTTCGACGTTTCAGGAATGCTCTGGGAAAACAGTCTGGTCATGATCGATGAGGAAACAGGGAGCCTGTGGAGCCACATTCTCGGTGAATGCATGCGAGGCCCTCTCGTAGGGCAGCGACTCAAGATCATTCCCTCAGCCATGAGCACTTGGTCGGCATGGCGGTTGCGGTACCCGGAAACTACCGTGGTCATGATGCCTCGATCCTCGTCGTTCTATCGACTGGACATCATGAGCTTCACCGGCGACGGTCTCGTGATCGGATTGACCGATGGAAGAACGACGCGTGATTGGCCGATCGCCGCGTTGATGCATGCAACACTGGCGAACGACATGTTTGGCGAGACGCCCGTCCTGGCGACGATCGATAAGCCCTCCTATACGGCCGTGCTCTATGATCGCCGTATCCAAGGCCAAGTGCTGACCTTCGAGTCGGCCGAAGACGATTACCTGGTTGACCGAGAGACAGGCTCCCGGTGGGATCCGTTTCAGGGCGTCGCCGTCGATGGCCCGCACAAAGGAAAACGGCTACGTCGGCTGCCCGGCGTTGTCTCCGATCACGCAACGTGGGAACTCTACCATGCCCACACCGATCTATCGCTCTGGCTGCCTCAGCCCAAGAAGCCGTCGGACCCAGCTCGCGACTGAACGGGTGGTGGATCGAAGATTGCGGCTAGAGATCGTACCAAACGCCGAACCCGATTAATTGTTCATGCTCGTCGAAGAACGAAAACTGACTGCTTTCGCCCCCTAGGTAGAACAGGCCCATTCGCAGTCGTTTGCCGCTCTTCTCGCCCACCCAAGCCCAGCCGGCTTGCATCGAGAAGTAGCCGCCATAATTCAGCTCTTCGCGAAGATGGCCGTGAAGGGCGTAGAACGGCGCCCCTCGCAGCCCAGTTGGCAGATAGGGGGCGTGATCGATACCAAACTGGAACTCCCAAGGCTCGCTGACCTTCGAGGAAAAGGCCCATCCCATCTCACCGTAAACGCGAGTTTGATCTGTGAGGAAATAGGAATGGCCTACGATCAATACGTCTCGCGAGAAATTGAGGCGATTGAAGCCTGGATTTGACAGCAAGAATTCGTCGCCCAGGTGGGAGCTGAGGTGATAGTAACCGAAACGGGTGCGATGCCGACCGTAGCCGTAAGAGAAGGGCAGCCCCGCTCGGTAATCGGCCGACCGAACATCGACGTCCGAGGAGAGATCCAGTCGAACGTCAGCGGCCGCCTCGACGTCCAGTTGGAATCCTTCTGGGTAGAAGGGGTCGCTGTTGCCAAAGCGGAGAAGTCCCACTTGAGCCCCCATCGTCCCTTCCCAAAGTGTCGCGTCCTCTCTCGAGTTGACGATGTAACCGCCTAATCGCGGCTCCTTTCGCCCAGCCAAGTAGGGCCGATAGACCAAACCGTCTGGCAGCGATTGCCAACACCATGGCGACTCATCGACAAACACCTCGTGACCGCCCGGCGCCAAATACTCGTCCAAGTTGATTGTATGCTCGTCGTGCCCAAACGAACTGGCGTCGTGTTGGCCTGGGATTCGGGCGATAGTCAGCCACTCGGCCGCCGGCACAACGCGCTCGACCGGCCGCGACCAAGCTCGCATCTGGGCAGTCGCCCCGGAGGCAATCTGCCCAGCCGGTTGGCGAAACTGCGCATACGAATGCCCGACAGTCAGCGACAGCCATATCGCGACACCAAGTCGAAACACACGGACAAGCAGCGGTCTCACAGGTCTTGAACCCCAATAAGCGCGGACAACAGCGCGCGGAGAGTGTAACGGGGAAGCCCAGGTGGGAACAGACAGCTTGGCAGCCGCCTACCAATGTGGGCAAAAGGGAGGCCATAGGCAGGATGGAGGATGCGATTAAAACGCATCTACCCATAGTATCGGCTGACGGGGTTCTCGGGTTGAGCCCGAAACGACCGAGATGGACTGCTATTTGGGCCGAACGAGGCCGGGCGAGGTGGCCAGCGAGAGCGATTCGAACCGCCCCTGTTTGAGTCGTTCCGCAGCGATGGCGCCCATGGCAGCGTTATCGGTGCACCACTCGATCGGCGCGATCTCGAGCTGGACCTGTGCCGAACCACACTCGGTGGCCAGACGCTCACGAAGCCGGCGATTTGCGCCAACTCCTCCGCCGACACAGAGTTGCCCCAGGCCCGTCTTTCGTAATGCCAGCATCGATTTGCCGACGAGGCAATCGACGACGGCTTCCTGAAAACTTGCGGCCACATCGGAAACGGTTTGCTCCGCCAAGTTCAGGTTGGCGAAATCGGGACGCCCAACCCCCGCGACTTGGTAGCGGACGGCCGTCTTGAGTCCGCTGAAACTAAAGTCCAGCCTCGCTCGGTCCTTGAGCAAAGGGCGAGGGAACAGATACGCCTTGGGGTCCCCCTGATCGGCCGCCTTGGAAATCGACGGGCCTCCGGGGTAGGGCAGGCCCAACATACTGGCAACCTTGTCGAACGCCTCGCCCGCCGCATCGTCGATGGTCCCTCCGAGGTATTGGAAGTCGGACGCCGAATCGCATCGGTAGAGACTGCTGTGGCCGCCGCTCACAATCAGGCCAACGCAGGGGAAGACGTCTCGCCCCGCCGCCATTCGACAGGCATAGATATGTGCGTGGAGATGATTCACGGCAATCAGCGGGATGTTGTGGGCCCAGCAGAGCGTCTTGGCCGCCACCAGGCCGACGAGCAGCGAGCCGGCAAGGCCGGGCGTATTAGCAACGGCAATCGCGTCCAAGTCAACCAAGCCGACGCCGGCCTGGCGAAGGGCTTCGTCAAGCACCGGTAGAATTCGCTGAACATGGGCCCGGGCGGCGATCTCGGGAACGACACCTTTGAACTGGCGGTGCAATTCGTCCTGCGAAGCGACAACGGACGAGATCACGTTCAGGTCGGAATCCACGACAGCGGCAGCCGTTTCGTCGCACGTTGTTTCGATGGTCAGGAAAATCATGGCTCGTTCAGAATACAACCAGACGGTGACCAAGGGCAGGCGACGCACAAAAAAAGGGCCGCGCAATTCGCGCGACCCTCAAGATAATTTTCAACTGGTCCGTTCCAGCGATCCGTCGCCCGTTCAAGAATCTCTAGCTTCCAAAACCGCCGCCGCCGCCGCCGCCAAAACCGCCGCCGCCGCCGCCGCCGCCGCCGCCGCCGCCCGTATCGCCGGACACGAAGTTAAACGTGGTGACGTCGCCGATTCCGGTGAAGACTGGAATGGGCGGAATGCCGATGCGCACATAGCGTCGATCAGGCGAAACGATCACCGAAGTGAGCGACAAGTTCGTTCCCTCGGGAAGCACGGTAATCTGTGGTCGATAACCAACACTGCGGGGACGGCGAAACGGCAAACCGCCTCGTCGTCGTCGAGACCGTTCAAAGTCGCGAATCGCTCCCCCGTCGCTGCTGGCGGAGCTAAGTTGTTGTGCCAACAAAGCGCGTCCGAGATTGACATGATTGTTCGCCAAGTTCGCCAACTGCACATCTTCCAGCATATGTTGACGCCGACCGTTGGGCACCTCGAAGATGACCAAAGCGTCTTTGTCACCAATTTGGAGCTGTTGATGGATGTGCTTTTCGTCCTTGGCGCCGTAATTGGTATAAATGTCAACGGTAACTCGGCCAGCCGTGACCTCGCCCCAGATGCGGCGGAGCAGCATTCGGTACTCGCCCGAGAAGCCCTTGGGGCAGATGTAGGATTCCGAGTAGCCTTTGACGGTCGCGCCGTTGGGACGAGCGTAGGTGTCGCCCATCAGCACTCCGCCTCCCGCCGAAAACGGACTGCGGTGAGAACAGACGGCGCCAGACGGATCTTCAACCATCAGGTCGATGTCAGCGTCGCCGGTCCAGGTAACTCGGACTAGACAGTCGCGAGCCATTGATTGTTCCAGCTGCTTCTTGAATTCCTCAGCCGCTTTCGCGTCATCAGTCAACATCTGGCCGTAAAGCGACTTGGCAATTCGTCGAGCGCGTTGCTCGATCTCGCGATGCTCCTTGGGCCATGCTTGGCTAAGGATCCCGTTACAGGCCCAGCGGATTCCATCTTCGTCGTCCAGCCGCTGAGCGATGTTTAGACCGCTAACGTACGGCTCGGGACGCATGGGAAGTTGCGTGGAGATCTCTTGGTAAAGGTGCAGCGACCGCTCATCAAGGCCAAGCTTCGAGAGATAGCCGGCAATGTACATCAGCATCTCACTGTTTTCGCCGAAATCAACTGCCGACATCAGAGCGCGTTCGACATCGGCGTCGGGCCGCTTGCCGGCTTTCATCGCCAACCCCAGTGCTTCGTACATCCAGGGTTGAACTTGACCATTTCGCAACGAGGCCATGATCATTTCCACGGTCTCATCAAAGTTGCTGGCGCCCATCAATTCGCGAACGGCTTGACGAACTGCAGCGGGATCTTCGTCCTTGCTCGCGAAGTGGGCGTCCCAAGCTTCCGCCGTGGACTGGCCTTCCTTCACGTTCAAAGTGATTTTCGCCGCTGATTTCTTGACAGTGACTTTCCGTTGAACGGTCGGCTTCTTTGCCGCAGGGGCCAACTTCAATGCAGGTTCGCTCTTCTTGGAACCAGGAGCGACTTCATCGTCAACAGCGAACATGCCGCCGCCGCCGCCGCCCATGCCGCCCATGCCGCCGCCCATGCCGCCGCCGCCCATGCCGCCGCCCATACCGCCGCCCATGCCGCCGCCCATACCGCCGCCCATACCGCCGCCGCCACCCATGCCGCCAATCTGGCCGCCGGTGACGATGGGAAGGACGAGGTCGCCAACAGGATAGACTTTAGTGACAAGTTGCGATTCAGCTTCTTCTGGCGTTGTGATTTGCAACACTTCGTCGCGAATGATGTACGTCAACTCGTACTCGCGAAGCATCAGCCGCAAGGCCGATCGAAGCGAGATGCCTCGAAGGCTTCGTGTGATCGGCGTGTCCGTTCCGATACCGACATCATCCAACGCTCGCGTGTCAATCACCATCGGAATGTTGTGGAGGTTAGTTAGATAATCGACCACTTCGGAGAGAGGCGTTTCAAGAAACTCGATGGTCGTGTCGTCATCGAGAGCTTGGAAAATTCTTCGCTCGCGTTCGTTGTCTCCGCCCAAGTCCATCGACTTGTACTTTGCGCGGCGTCGAGTCAAGTCTTCCCAAACTTCCGCCGTCGGGTAGACGATTGGGGGTTCATCGACGAAGGGTACAAGGCTCTTCTCGTTTTGCAATAACGAGTCGGCAAAGTTGCGGTGCCGCATCAAGCGAACTTCCTCAAGCACCTCGACCTGTCGACTCAAGCGAGCTCGCCATCCAGCGGACAAGCCAATCGGTTGTCCAGGGGTGAGCTCACCGACTTGAGCCGCGATGTCGACTTCAGCCTCAATGTACCGGCGCTCTTCCATCAAGCTGTTGAAGCGGTCCATCAACTGCTTGGCTTTTTGTGAATTGCGCGCCACCTCGGCGACCAGTAAGCGAGCTTCATTGGCCGCAGCATTTCGCTCTTCGATGAAACTGCGAGTCTCAGCGAATTCGAACGCCTTGCGTTCAGACGATCGAATGGCCCCTTCGACTTGTGTACGAAGTTGAGCTCGAACCGCGGGGTCCAGCTCGGGGACTTGAGCAAGGCCTTCGAGGGCCTCTTTGAGATCGCGGATCGTGCCTTCGGGGTCGAGGGCTACTGACGTCCGCGCCTTGTCCAAACGGTTGCGGATATCCGCCTTGATCGTCTCTTCGAGCAGTTTTTTCTGCGCTTCGACCGATTCAAGGAAGGCGCCGTCCGTCTCTTCAAACTTGGAAAGTAGACTTCCGTCCGACGATCCATCAACTTTGAGTGCAGGATCTTGCCCCCAAACGAAGGCCGGTGATACCACCAAGCCAAGTGCGAACAGGGGTACCAGGAGACTGCGTTTCGACATAACGAAACTCCAACCACAGAAGTGATTCTTGAAAGGGCGATTCTGTTCCGGTAGAAAAAGCCCTGCCTTGCCCAATTTAACAGCGCTGTGAGCAGCTGATCCGTTCATTCTATTCGGAGGTATGCTACTCTGCTACCGAAATCTAAGAAAACACAGCTGTGGCCCGCATTTATCGTTTCGGCTTTCTTGTGCCCTCGAATGAAGAGCGAATTCGTCACAAGGGCTCGCGAACACACTTAACCAATTAACTCACCACGACTTACACCCAGCACGCCCGTTTCGTGTCTTTACTGATAGTCGGTTTGGGCGCCGCTGACAAAGCAGCGTCAGATGTTTCCAAATCAAACAACAATCTCGGCGGAAGCTTCGACCCAGCGCGATGGGGAGAGCAATTCGAATTCCTAAACGTCGCGGCAAATCCAACAGACCTACTCGAGACCAATCTCATGGACTTGAAGCTGAGCGGCCAAACCGCAGCGATCGTCGGCGCAGCCCACGGGATCGGGCTCGCCATCGCCAGGGGATTCGCCCAGGAGGGCGCCGGCACACTGCTGCTGGACATCGACGGCGAGGCCGCGGAGCGAGAGGCTGGGAGGATTAAGGCCGACTACGAAATGGAATCGCGAGGCCGGTTCCTGGACGTCACGGACGACGATTCGATCCAGGCGGCCCTCGACCGCGTGGACTCAGTCCGCCATCTGGTTTATGCAGCCGGCACAGGGTCGGGCAAGTTCGGCTTTCCCTTCTGGAACCTGACGCCGGACGATTGGCCGCGAGCATGGGACGTCAACCTGCATGGCGCTGTTCGCGTCTTGCATCAAGTGAGGCCGCAGCTGACCCAGCACGCCGGCAGCTCCGTGCTGTTCATCGCTTCGATCGCTGGCCAAATCGGCTCGCAAACCGATCCGCCCTACAGCGCGGCCAAAGCCGCCATGCTGAACTTCGCCCAATGCGCCGCCCGAGATCTCGCTCCGTTTGACGTCCGAGTCAACTCGATCTGCCCGGGCATGGTCAAGACCAAGCTGAATGAATCCGTCTGGCGGGCTTGGCGCGACCAAGCCCCCGATGAACGCTCGGCAACTTACGAGCAATGGGCGGAAGACAAAATCAAGCAAGTCGCGCCCCTCGGTCGCTGGCAAGACCCGGAAGACATCGCCGCGGTCGCAGTTTTTCTCGCCTCGCCCGTCGCCAGAAACATCACGGGGCAGACCATCAACGTTGACGGCGGACAGGTCATGTGATCATGGGATTCGCGCCGTGCTTCGTTCTAGTTAGCGGCGGATAGTTAGCGGCGCCAGCTGTTTTGTCAGATTGGCTCGCTTGTCCTTGGAGAGGAACTGGCGTTCGACGAGTTCCGGATCGAATTGAGTCCAAGATTCGACCATCGACTTGGCGACAATTTGTCGCAAGGTCCGGTCGTCGTGCCAAGTTGCCACGAATTGGCCGGAGCGGTTCTTGGTGGGAAGCTGAGCCTGAGACTTGATCAGTTTCCAGGCCCGCACGTTGTAACGCCGGTGCTGTGGGGACCAGTCATAGAAGATGACTTGGTCTAGGAGCAGACGCCCCTGTTCATCATGGAGATGATTAATCTCAACCAAGTCCACATTGTCTCGAGTGATCAGGGACGCCGGGTTGGAAGTGCACGCGGCTATCGCAAGACAAACTGCTCCGATCGACATGCCATCCTCCTTGAGGGCAAACCGTCTCCGCAACATTGTGGTCGGATTGAGGCGGGTCGGTATATAGCAAGACCGTCCAAGTCCGGCTAGTCCGATTTTTTTCTTCTGCAACAGAGACGCCGACGGCTCCATCCGAGGCAGACCGGGATCAGAAGGCAGGCCGCTGTTGGGCCATGTCGACGTAGCCATAGCCGCCGCCCGTTTCGCTCGCCAGCCGCTCCATGAAGTTCGCCCTGCGTTTCTTTCCCGAGCCGAACTGGATGCAATGGATGGTGGTGGCTCCGCCCGAGATTCGCTGCAAACCTTGGATCTGGCGTTCGGTGATGGGAGGATCACCACCATCGGTGAGCAGATAGATGACGTCGGGGCGGAGATAGAGCGCGGTCTTGACGGCCATTCCATGTTCGGTGTGTCCGTAGGGCGCCAAACCGCCGAAGAAATCCGCCACGCGGCCTACATTCTCGGGTGAAGCGACGACGAGCTGTTTCTTTTCGAAGTACTTCTGGCTGAAGTAGACGGGCCGGCTGTGGTAGGCGACGATTTCAAACTTATGGTTGCGTTTCAGTTTTGCAAGGGACGCGATCAGTTCCTCTTCGGCCGCCACCAAAGCGTTGAGCCCGCGGCCGCCCATACTCTTCGAACGGTCGATCACGAACACGAATGTATGACCTAGCGCCGGCGCGCTGCCAAACAGAGAGACGCTCGCCGGCGGCCCCTGCGGTCCGGTTGAACGGGCTCTTCGAGCTGCCTCTCGGGCAATGAACTCCGCGTCTCCGTCGCCAGGCAGGATCTTGTTGAACTTGCTCACCGTGAGGCTGCCAGCTTTCAGCGTCTCGTCGGTTCCGCCGCCCACTATGGCCGCGCCGGGAAGAGCCACATCGGGGAACAACTCGGACGCCTCAGTCAATTCGCCCGGCGGCAACGAGGCTTCCTCACTGGCTGCGGCGCCGCCGCCCGATTTCGCTGCCGACTCGCTTGCGTCCTCCGAATCTCCGTCAACGAATTCGAACGAATCGCCTCCAGACTCCTTAGCCAAGACGATGGAGACGGGCCGACCGGGATCCTGAACCTGTGACTTGGCTAGGTTCTTGACAGCCAAGCCGAGCAGCAAGAATGCCAGCGCGTGCATCACGATCGACATCCCCCAAGCGGGCATGCCGCTGCGCTGCGCCGTGCTGTAGTCGCGTTGGTCGATAGGCCCAGCAGTGTCAGTCATATTGGGTTCACGCCTTGGTTCGGCGGTGTGGGTTGATTTCTTGGGGAGATTTCCAGGGCTACCAAGCTCAGTGGCCCGTTCGCTCGGGCACCTCGTCCCAAACGCTAAGTTGGCCCAAACGCTAAGTTGGCCCAAACG
>CAZWOU010000061.1:0-10779 GCA_964635375.1 uncultured Pirellulaceae bacterium | reverse complement strand
TCGGGCACCTCGTCCCAAACGCTAAGTTGGCCCAAACGCTAAGTTGGCCCAAACGGCAAGTGGTCGAGACAAAGGCCGGAATACGGACCTTCCAGCGTTGACGGGCCGGCCAGCTTGGCTTCCTCTATCATGGCGACCAGATCCTCGTAGAACAATAGAAGAAGGCAGCATCAAGCGCCCGGCGGGCGGTTTTGGGCCGGCAATTTAAGGAGCGGCGAACAATGACCCAGCTTCCTTTGGCGACTGCGGAAGAGTTGGACATCGACGCGGGGCAGATGGAATCGGCCTATGCCCTGCTGCAGGCGTGGAGCCAAGGCCCATCTCCTCCGATACCGGGCGCCGCCCTGGCCGTCGGCCGCGGGGGCAAGCTGCTCGAGCCGCGGTATTTTGGGCGCCAATCGCCGCTTAACCCCGATCCGATTCGCCGCGATGGGGCCTTCCTATTGGCTTCCATCAGCAAGCCGCTGACCTATCTGGCCGCCCTGATCTTGGTCGAACGGGGGCTGCTGAACCTATCCGATCGAGTCGTGCGGTACTTCCCCGAATTCGCCGCCAACGGCAAGCATCGCGTCCAGCTGCATCACCTGTTCACACATACGTCGGGCCTGCCCGATATGCTGCCGAACAATCAACAGCTCCGTTTGGCCCACGCCCCCATCAGCGAATTCGTCCGGGCCGCTGTTTGCGAAACGAAACTCGATTTTCCAGCTGGCGAGAATTACCAGTACCAGAGCATGGGCACTCTGATTGTCGCCGCCCTAGTCGAGAAACTCAGCGGGCATTCGCTCCCAGATTTTCTTCAGCGGGAAGTGTTTGAGCCGCTGGGGATGACTTCCACGTCGCTCGGCGCCCGTTCGCTCGATCCCGACCGCATCGTCTCAGTCGAACTCGCCTCGGACGCCGCTGAAACGGATTGCCATTGGAACAGCGAATATTGGCGAAACTTCGGCTCGCCTTGGGGCGGTCTGTTTAGCACTCCCGAAGACATGGCTGTCCTCTGCCAGTGCATGCTTCAGTTCGGTCGGCACGAGTCGACTCGACTCTGGTCGCGCGCCGTGATCGAGCTCGCAACGACAAACCGGCTGGACGACTATCCCGAAATGCCGGAATCTGTTCGCCGGACCATCCCCTGGGGTCTTGGCTGGCAACTCAACCGACTCGGCTCGCCCGACTGCTTCAGCGACCTGCTCAGCCGCGATGCGTTTGGTCACACAGGCGCCACCGGCACGATGGTCTGGATGGACCGCAAGCTGGACGGGTTCTTTATCCTGTTCACGACCGCGATTCGCCAGAAAGCCCCTTGGCGGTTGGTCCGACTGGCGAACATGGCGGTCGCGGCATTTCACTGAACCCGCAACTCGACGGGCGATGCCGGGATTTTCGCGTCTAGGCGGAAGGCAGCACCCATGTCAGCACAGCCCAGATTGCGAAGAATCCAAAGAACAGCACCGACCAAGCCATGATGGCCATTCGCCAATTCGACATTCGCACATTCGCTGGCAAACGCCATTTGTTCATGTACAACAACGCCGCGCTGTAGACAAACATCACTCCGCCATTCATCGCCGCTGTGAGTTTGAATAATCGCATCGCGCCAACATCAACGCCAAATTTCGCGGCGAGCAGGATCGCCGAACCAACAAGAATCGTGCCCCACAGAAACATGAAATAAAGCCGACTCTCGGACCATTTCTGACTTTGTCGAAGCCAACAGACTTTGACGATATCCGTAGAGACTCGGCTGCAAGCGTCCAAGACTCCGAACTCGGTGGTCAGCAAGATGGCCACACCCATGACCAGGAAAAGCACCTTAGCCACTCCGCCCACCAGTTCCTCCAATCGAGTCGCCTCGCCCCAAATGAAGGAAATGTCGTTGCCGAACTGGGCCGCCGACGGGATTGGGTTTCCCTGTCGATCAAAGAACAATACGTAGCTCAGCAACGATAGCAGGACGAGACAGATGACGCAGGTGAGAAAGAAACTGACGAAGTGCTCCAGACTCGCCGCCCGCCACCAGGCCTTCCAGCGGCGGCGATTCGCCTCATTGTCTGGGAAATGGTAGCCAACCTCCGTGATCGCCTCCTGCTGGCCCGTCAGGGGACTGGTGATGCGCCCGATGTAATGGCCCATCCCATAGCCCTTGTCGCGGATATAGTTGCTTTGTCCTAGATTCATCGTCCCGCCCGCGCCCGCAAAAGCGAGAGCGCCAAGTAGTGTGGCGGTCGTGAGGTCGCTGTCGAAAGCCGGAAGGAACTGCGGGGCGCCAAGCGTCAACACGGCGGTGGCCTGGGCCGCGATCGCGTCGGGACGGTCCTTGAGCAGCCACACCGAGATCAGGATGACGAGCAACATCACTAGCGAGACCAGGAACATCTGCACCTTTTCGATCGTCTCGTAGATCACCGGGCCCGCCGTCAAAACGAGACCGCAGAAGAACATTCCGCCGATGGCGATTTCCGTGTCGTAGGGCGTCCCGGTCACGGCCCCCGTCGCGGCATTGATGTGGGGTCCCCAAATCAGCCAGCTAAGCAGTTGAGCCGCCCCTTTCGCCCAGGCTGGAATCATCCAAGGAACCACGTTCAAGATTAGGAAGATCCAGGCGAAGTGTCGATTCAGGCGGACAAAGCCACCCACCGCCGTCTCCCCGGTCGCCAACGACCAACGAGTAATCTCCATGTTGATGAAGTACTGAGTTGTTACACCTAGCAGGCAGGCCCAGAAGAAGACGAATTGACTTTTGAAGGTGATATAGGGCCAAAGAACAAACTCACCGCTCCCCAAAGCGAGCCCAGCCAAAATGATGCTGGGTCCTGCCATTTTCCAAAACGCGGGCGGCTCCGGCAGGTCGCGGTATTTCAGCGGCGGTAGGGAACCGGGCGGAATCACGTCGACCGGAACCTCAGCATTTTTCAAATCCAATTCGGCCACGGCGATACTCCAAACTTGCTGAACGTCCAACGTGTGCGATTGTAGCGAGCTGGCGCCGGCATGCGCCCGCCTGGGACGTTGTGAATCTGTAAATCAACGAAACTTTCCGGGTTTTGGACGGTTAGGTGAGCAGATAGCCGCGCGCAGGTTCCCTAGGCGAGGGGCAAACCGTCTAAAAGATCCCAGCTCGCGGCCCCAAGCTGAGAATGCAACTACCAATTCCACACTGGGTTAGGTAAAATCGAAGACGGGGAGCTTCCCCCTCTGGAAATCAATTCATGTCGGAGAATTCTCTCATGCGTCTTCCGCGTTTGGCCTCTTTGGGTCTGTTTGGTTTCGCGGTCTTTTCCATGCTCAGCCTTCCGGCATTGTCCCAGGACTTTGGTGGGCGGCGCGGCGGAGACTCCAGTGGCGGCCGGGGGGGACCTGGCGGTAGCCGAGGGTCGACGGGCGGCGATCGAGGGTCGACGGGTGGCAGTCGAGGGTCGACGGGTGGCAGTCGAGGGTCGACGGGTGGCAGTCGAAGTTCGATGGGCGGCAGTCGAGGTTCGATGGGCGGCAGCCGAGGCAGCGGCGGGACGAGTGAGTTTCTGAAACGACTCGACCGCAACGGAAATGGGATGATCGACCCCGACGAACAGCAAGGTCCCGCTAAGTTCATTCTGGAGCGGATGGCTCGCAGCATGCCGATCGACCTTTCCAAGCCAATCCCAATTGCACAACTGACCGGCGCTATGGAGCGGATGCGAAGTAGCGGCGGTTTCCGCGGCTCGACTACACCTTCTTCCTCAGAAAGCTCCTCCGCCACAAAAGAGGAGAAGCAACCGCTCGTCGCCGGGTTTGGAATTGACTTTGAGTTCCCCCTCGTGCCGGGATTTGGCGAGGGCGCCGAATTCGACAGCGTCCAGATTGATGATCAGGATCGGCGCTACGCGGATGACCGCTTTCGACGCTACGACCGCAACAAGGACGGCTTCTTGGACAAGTCCGAACTAGCCAGCGGGCGGTGGAGCGACGATCCAATGCAGTACGACCGCAATGGTGACGGAAAACTGACGGTTGATGAAATGGCTTTGCGTTACGCAAACCGGAGGAAGACGGAGGAAGACAAAAAGAAGGGCGGATCGAAAAAGGAAGGGCCCAAGTTCTTTGTCAGCGACTCTGGCAGCTCGTCAGGCTCGTCTTCCACCACCGATCCTCGTGTCCAGCGAATGCTTGACTTTACGATGGGAAGATACGACAAGAACAAGAACGGCTACTTGGATAAGAGTGAGTGGACAGGGATGCGAACGAACCCCTCCAGTTATGACGCCAATCGGGACGGGCGAGTGGACAAGCGCGAACTGACCAAGCTCCTAACCAAGACTTATGGTGGCCAATCCAGTTCAAGTAGCTCTCGCAGAGGTTCGTCGTCAGGAGGCCGTTCATTCTTCACAGCCCGAAGTGGATCGAGCGGATCGAGTTCGAAGAAGAGCGATGACGAACCCGCCAAATCGTACCGAACACTGACCGCAGCCGAGCGACTTGAAGCAAAGGGAGTCGGCGACGACCTGCCCGGCTGGTTTCTCGAGAGCGACAAGAACGCCGATGCGCAAATCGCCATGAACGAATTCTCCAGCAGTTGGTCTGACAAAGTCTTGGCGGATTTCTTTCAGTTCGATGGGAACAAGGACGGGATGATCACAATCAATGAAGTGATTGCAGCGAACTCGGATGGCAAAGTTCGCGGCTCGGTCAGCGAATCGTCCGAATCGAGTTCCGAATCGAGCAAGTCCTCAGGATCGAGCTCCAGAAAGTCGAGCAAGTCCTCAGGATCGAGCTCCAGAAAGTCGAGCAGTAGTGGCAGTGGCAGCAGCTCGTCCTCGAAACGATACCTGAGCTACGCTGTGAACATGATCAAGAAATATGACAAGGACGGCGACGGCCTGCTCAACAAAGACGAGTTGGGCGCGGTGGCGATACTAAAACGCTACAAGAATCTCGATGCCGACGGGGACGGGAAAGTTAAGCCAGACGAACTCGCCGCCGCGATGTTGAAGCGGTAACCCGCGGCGGCGAACGCCGGGTCGGTGGTCATTCGGACGTCGATCTGGCTTTGCCAGACGTTGCAGTTGCAGACGGCCCGCCCTTTTAGCGTGGTTCATCTCTGCCTTCGCGCGGCGTGCGCAGCCATTCGGGCAACCTGGTGATCGTTCCATCTGGGCGGACACTGGCGATGGTCGTTTCGCCCGAAACGATCAGGTCGTCCCCTCGCGTCACTTGATAGTGGTGCAGAATTCGAGCCCCCCGGGCCCGAATCGTCTCGATGTCGATCTCAAGCATGTCGTCGTACACGGCGGGCGAATGGTACTGAATCTTGGCGTCGGAGACGACCAGCATCAATCCCTCAGACTCAAGTTGTTTGTAGCTAATCCCGCCAGCCCTCAACATCTCGACCCTAGCCAGTTCGAAGTAGGTCAAGTAGTTGCTGTGGTGTACTCGCCCCTGGCCGTCGGTCTCTTGGTATCGCACTCGTATGCTAGTCTTGAAATTCCGATTCACAGTTTCCCCGAGTCAATTCTGAGGCCACAGTTGATGGTCGCTGATTTGGGCTCGTTGTCGACTGGCCGGCGCCACAACGCCCAACTCGGCCCAACTCGCCATGCATCATAGTGCAGCCCTCCCGTCCAGTCGCGACCCGAGAGCAGATTGAGCCGCGTCGAATCAGATCGCGGGCGATGGCCGCATCGAACTCTGGATTGCCCGGTTTGTTTGACGAAAACCTGCTATCTCCCTATAGTTGGTGCGATTGTGTCGTGGGCGCGGTGGGTTGCCAAGCCTGGTGGCCATAACCCGCAAGTCGATCGGAGATGGAAATGAGCATTGGTGACGGAGCGTCGACAGAGACCCCTACAGCGAGGGGACGCGAGTTCCCCACTATTCGCCAATTCACGGTGTTTCTGGAAAATCGAGTGGGGCAGTTGCTCGAAGTTGTCCGTCGATTTGAAGGCAGCAAGGTTCGCATCGTCGCCCTTTCCATCAACGACGCGACCGAGTGCGCTTTCGTGCGATTTCTCCTCAGCCATCCCGAGCAGGGTCGGGAGATTCTAGAGCGAGCCGGTCTGGCTATGATCGAAAGCGACCTGATCGGAGTTGAACTGCCGCCCGGGTCCCAACCGCTGCTGCGTGTCTGCACGGCTCTGTTGCAAGCGGAGATCAACATCGTGCAAGCCTATCCGCTGCTCGTCAGGCCACACGGTCGCCCAGCTGTCGCGCTGATGGTGGACAACATCGAAATGGCGATGGAAACCTTGTATTCCAAGAATTTCAGCCTGATCAGCGAACGCGATCTGACCGACATGGGCGCGGATGACTAGGCGGGACCAGCGAGAAGCGGGTCGCGCGGCAACTTAGCCGTTAGGCGCCGTTACGCATTGCCCGTTACGCCTTGTGACAAGGCCTATTTGGCTGGAGTGGGTTTGGCCGCATTGCCCTCAAATGCCTCCCATTTCTTGAAGGCCGCCGCGCGCTGCTGCTGGTTGATGAAACCGATCGTGTTGACTTGGAACACGGTCTCAGAGTGGGTCGCAAGTTTCCGATCGAAGCCAAAATCTAGCGGATCTTGGTCGAGCAGGTGCAACAGTCCGGCCAGTGCCACATCGCGCAATTGGCCCTGCAACTGCACGTTTTCCTTGTTGCGCTGAAACCGCTGGGTCGAGCAAACGGTTGGGTCGTCTAAGAGCGAGCGGAGCAGGGGAACCTGGTTCTTATCGCCCAGCTTGGCGATGGTGAGTATGGCGTACTGTTTCGCATTCGTCTGATTCATGTCGGAGCGAAGGATGCTTTCCGCTGGCGCGAGTCCCTCAGTAAGTCCAAACTTCCTTGCCAGTTCCATAGCGCGGTATGCCGACCAGCCTTCGCCCCGAAGCACCCAACGGCCTAGCAATTGGCGCATAAGTTGTTTGTGGGATCCGAGGGAGGCGGAGGAAGCAAACCCATGAATCGTGCAGAACCGATTTATGGTCGACGTAGCTGCCGAAGGCACTTCCACTCGCTCGTCCCCGGCGGCGAATAGCAACGCGCCGATGTCGCCGGTCGTCAATCGGTAGCGATAGATCCGATTCGCCACATCCAATTTCTGAGTGCGCAGAGTTAGCGCATTGGTGGTCGAAGCGGCGCCTTGATCGACGGCGATCATCAATTCCGGTTCGGCGCGCTGCATGTCGACGAACAAGTCACGCGTTTCGCTGCTATTGCCCAAGAGCTTTTCGAACTTCTCCCAACCGGGCAACGGCGTTTCAGGCAAGTCGCCTTTGGCGAACTGCTGCAGTCGTCTCCTGAAATCGTTTTCTTTAATCAACCGCATGATGCGGAGACATCGGTAACGGACCTCGCGATCAGGATCGCGCGATCCTTTGCTCAATGCGTCGATAGCCTCCATCCCGGCCAATAGCAGTTTTCGCGACGCGTTTTCGCGCACTGCAAAGTCCTCGTTTCCCAGTTGCTCCACAAGTGAGCTAATCTGCCGGGACGGCTTCGGGCCCTGTTGGGCAAACAACTCCGTAACTCGCGCAGGGGGGATCGCGAGCGTCAGGGCAATCACAAGCAATCGAAATGGCAAACGGCTCATGTGGGCTTGTTGGGGGTGATGTCTGAGCAGTAGCGTTCTCATTCTATTGTACGCGGAGGGCAAAAACGGGGTCCACCACCAGCGGGCCTGAATCCATCACTTTCGCGCCCCCAGATGGACGATATAGGCGATTCTCGCGGCGGCGACACCGAGTGGCCGCCGTTTGCCCGATCTCCGCTTCTTGCGAGACCTCTCGTCGGCGGCTAGAATTAGCTGCGAATGGGATTTGCGGCCGCTTGCAGCCTGATCTGCTAAAGTGCCACGCGCCTGGGTTAGGCCCTGGCAAAGTTGCGTAAGCAATCAGTCATGCGACTGCCCGTGTCCACGTCTAGGACGCGAGGTTCTGTGCGACTCCGCGACCCCCTCGACTTACGCGGAGAATCTAATGACCCAAATCGGTCAGGAAAAAGGGCTTTCGACGGTCGCGATTCATGCCGGCGAAGCCAGACAAAAAATCGGCGACGCCATCACGGATCCGATCATCTGCGCAGCGACCTACACTTTCCCCAACACTCAGGCCATCGTCGACTTTATCGAACAAGGCCAGCAGCGCGAGGAATACGGCCGCTACGGCAACCCTGGTGAAAAGGTCGTGGAAGAGAAGCTCGCAGCGCTCGATGGCGGCGAGCACGGAGTGCTGTTTGCCAGCGGCATGGCGGCCATCGTTGGGCTCTTTATGTCCAAGCTGAACGCCGGGGACGAAGTCGTTTTTTTCGATGAGTGCTACCACCGCAGCCGAGAATTCTGCTCCAAACACCTCGCCCGTTTCGGCGTCGTCACGCGGCAAGTCCGGGCTTGCGACTACCAAGCGATGCGGGACGCCGTCAACGAGAAGACTCGCCTGCTCGTCAGTGAATCCCCCACGAACCCTCACCTCAGCGTTGTCGACCTCGAACAGTTCGCCAACATCGGTCGCGAGACCGGTGTCGAAACGCTCATCGACGCCACGCTGGCGACGCCCCACAACGCAAGACCGCTCGGCTACGGCATCGACTACGTTCTACATTCGGCGACCAAGTACTTGGGCGGGCACAATGACCTGCTCGCAGGAGTGCTGATCGGCTCTAAAGAGCAACTTGAGCCCGTGCGGAATCTCCGCGGCATCATGGGCGCCATCAATTCGCCTCACAACATCTATCTGCTCCAACGCGGTCTGAAGACGTTTGAGATTCGCATGCGGAGGCACAACGAAAACGGCCAGGCTCTGGCCGAGTTTCTCGAACAACACCCTCGAATCGAACGGGTCTACTACCCAGGCTTGCCGTCTCACCCCTACCACGAAGTGGCCAAGTCGACCATGGACGGATTCGGCGGGCTCGTCACCTTTCTTGTCCGCGGCGCCGACTGGCGGCAGACCGCGGCCATTGTCGACGCGGCCCAAATCGCCCGTATCGCACCCAGCCTGGGGGGAGCCGAATCTCTGATCGAACAAC
The DNA here is from genome assembly GCA_964635375.1 of uncultured Pirellulaceae bacterium. Classification (GTDB taxonomy): domain Bacteria; phylum Planctomycetota; class Planctomycetia; order Pirellulales; family Pirellulaceae; genus CAZMNY01. The sequence continues at coordinate 1,809 of CAZWOU010000061.1, read as the reverse complement.
CACTTGTGATGAGCTACTATCAGTGTACGCCCGAGGAACGAGAAAAATTTGGCATTCCAGACAACATGATTCGACTCTCGTGCGGACTGGAAAACACCAAGGACTTGATCGAAGACTTGCGGCAAGCACTCGATGCCGCGCCCAGTTAGAACTCGTTGTTGGATCGTTCGCGAGTTTGGAAAATCGACGTCCGCTGCTGGACGGCTTTGCACGTTCAATCCCGGCTCCCTTATGACTCTCGTCAAGAAACGATAGCAGGCGTCTATGATCGACAAAGAAACATTGCGATTTCGCACGCGTGCGATTCATGTGGGCAACGAGCGCGATCCTCAAACCGGGGCCGTCGTGCCGCCGATTCATGTCGCCTCCACCTACATCCAGCCAGGTGCGGGCGAATGGGGCCCGTTCGATTACTCGCGCAGCGGCAACCCAACTCGAACCAAGTTGGAGCAGACGCTGGTCTCGCTTGAGCAGGGCGTTGGAGCCTTGGCTTTCGCCTCGGGAATGGCTGCCACCCACTGCGCGACGATGTTACTCGAATCGGGAGATCATCTCGTCGCCGGCTCCGACATCTACGGAGGCACTTACCGCCTGCTGCACAAGATTGCCAACCGAGCCGGGGTAGCCGTTGACCTCGTCGACAGCACCAGCCCCGCGGCGATCGAAGCGGCCATCGGGCCCCGAACCAAGATGGTCTGGATCGAGAGCCCCGGTAATCCGCGGATGTCGATGACCGACATAGCCCGCTGCGCCGAAATCACGAAGAATCGAAATGTGCTGCTTGGAGTAGATAACACATTCGCCACGCCCGTTTTGACTCGGCCGCTTGCCCTCGGCGCCGACATCGTCATGCACTCAGCCACCAAGTACTTGGGCGGGCATAGCGACGCGCTTGGCGGCGCGATCGTAGTGGCCGACGAGGATCTTCACCAGCGACTCTATTTCATTCAGAACGCCACCGGCGCCGTGATGAGTCCCTGGGATGCATTCCTCGTCTCACGCGGACTCAAGACACTTGACCTTCGCGTGCGAGCCCAATCGAGCTCCGCGCTGCAATTGGCCCAGTGGCTTGAGCAGGATCAACGCGTCAAACGAGTTCTCTACCCCGGGTTGCCGGACCACCCTGGACACGACATCGCCAACCTTCAGATGGAGGGAGTGTTTGGGGCGATGTTGTCGCTCGAGGTCAACGGCGACTTTGAGAAAACAAAACGCGTGGTCCAATCGACGCGACTGTTCCAGCTCGCCGTCAGTCTCGGCGCCGTCGAGTCTCTTATCGAGCAACCGGCGTCCATGTCTCACGCCAGCTACGACGCCAAAGACCGAGCCGCCCACGGAATCTCAGATGGCCTGATTCGCTTGTCCGTCGGTCTCGAACACGTCGACGACCTCCGCCATGATCTCGATCAAGCGCTCAACGCCTAGTTGGATATCGCTCGGTAATGACGGCGCGGTTCTCAATGCGCCATCGCCGAATGTTCACACAAGCCGGCGGCGTCATCACTGGCGAATCCGCCCAGGCCAACGCCGCAGCACATCTATCTCCACCCTGCCTCTTCAGCCCAACCAACTAGCCAAGAAAAGAAAGCGAGGACGGCCCGAAACCGCCCTCGCCGAGTGTTATTGTCGGTCTCTGACATGCCCGGCGAGCGGCAAGCCGCGTTCCGAGCCGGTGTCAAATCGCTGGGATTAGTCGCGAAGCGGATTGGGGATGCCGGATGCTTCCCTGTGCTCGTAGACAACCGTACGAACTCGTGAGCTCGGGGCAGGTTGCAACTTGACAAGGTCCGCGTCGACCGGCTGGAGTTG
>CAZWOU010000060.1:0-33979 GCA_964635375.1 uncultured Pirellulaceae bacterium | reverse complement strand
AAGTCGGGGCGGCGAGATTCGAACTCGCGACCTCCTGCTCCCAAAGCAGGCGCGCTGCCAGGCTGCGCTACGCCCCGCGAAGGCCCTATGCTATCGGGCGGTAAGATAATGAACAACCGCTAATCGATAGTGTTCAAACGTTCACTAACCGGCGTTTGACTGAACGGTCTTGGATTCGCTCAGGCAGGCGCGCAAGCGGTCGAATTCCTCGTGGCTGGAAAAGTGAATCACGATCTGGCCGCTGCGTTTGCCGGTCTGCCGGATTTCGACTTTTGCCCCAAGCGAACTCTTCAGCTCTTGCTCCAACAAGCCGACTTGTCGGTTCTTGGTTTTCTGCTTCTTGCTCGTTACTCCTCCATCCTCGGCTTGTATCTTCTGCTGGACGTTGCGTTCCGTCGCGCGTACGCTCCAGCCTTCCGACTTGATTCGCCGACAAAAATCCAACTGTTGATGCTCCTCGCCCAATGGCAGCAGAGCCCGAGCATGGCCAGCACTCAACGAACCGTCTCGCAAGCGGCGAAGAATCTCATCGGGCAGTTCGAGCAGCCGCATCAAATTGGCAATGCTGGATCGATCGATCTTGAGGCGCCGAGCTAAGTCGTCTTGGGTGCAAGCGTGCTCATCGATGTAGCGACGAAAGCTGAGCGCTTTCTCGATAGGGTTCAAGTCTTTGCGTTGCAAGTTCTCAACAATCGCAAGTTCGGCGACCAAACGATCGTCCGCCTCGCGCAGCCGAGCGGGAACGGTCTTCCAGCCCGCTTGAATCGCAGCCCGCAGACGTCGTTCACCAGAGATCAATTGGTAGCGGTTTGCGATGCGCCTCACCAAGACTGGCTGAAGCATGTCGTGCGACTTCAAACTCTCAGAAAGCGAGGAGATTTCGCTCTCGCTAAAATCCCGCCGCGGTTGAAAGGGATTGTCGTCGATTTCGTAGACGCTCAAGTGGAGCATCGCTTCGCCAGCCGGCAGAGCGTTTTCTTGTTCGATGACGTCGGCCGCGGTAGCCGGTTGAGGCAAGTCGGGCGGAGCCGTGTCCGTTGCCGTCTGCACTTCGGATGGATCAGTTTGAGCTCCAACTGACGCCTCGGTCCCGGCGTCACCGTCCATCGTGGGGAACGCGATGACATCATTTTGCTGAGGCTTGGGTTGAGCCGGGTCGGCGGCCGGGCTATCTCCAAGCAAAGCTGCCAAACCGCGTCCAAGACGTTTATCCTTCGACATGATCCAAAACCTCCATGCAAAGCTCGACGTAAGCCCGCGATCCACGGGCGCGTGGTGAATAGTCGATGACCGATTGGCCGTGACTCGGCGCCTCGGCTACGGCAACGTCACGCGGAATGACTGTATCAAATACGATCTCGCCAAAGAAATCACGCACCTCGGCGTCAACTTCGCGAGTCAGCTCCAACGTTTCGTCATACATCGTCAATAAGATGCCCCCAAACTCCAAACGCCCTCGCTCCTCGCGCATGACCTCGCGGATCACATGAATCATCTGAGTCAGCCCTTCCATGGCGAAATACTCGCACTGAATCGGCATCATCACCTCGTCGGATACTGTGAGTGCCGCCTTCGTCAACTGGCCAAGCGAGGGTGGGCAGTCGATGACGACGTAGTCGTATCTTCCCAGGCGTTCCAGATGACCGCACATCACGTCGACCGCACCTTCATCGCCAGTCGCCAATGACTCGATGTCCGCGAAGTGCCGGCTTCCAGGCAATACATCGAGCCCTTTCGACAGCTCGACAATAGATTCGCGCACGGACGACTCTCCAACCAGCGGATGCCGGGGCAGTGGAGCGACGCCAAGGCCGCTGGTCGCGTTGCACTGAGGGTCGAGATCGATCAAGAGCGTACGGCAATTCGCCTTGGCTAGACCTACAGCCAAGTTAACTGCCGTCGTCGTCTTACCCACGCCACCCTTCTGGTTGGCAATGCAAAGCGTACGAGTCACCTTTGACTCTCCAACTTCCATGTCGGCTGGACCCAATGATCCGGTCAATCAGATGGAGGGATTCTATCCGCAATGGCTCAGTTGCCGAATGCCAGTTCACTCGATTAGCAACCACCCAATCGGGCCCCAGAAACAGCCCCAACTCCGCAAACCGCCGTTTCACGTGAAACTGCCCATCTACCGCAAACCGGTTCCACGTGAAACCCGGAGCGGCCGATCACAAAACGACGGGCAAGGCGCCACCCATCAGAGAGCGCCTTCTATTCGAGGGGATTGAGGACCAAACCGCTGAGCAATTTGGGGTAGAAGTAGGTGCTCTTCGCCGGCATTCGTTCGCCGTGCTCGCTGATCGCTCGCACATGACCAAGCGTCGCCGGCATCACCATGACCGAAAGCGGGAACTCGTTGGCCTCGTCGCCATCCACAGCTTCCACCAGCTCGTCAACCAAATGCACATACTTCGGCTTGGGGAGATCGCTTGCCGCAAGGAGGGTCTCAATGATCAGTCGCTGCAAGATGCTGACACCAAGTCCGCGCCAGTCCTCACTTCGCTCGCTGGCGAGCTCGGCCATGCGTTGTTTCCCGCTAGCGTTCAACTTGACCATTAGCCAACGTTGGTCTTTTGCGGAATAGAGCGCCATTTGCGACTGCTCGTCCTCCACCTCAATTTGCTCCCAGAGCGACATCGCCAGGTCGACGCCTTCACCGGCCAGCCGCACATCGAATTCGCCCTTGAGCCGCTCGGTCAATTCGTCGGACGTGTACTCAGGCAGCCCGCGAAACAGTCTGTGGGTGGGAAGCACGATCATTCCGGGGTCATTCATCCCCACGCACATGGTCATCACGAAGTTCGCCGGGTGGTTTTCATCAATGCCCGCCGTCTCCCTGAGGAAATCGCGATAGTTGCAAGCGGTTTCATATCGGTGGTGGCCATCGGCCACGAACATGGGCCATTCGTGGATCAAGCCAATGGTCTCGGACAACACGCGCACGTCGTTCACGGGCCAGAGACGATGAACCACTCCCAGGTGGTCGGTGGCTTCCAGTGGCGCCACTTCGACCAGCCCGCCTTCAAGGCACTGCTGGACCTGGCTGTCTTGATCGGGATAGAGGCCAAAGATCTGGCTCATGTTAGCGCGACTGGCCTTGGTCAGGTTCAGTCGGTCCGCTTTGGCTGCTGCGTGGGTCTCTTCGTGCGGGTAGATCTTGCCTTCCCCGAAACGCTCCAGCCGCACGCGCCCCATGAATCCGCGCCTGGTGAATCGCTGGCCGGCGTATTCAAACTCTTGGTGATAGACGTAAAGCGAGGGGTCGCCTTCGGATTGTAGAATGCCTTCTCTCTGCCAATTGCGAAAGAAGCGAGCGGCTCGCGTGTAGCGATTGCCGTCTTCGTCATCACCAGGTTCCTGACGATTGAGGATCAATCGAATTACGTTTGCCGGATGCCGTTTGTAGAGTTGATCCTGCAGCTGGGAATCGATGACGTCGTAGGGTGGAGCAATCACGTCGCTAAGCGAACCGACGTGGCCCAAGTCGTATCGAATCCCACGAAATGCTTGAATCTCAGGCACGGTGTGCTCCATGAATACGGCGAAGTGAACAAGTGCGAAGCAGAGACAGATCCCGCTTCATCGCGCGGCTCAATGTTGCCAGCCCTGTGGTACAGTTCTCGCTCGCCGCAAGACTAGACAGACGAGCAATTCTCCGCCCACGTTGGACGGTACCGCGAGCATTCCAGGCAGCAAGCCCCCCCCTCGTGACGAAGCTCGTTACGAAGGCTGGACAACCAACGGCTGAGAACGAAGTGTTCTCTAATACCGATAGTGTTCTGGCTTGTAGGGCCCTTCCACGGGAATGCCAATGTAGCTGGACTGCTCGTCAGTCAACGTTTCCAACTTTACGCCAATCTGATCGAGGTGCAGTCGGGCCACTTCTTCGTCAAGCTCTTTGGGCAGACAGTGAACGCCAACCGGGTATTTATCGGCCTCATTCCAAAGCGCCAGCTGGGCGAGCACTTGGTTGGTGAACGAGTTCGACATCACAAACGACGGATGGCCCGTCGCACAACCGAGGTTGACCAAACGGCCTTCCGCCAGCAGGAGAACCGAATGCCCATCCTCAAACGTGTAACGATCGACACGGGGCTTGATCTCTTCCTTCGTCGCGCCGCTCTCGTCGTTCAACCAGGCAACGTCGATTTCCAGGTCAAAGTGCCCGATGTTGCAAATGATCGCGTCGTTGGGCATCGCGTTCATGTGGCGGCCGAGAATGATATCCCGATTGCCCGTCGCTGTGACAAAAAGGTTGCCTTGACTCGCAGCCTCATCCATCGTCGTGACCTCAAAACCCTCCATCGCCGCTTGAAGGGCATTGATCGGATCGATTTCCGTGACAATCACACGGGCGCCGTAACGCTGAAGCGAATGGGCACAGCCCTTTCCGACATCGCCGTAGCCGCAGACGACCGCGACCTTGCCAGCAATCATCACGTCGGTGGCTCGCTTGATTCCGTCCGCCAAGGATTCACGACAACCGTAGAGATTGTCGAACTTGCTCTTCGTGACCGAATCGTTGACGTTAATCGCGGGGACTTTCAAGTCGCCCGCTTTGTGCATTTGATAAAGCCTGTGGACTCCGGTTGTCGTCTCTTCGGATAGCCCGTTGATGCCGCCAAGCAACTCTGGGAACTTCTCGTGCACCATCGCAGTCAGATCGCCACCGTCATCCAAGATCAAGTTCAACGGCTGACCATCGGGGAAGAAAATGGTCTGTTCGATGCACCAATCAAACTCCTCGTCCGACATGCCCTCCCAGGCGTAAACGGGGATTCCGCTTTCAGCCATCGCGGCCGCCGCGTGGTCCTGAGTCGAGAAAATATTGCAGCTGCTCCAGGTGACTTGCGCCCCCAACTCGACCAGAGTCTCAATCAAGACGGCCGTTTGGATCGTCATGTGAAGGCAACCTGCGATCCGAGCTCCCGCTAGGGGCTTGGAGTCGCGATACTTGGCCCGCAACGCCATGAGGCCTGGCATCTCGTTCTCGGCCAGGACAATCTCGCGCCGACCCCAGCCAGGAAGATCCGGCTTTGGGTTAACTTTATAGGGAAGTTTGTTGGGGGTTTCAGCTTGAGCCACAGTTCATTCTCCTCAAGAACAACGTCCAGAAGCAGTGTATGGGAGTACGTCAAGAGAGGGCCAAGGGTGGCCCGTTAGGTTCGGTTTCGCCGAGCGATGTATCATACGGTGACATAGCGTTTTCCCACAACCGCCGAACCGCGCCGCCCCCACAGAATCGTCGCGAACCCAGACCGGTCAGCAGGCTCTCAATTTGGCAAACGCCCGACCTGCTTCCGAGACGAACTTCGCCGTTAGCTCACGGTCTTTTTCCATGCGGACTGTTTCGACTCCGCTCGCAGTGTCCACCCCGGCCGGCTGGACGATCTGAATAGCCTCAGCAACGTTTTCTGGGCTGAGCCCGCCAGCGAGTATGAGCGGGATCTCGATCCGAATCCACTCTCGCCAGCCCGATAGGGCCGACCAGTCCAGAATTCTTCCTGTGCCGCCATATGCCGTTGGCGAGTGGGCGTCCACCAGAATTGCGGCAGGCATCGTGTCGAGCCGTTCACATTCTGAAACGAACGCGGTAATCGGAGAAAAGTCCTCGTTTCTCAAGCGAATCGCGCGGATCACGCTGCCGGCCGGCAAGTCTCGCATCATCTCGGTTGGCTCATCCCCATGCAGCTGGATAAACTGCAGTTGGGCGATGGCCTTTAAGCTCTCGATCTGTTGGATCGGCTCGTTGACGAACACTCCCACGCGCACGATTCCCTGCGGAATCGCCTCAGCGACTTTCGGGCAGAGTTGCGGGCTGAGATACCGACGGCTGTTCGGGGCAAAATTGAGGCCGATGGCGTCCGCACCGGCTGAAACCACATGCCCCACGCAGCTCGCCGACAGCAAGCCGCAAACCTTTATGCTGAAAGGACTTAACACAGAGCAACTCCGGTCGAATCGGCAGGCAACCAGGGGATTCATGGCCGCGGATGGTTGAGGCTGCGCACCAGTGCCAGATCCCCCTCATAAGAGGTGGCACAGGCGGCGCATTGTTAGTATACGCGGCCCACGACGCCAATTCTCAAGGCCGTTGGGTGGACCAGACGATGCTGATCCTGTGATGTTCTCTTCAGGAACAGTGATTCTCCACCTTTCGCCCCCGTTTGCCCACATGCCGTCTCACCTTTCCCGTCTCAAAGTCAACCCATTCCGATTGGCGTATATCGCAGTCGTCACATTTACTGGTTGCATGTGGGGTGGAATCTGGCTCATACCGGAATCAGGTGGGAGCGAACAAATCGAGGCAGTCATCCGAGTCTCCAATGAAGTGGACTGGGAGACGCGCGCTCTGAACGGTCCCCTGTTGACCTCGGACAACCTGAAGGAAGCTCTGCATCGAGCAACCGGGAGCGAACCTCTGCCAGACGAGATCGCGTCGCTTCAGTCGAGTTTGCGAGTGAAGATGAAGCAGTCGAAGGGCGACGAGCCAGCCCGTATCCGGCTGGAATTGCGGACAAAGCACGTGGCGGTTGGCGAACGCTTGTTGGGCCACCTCGCGCAGATTGCCGTTCTCCGCTTGAACGCGACTCAATTTCCCTTAGAACGATCGCGAATCGTCAACTTGGCGAATGCCCAACTGAATTCGGCCCAGCAGCGCGAGAATGCAGCCCAGGCTGCCATGGAACAGTTTGTCTCGAATTAGCTGGATGACGAGTGGATCCGCCCAGTACCGACAAAGGCACCCGCCGCGAAGTCCCCGCCCACGGCGAAGCACGCCAAAAGAGTGAATCCAGTTTGGGAGGAATTGGCGAGCAAGCGAGACCGGCTCGAACTGCGAGTGGAAAAGCTGCTGGAGACCCATCGTCGCGGGCACCCAGTGGTTAGGCGGTTGGCAGATGAACTGGAACGAGCGGGGCGAAAACTGGCCCAAACGAACCGAGAACTTCCCGCTCCAGCCAACACGGCGAACCTTGACTCGCAAGAAGCGGAGCGCGAAGGCATCGGCCCGACTTGGACGATTGCGGCGGAGCATCAGCGGAAGGCTGGTCTTCAGGAGCGCTGGCGCAACTACGAAGCACTGCGAGACGAATTAAACGCATCGAAGGTTGAGCGTCTTCGAGTCGTTGGTCGATTGTCATCAAGCGAAAACGACACCGTGTCTCCCCCCCAGAGGTTGGCTTGGGTCGAGGGAGCACCCGCCCGGCGAGAAGTCGGTTCGAAGAGTTCAAGCCGCGTGAGTCTGATCTTTCTCGCATCGATCATCGCAGCAGTGACGATGGTATCGGGTCAGGTTACGGCGGATGGAGAAGGCGTTGCGAGCAATGATCTGGGCGGATCGGCTCTCCAATCGAAGTACCGAAATGTCCATGGCGGCTTGTTGTTGATGCTTGAGGTCGCAACCGCTGTGTTTGCTATCACTGCTGTCGTCGCACTCTCCCTGAGTGGAACCGCTTGAGTGGCGAAGGTTGGCCAGCGATTGAGCAACGGATTTCGCTAACCCGCCTTGGTTGAGCAACTCGGTCTGAAGGCGAGTCGGGTGATCGTCCGATCATACCAATACGCCGTGGTTCGCCTTCGCGTTGAATGCGATGTGGCCGATGGATCTGCAAGCGCATCCAGGATGGACAAAATGTACGAGAACTTCTTCTCTTTTCAAGCTCGCCCCTTCTCCGCCGCGCCGAATTCCAAACTCTATTTTCCGGCAGAAGCGATCGAGCATGCGCGGCACACTTTGACACAGAGCATCGATCGCGGAGACAGCGCCGCGGTTTTGATTGGGCCCGCAGGGACTGGAAAGTCTCTCTTGATGCATGTCCTCGCCGAGCAATACAAGCGTGATTTCGAGGTGGTTCTTTTGGCGAGCGCAAGGTTATGCACTCGCCGAGCTTTGCTGCAGAACATTCTGTTTGAATTGAAGTTGCCCTACCGCAATATGGAGGAGGGCGAACTGCGACTGTCGCTGATCGATCAGCTGGACCCTGCCAACTCGGCCGGTATGTTGCTGCTTGTGGATGAAGCCCACACTCTGCCAACTCGCCTGCTCGAAGAGATTCGTATGATCACGAATCTGGTCCGCGAGGGAGACCCGCGCGTCCGTCTTGTGCTCGCTGGCACGCGAGCGTTGGAGGAACAGTTGGCTCTTCCGAAACTCGATTCGCTCAATCAGCGCGTCGCCTCTCGCTGCTATCTCGAATCGATGCCCATGGAAGACACGGTCAACATGGTTCGACGACAGATCGTGGCGGTTGGGGGCAATCCGGACGAGGTCTTTTCGAGCGAGGCAATCGAGGCCATCCATCGCGCCGCCGACGGGATACCTCGGCTGATCAATCAGTTGGCGGACCACGCGCTACTGCTCGCGTCCGGCGGCGGCCAGGGTCGAGTATCAGAGGACGGCGTCAACGAAGCGTGGGCCGACCTGCAGCAACTTCCTTCACCGTGGAACGCTCAGAATTCTCACCCTGATGGCGAGCCGGTTGGGGTTGGAAGTGCGGAGTCGATGATCGAATTTGGCTCGCTTGACGATGATGAACTGTTTACCGATGAAACGTTGAACGAACGTGAGGCGGACGGAAAAGCGGATTCGGCGGAATTTATCCCGGCGCTCGGCGCTGCGGATGAAGATCAAGAGCAGGCGGAGCTTCGACTCGCGCCGATTTCAATCCCCGTGGGCGGCGCGACGACATCGCCAGAGAGTTGGGAACTCGATGGAGAGCCGATCGAAGCCATCGCGGATGTCGATACCGCTTTGCAAGTCCCAGCCGAACAAGCCGATTCAATAGCCGCGACAAACACTGACGACGACGTGTTTGCGACTCCTGTGACAGTCGATTCCATGGACGATCCGTTTCTAGAACGGTTTGAGGATGAAGAAGTCGTCATCGAGTCCTCGTTGGAAAATGTGCCGGCGGTTGTCGTTCCCTCGGGTCCGCTTTCCCAACAATTTGCGGAGTTCTGCTTGGCGGAGTCTAATCAAGTTGAGAGCGGGCGAGGAGTCTCGGCAGAGGCCTGCGAAATCCTAACTTGGTCGACCGCGGAGACAGAGGACATGCTCGAAACCACGGTCGCAACGGTCGGCGTCGAGAATCTCCTTTGTGAACTGGCCTCGCCAATCGTCACTCTCGGCGAGCCTTTGATCGAGGCGGCCAAGCCGGAAGACCAATTTGGTGTTGCGGCGAGCGAGCAGCCCGTTGAGATATCGGACGGCGTTGAGTTGTCGGACAACGATGAGTGGGAGCCTTCCTTCAGCGCGATTTCAACTGACGACGCCGAGGCAAGCCAGGTCGAGGTGGACATCGATGTTGACTTGCCGGGCGAAGACTTGATTGACGAATCCATGATTGCCGTCGATGATCAAGAACTGATTGTGATCGAGGATGATGGCGCGATCGATTCCTCACAGGAACGGGGAAGGCGGGCCCAAGCCATAGTGAAGGATTACCGCCAGCTATTTGCGCAACTTCGTCGAGACTAGCGAACGGACTTGGCTTAGCGCTCAACGGCGCCTTGAGCCGCCACGATTCCATCCCACCCTCACAGCGAAAAAGGCCACTCGAAGACGAAGTTTGGCTGTATCACAAATGACGACGTATCTAGTCACTGGCGGCGCGGGGTTCATTGGATCGAACATTGCGGAGGCGTTGGTCCGCCGAGGCGATCGAGTTCGCATCTTGGACAATCTTTCGACGGGCCGCGTGGAGAATCTGGCCGGTTTCCGATCGGAAGTCGAATTTGTCGCCGGCGACTTGAGCGACGCTTCGCTGGTTCGAGCGGCTCTACAAGGCGTCGATGTCGTATACCACCAGGCCGCCTTGGCTTCGGTGCCGCTAAGCGTCGAGCGTCCGCTGGACACCAACCTGGCCTGTGTCACTGGGACCCTTCAGCTGCTCGACTTGGCTCGTCGCGCATCGGTGAGACGTTTGATCTACGCGGCCTCAAGCAGTCTTTATGGCGACCAACCCACATCGGCGAAACGCGAGACGGATGCGCCTGATCCGCTGTCGCCTTACGCGGTCGCCAAGCTAAGCGGTGAATACTATTGCCGCGCTTTCCACCATACGTATGGACTGGAGACGGTTTGCCTTCGCTACTTCAACGTGTTTGGTCCCAGGCAAGATCCGGACAGTCCCTATTCCGCCGTGATTCCCTTGTTCATTGCCGCGATGCTGGAGGGAAGACAACCGACAGTGTTTGGCGACGGAAAACAGTCTCGCGATTTCACTTTTGTCGAGAACGTCGTGCACGGCAACCTGCTTGCCGCGGACGCCGAAGGGATCGCGGGAATGTCGTTTAACTTGGCCGACGGTCAATCGACGGATCTGTTGACATTGATCCGCATGCTCAACGAAATGCTGGGGCTAAGCATAGGCGTATCACATCAGCCGCCGAGGGCGGGCGACGTACGTGAGAGTATGGCCGACATCAGCAGCGCGCGGCGACTGCTTGGTTATGAGCCGCAAGTCACGTTTGAAGAAGGCTTGCAGCGATCGATCGATTACTACCGCGCGATCTACGAATCTGAAGTCCGCTAGTGCGAATCGAATCGTCTAGGACGAGTCCCCTACTTTGTACATTGCGCATGCGGCCCTCCCGGCGCCCCAGATGGCGTCGAAATTCACGCCCTGTTGCAGGCTCGCGTCCTATGTTTAGGTGTCGAATTGTTTTCATTTTTCCAACGCGGAATTCGTCGTGCGGATCCTCATAACCGTTGCAACTTATAACGAGATCGAAAACCTCCCCACACTTGTGGAGGAGATCTTTGAATATGCGCCTGAGGCTGACTTGCTTGTCGTGGACGACAATTCCCCCGATGGCACAGGGCAGTGGTGCGACGAGCAAACGGCTGCCGACTCGCGAATTCGCTGCCTGCACCGCGAGGGCAAGCTTGGACTGGGAACAGCCATCATCGCGGGCATGCGGTACGCCATCGAAGAGGACTACGACTACGTACTCAACATGGACGCCGACTTCAGCCACCATCCGCAGTATATCCCCTCTCTGATCGCCGGCATGCAGGCTGAACCGCCGGTCGATGTGATGATCGGCTCTCGGTATGTGCCGCAGGGCGGCGTCAAGGATTGGCCGCTCGCTCGACGCATGATGAGTCGGGGAGTGAACCTCTACGCTCGCTCCTTGTTGGGGCTAAAGCCCAAGGACTGCAGCGGCGCGTTCCGCTGCTTCCGCGTCGAATTGCTTCGCAAACTCGACTTCTCGAAGATGCTCTCGCGCGGATATTCGTTTCAGGAAGAGATTCTCTGGCGGCTGAAACAGGTCGGCGCGCGATTCGGGGAAGCGCCAATTGTGTTTGCAGACCGCGAGAAGGGGACATCAAAGATCGATGGGCGAGAGGCGAGAGAGGCCCTTTGGATCATCTTCCGTCTCGGCCTCACCAATTGGCTCGGCGTATAGGTCAACTTCTCCCAGGGCAACCGCCCAAACCAAGCCGCCGCCAAGCCGCCGCCAAGAGGCCTGGCCGCGAAAGAGACTCGTCGCCCGCATATAGCCTATCCCCTAAAGTCGCTTGCGGCTCCAGAGAATGACCCGTTTATCCCACGTTATCGGCGAGTCCGTTCGTTGACACCCCTGTCGCCGACTCCTAAAATTCGGTTTTTTCCGAGAAGCAATCACCCAACGCATCGTCGATTGCCCGCCTGGTCAATTCAATCGAGCGTTTAAGGAGTCGTTGATGTCCGATCCATCGAGTGGCAATATCGATACGGTAATGCACGAGACGCGTCTCTTTCCGCCCAGCAAGGAATTCGCGGCTAGCGCGTCAATCGACTCCATGGACGCCTATCAGGCTTTGTACGACGAAGCCAAAGAAAACCCCGAGGCGTTTTGGGACAAGTTTGCCAAAGAGGAACTCCATTGGTTTGAACCTTACACCGAAGTGATGAAGTGGAATTCGCCCCACGTGGAGTGGTTCGTGGGTGGGAAGACCAACGCCTCCTACAACTGTCTCGACGCCCATCTCGACTCTGAGCTGGCCAACAAGGCGGCCATCGTCTGGGAAGGCGAGCCGGGCGACCAACGCACGCTAACCTATCGGCAACTGCACCACGAAGTCTGCCGTTTCGCGAATGCACTCAAGAGCCTGGGAGTTGAAGCGGGCGACGTGGTTTCCATCTACATGCCGATGACGCCGGAGCTTGCTATCGCCATGTTGGCGTGCGCCAGGATCGGCGCAATTCACTCAGTCATCTTCGCCGGGTTTTCCGCGGAAGCGATCGCCGATCGAAACAACGACGCCAGCGCAAAAGTCGTATTGACTTCGGATGGCGCCTGGCGACGCGGCAAGGTGCTTCCCCTGAAGGAGACGGTCGACGAGGCCTTGAAGAAGTCACCCACTGTGGAAAACTGTGTGGTGCTCAAGCGGGTCGGCAACGAAATCTCGATGACTGAGAATCGCGACCACTATTGGCACGATCTGATGGACAACGCATCGGCCGACTGCCCAGCGACTCCGATGGACAGCGAGAGTCCTCTATTCATCCTCTACACGAGTGGGTCGACAGGCAAGCCGAAGGGCATCAAGCACACGACGGCCGGTTACAACCTGTATGTGAAGAAGACGTTTGAGTGGGTCTTTGACCAACGCGACGACGACATTTTCTGGTGCACTGCGGATTGCGGCTGGGTCACTGGCCATAGCTACATCGTCTATGGACCATTATCGGCTGGCGCTACGGTCATGATGTATGAAGGCGCGCCGAATTGGCCGGGCGAAGACCGCTTCTGGGAGCTCATCGAGAAATATCGCATCACCATTTTGTACACAGCGCCAACTGCGATTCGGGCGTTCATCAAATGGGGCGATCAGCATCCCGCGAAGCACGACCTCTCCAGTCTCCGCCTTTTGGGCACGGTCGGCGAAGGCATCAATCCCGAAGCCTGGATCTGGTATCACAAGACGATCGGCGGCGAGCGATGCCCGATCGTCGACACCTGGTGGCAAACGGAAACGGGCGGCATCATGATGTCGCCTATCCCCGGAGCAACGCCTACGAAACCGGGCAGTTGCACAAAGCCGATGCCGGGCATCGTTCCGGCCATCGTCGATGAAACAGGTGCGGAAGTGCCCCCAAACTCTGGCGGGTGGCTTGTCGTGACCCAACCTTGGCCAGGCATGTTACGCGGCATTTGGGGCGACGAAGCGCGATACGAGGAGCAGTATTGGAGCAAGCTCCCTGGCAAGTATCTTGCTGGCGACAATGCCAGGCAAGATGAGGACGGCTATTACTGGATCATGGGACGCATCGACGATGTGATCAACGTCTCGGGGCACCGCCTGAGCACGATTGAAGTGGAAAGTGCTTTGGTCAGCCACCCCAACGTGGCCGAAGCGGCTGCCGTTGGACGCCCACACGAGCTCAAAGGGCAAGCCATCGCAGTGTTCGTCTCGCTGAAAGACGCCGAAGCAAGCGACGAGTTGAAGCAGGAGCTTCGCCAACATGTCCGCACGGAAATCGGAGCGTTGGCCCAGCCGGACGATGTCCGCTTTACCAGCGCATTGCCGAAAACACGGAGCGGCAAGATCATGCGGCGGCTGTTGCGCGATATCGCTTCCGGCAAGGAACTCGCTGGCGACACGTCCACGCTCGAGGATTACTCCGTCATCGCAAAGCTGCGAGAAGACGATGAATAGACGACAGAGGGGCTGCGAGTAGACAACAGAGGAGCTGCCGGCATTAGCCGCGAAAGCCGACTTGTTATTTCGCGGCGCCGGTCATTGCCATTTGCCGCAGTTTCTGGGCCGCTTCCGCTGGTGTGATCGCCTGAATGCCGCCGTCGGCCATGAGAATCGTTACTCTGCCGTTTCCGTCGACCAACTTGCCCGAGTTGAGCCAGGCGGGCAAGTCGTCGATCAACAGATCTCTCGGCTCCGACCACTCGATGCCGCTCGACCTGACGCCAACCGCGATGGCTATGTCGGCAAGCGGGTTCGAAAAACCGCCCACGCTGGCGGCGTTACCGGCTTCAAAAGCAGTGCCCGGACCCGTGAGCAGCAGATAGCTTGTTTCGAACGTCGAGTAGGCAGGCCTGGGGTCGGCGCTAAACACAGCGGGCCCGGTGTTGCGGAACGAGCGGTTCTCTAGCGAGTCCCATGCCGCCTCATGATCGTATTGCTCCGCCAATCGCGGGGAGGCGGCGTAGGGCACGATTAACACACACCAGCTGGTCGTGCGCTGTCCGTCTTCATCGATTACGTAGGCGGGCGGAAGGGTCCCGTGGACATCGTGGTAGTTGTGCAGCGCCAACCCAATCAGTTTCAAGTTGTTGCTGCTTCCGGGCACGGAGGCAGCAACCCGAGCGACTTGGGC
Organism: uncultured Pirellulaceae bacterium; assembly: GCA_964635375.1. GTDB lineage: Bacteria > Planctomycetota > Planctomycetia > Pirellulales > Pirellulaceae > CAZMNY01. The sequence continues at coordinate 19,652 of CAZWOU010000060.1, read as the reverse complement.
TGCACCTCCAGCCCGAGGAACGACTGCGGCAGCAATGGCGAACACAGCCAAAATGCCGATCCTCAACGCGGCCCCAATCGGCACGAGAATATACAAGGGACTCAGCGGCTTGTTTACCTTGTCCGTAAGTTCCGGGACGGTCACATCGGCGCCGCATCCCGAGCACGGTCCCGTCTTCCCAGAGTAGACATCGGCTACCAGCGTGTGCTTGCCGCACTCGGGACAGTTGAACGGAATCGGCACCGCCTACTCCTTCGCCTCAGCGACCATCGCTGATAAGCGCCATGCTTTTTAGATTGGCCTGGGCCTCGGCAATGGACATCGCGCGAACCGAGCCATCAGCCATTAGTACGTTGAACGTCCCCGCAGCTCCAGAAAAAGCGCCTGACGCGAGCAACTGGTCGAGGCCGTCGATTGGCACGTCCGCAGGCTGACTCCATTCAACGTCATGACCCACAACTTCGATGGCCATAACAGTATTCGATGTGCCATCCGTGATCTTGGCGATACGGCATGGCGTGGCGCCGTCAAACATCGTGCCAGAACCGGTGATGACGAAGTAGTTCGTCGCGTTGGGTCTTGAGACGGCGTGAGGCGACTGATAGTGCTGAATCTGAGTGTTCCGGGCGAGCGCATTGGCCGGGTCATCCCAGTCAACGTCAAAGTCGTAATTGTCGAACAATCCCTGTTCGTCGACAAAGGGCAAGATCATGGTTCGCCAGCTCGTACGAGGCGAACCGTCGTCATTCGGAATATAGGCAGGCGGAAAGGTCTTGAATGTGTCGTGGTAATTGTGCAGCGCTAGGCCAATCTGTCGCAAGTTGTTCGAACTTTGTGTCCGCCGCGCCGCGGTTCTCGCAGCCTGGACTGCCGGCAGAAGCAGAGCGATCAAGATTGGCACGGCCAGGAACAGGCACCCTCCCGCGCCCGCACAGCCGACCACAATCAGACCTGTGTTCGATGAAGACTTCTTGGAGGGTGGCGGCTGCGACGCGAACGGCCCAGATCCGGGAATCGTGATTTGTTGGCCACACGCTGCGCACGGACCAACTTGCCCGGCGTAGTCATCGGAAACCACGGTGCTCTTGCCACAGTGGGGGCAACTGAAAGGAATTGGCATGTCACACTCTTGTCAGAATTTAAGTTATTGAGCGGAGGAAGGGGCGACGCGATTTCTAATCGGCGATGCGGGCCATCGCTTGCAATTGGGGTCCAAGGTTGGCGAGCGGCATCTGCTGCACAGAACCATCGGCCATCATCACCGTTGCCGTGCCCAAGTTGCCGACCGCCCCAGACTGTATCAACTTTGGCAATTCGCCAATGTCGACGTCCTTCGGCTGGCTCCATTCTATGTTGTGGCCCTGCACTTCAACGGCCAGGGCGATGTTCGACGTTCCATTGAGCATATCTCGAAACCCCTTCGACGTGGCGCCGTCAAACGCTGTTCCTTTCCCAGTGATTAAGAGATAATGTGCCTCTTGCATGTTGGGGCTAGGCGAACTGGGAGAGCGATACGTTGGCATCATCAGTTGCCGCACGGACGCGTTGGCGGGATGATCCCAGTTCTGGCCCATGTCATATTGCTGGTAAACGCCGTTGCCTTCTAGAAACGGCAAGACGAGCACTCTCCAGCTGGTTCGTCTTGTTCCATCGTCGTTCGGAATGTAGGCGGGCGGCAACGTGTTGTAGGTGTCGTGGTAGTTGTGCAACGCCAGGGCGATCTGCTTCATGTTCCTTGAGCTTTGCACCCTTCGCGCCGCCCCGCGAGCCCCCTGTACGGCGGGAAGCAACAGTGCCACCAACAATCCAATTATCAGCAGAAATCCAATACCAGCCACGCCGACAATGACCGCAATAATCGCGCCTGAACTAGACGATTTCTTGCCAGCTACGGCCAGGGGAATCGTGATCCTCTGACCACAGCCCGCGCAGGGACCGGTCTGCCCGGCGTATTGATCTGCTACGGTGGATTGGTTTCCGCAGTGCGGACAGCTAAACGGAATCGGCATGTCGAGCCTCTCACTCTTAAAGGGTAATGGGCTGCCCTGTGATGTTCGACCAAACTCGCAACACGGTCGACATGACGAACAGAAATTCCACGGAGGCAACGCAAGACATCACTCGAACAATCTGCACAAACGCCTTTTGGCCAGGCGCGATTCCACTCGATTCACCGGGGGGTCTGGTGCCGGAAGATCACTCACCTTTATGCAGGGCTTAGCGGGCCATGTCAACCAATCGCGTGATTTGCGGTCGCCGAGTCGGTTCAAGTCGCCAAGAACCATGCTCATCGACGTCACCTGGTATCGCTGCGCGAAGCGCCAGCGTGGCCTCGATCGCGTTCAGAATCCTGCGGTAGAACACCCTATCGGTCGCCGAAAGACACCGTCCTCGCCGGTCCTTTAGCCACTTGCAGCAAACTTGATGCGAACCTACATGGAACTCCCATACCTCGGCTCGAACTGACTCAATGTAGTCCCCTTCACCGATTTGTACGCAGCCGTCCGCCCAAATCGGATACGGCGATTGAAGAACGGATTGCGACCCGCACTTGCGCCGCGACGAATCGCTGCCAGCGGTCATAGTGCCGGCGGCACTGCCCCATTGTTCCGCGAGATGGCAGTCCAACAGTTCGTGACCGAGACTGCTCAGCACAACAAACGACTCACGGTCATGCGGCAGGAAGACACGGGGAAATTCCTGCCGAAGATTGCCCGCGAAGCGATTCAGATACCGGGGTGATTGCAATTGAGCGTAGACAAAACCCGCGACGTCATGAGTGCCGAAAGTCTTCGTCAGATCACCCCGAGGCGATGCGGCGTAATCTAGTTGACAGCGCAGTGCAAGCGACTCGAGCCAAACCGAGTCGATGTTGGCAGTCGCATCGCTGCCTCGAAGCAACATGGGAAACAACGACTCGCTGCCACGATTGTCCGAACGAATGACGCCATCAAGCGCCAAACCCGTACAAGCCCAAAGATAGACGCCCCTCGACTTGGGCGGGCGAAGTCGACGTGAAATCAGCACGAGGTTGTTTCCGTCGCACAAGTGCTTTGAAACCGCCGGGCGAGGCCAATCGATCATCGTTGGGGTCCAGTAGATTGACCGCACGTCAAACGGGCGGTACAAGCAAGCCCGCGAACGATTTCGCCAAGCCGGATCGGCTGCGATTTGCCGTCGAGCTTCCGCGAGGCGCCAACCCCGCGTGTCCCCCAGTTCGTATTCTCTCTGGCGACGGCCATGCCTCTGAAGAGAATCCAACTTGCGGCCAAACAGAGCGGCTCGGACATCCGCATCGGAAAGCGATAGATCGCGAAACGAGCCGATCCTCTCGAGCAGCTCTGCCGGCGTGTGGGCCACTACCACCCGGTCTCGAGCCGTGACGGGAGCAGTCGAGTTAACGGGGAAAAGGTCCGGGAGAGAGAGTCCCAGCTGAAACCGATCGCACTCATCGGAAGGCGACAACAAGAAGTGCGGAGGCGAGGAACCGAAGGCGGTCCGCGGAAGCGGCACATTCTCCGTCGCACAGGCCTGCAACATGGCAAGCTTCTCGTCGCGCGCGCCAAACAACTCGGCATGTTCAAATGAAACAGCGGTTTGTGCTTCCGATTCATGGCGACGCATCAGGCAAATAGCGACACCTTGTTCGATCTCGAACACGTTCTGATCCGGTTGACCTTGCAAGTCGAGTTCGTTTCGTTTTCGGTTTCCATGCAGATCGACGATCGTGTGGCGATTGAAGGTCTGCTGCAAGCTCCAACGCATGCCGCGAAAGGTCGCATTGTCGATCATCGCCTGGTTCGTGACGAATGCGAGTACCCCCTCCCCTGCCCTCTCGATGTTGTCCTGTGCGACACGAAAGAACTTGACGTAGTCATCGCTGAGCCAGAGTTTTCGCTCCTTGAGCCGTTCGCCGTCCACCGAGTAATAGCCTCGGCGAGTCTCCCGCATGAGCGAGTCGATCCAAGGATTTCGATTCTGCGATATCCCCGAAAACGGCGGGTTGCCCACGATCAGTAACTTCGACGCGGCGCCACTCAACTCGTCGCTCGGCCGCTGCAAGCTGTTCGCCAAGCGGACATCGATTTGAACGACATCCTCGAGACAGTACCCGATTCGCTGTAACTCAATAGCAATACGGAGGTGGGCGAGCGCACAAGCCGGCAGCAGGACATCCCGCCCTTGCAGCTGCTCCACCGCCGGCCTCAGACAGGACGCGAACTCCTTTCCGCCCTTCGCCGCCGCGCCCAACTCGACCTCAAGGAAAGCTGCCAGCTTCTGAATCGCCGCACAAAGAAACACCGCCGAGCCAACAGCCGGATCCGTCAGCGTCCAGCCACACGCTGGTTGGCAAAGCAAAGCCAGCCCAGCCGGGATCCGCCACTCGTCCCGGAGAATTCGGTCAACTTCGGCGATCACAAACGCCGCCACCGGTTGAGGCGTAAAAAACACGCCACGCTTGTTCCGCCTGCCTGGATCGAACCTGGCCAGGAAAGGACCGTAGTCATCCCAGCCGCGAGACGAGCCCCCGAGCTCGTTCCCAATTGGTGAAAACGTCGGCGATTGGCTCCAACGGGCGTAGGCGAGCAACAACGTCGACCAATCAAGACCCCGTTGCTGAATCAGCCAATTCCGCAACGGCCCATCGGAGCTCAGGCGGCCACCTTCTGCGACGTCGAAACTGCGAAGCAGCAACATCGTCTGGACGCATTGGCCGACGAAGTCGTCGTCGTCGATCCGTTGCCCAACCGCCTCTTCCACGCCCCGCCGCAAAGCGAAAAAGGGCGAGTCATCTCGCCTCACTTGGCCGTGCAGATCGACTTCCATGTCGGAATACCACTGTGGCGGCGATTTCGGCAAGACTCTGGTCCTTCAACTCAACAGTGGTTTCCCGCCCAACTGGGAGGCGTTCCGCACGAATGCGCCCCAACTATCTGCAGCCGTCAACTTTCCCGACCAAAACAGAAATCAATCGGCCGCACGTGTGAGCATTGTAACGTACGTTTTAGATAGGCGTTCCCCCAAACGTCCTCCTTTCCGACGGTGATTCCACCGAGCGGCCATGCAGTCTTTGCGAGGTGCAACGATGTTGGAACTTCATTGCCTGGGGGCAAACAGTGACGAGAAGATATTCCAACCCACATCGCATCTCGCCAGATGGCAAGTTCGCAGTTTCAGTAACGAGCTGAACTTGGCCGCAGCGATTCGGTCTGATGTGTTTGTCGTCGATGCGTCTTGGCCCGGTTGGAGGGAGGCGCTGAGAGAAGTCCGCCGCGTCGGGCCCCAGGTGGTTCGCGTCTTACTGAATTCAAAGACGCCAGTGCAGCAGCTCTCGGATCTTCCGCTCTTCCACCGAGTCGTCAACCGGCACCGTGTGGATTGCATCGAGAAGATGACTCAGGCAGTGATTCATGCAAGGTCGTTGGTTGCCGACACAGACGTCCGCCGCGCGTTGTTGAGCATTGACTCTCTGCCCATCCGCTCTGACTCGATCCAGTTGGCCGACCAACTCGGTTGTTCTGCTGAGGCGTTCGCCCAAACCATTGAGCAAGATGCCTCCATTGCTTCGGCCTTGCTCAAGTGCAGGGCCGAACTGGCGGACGAGCCCTGTAGCGTTGGCCATCTTGCTGATTCGCTCGATCACCGCCAATGACGCGAGCTGGCCGGGACGGTGAGCCGCGATCTTCTGCTTGGCGTATTTGATATCGACGGCTTCCATAGTCAGTCAGCTCGCGCCGCTGCGTTGGCCAGCGAATTCGGACGCCAATGCAGGCAGCCGGATTCCGATTGTGAAGAGTTTCGCCTCGCGGGCTTGTTGCATGATATCGGTCGCCTGGCACTGGCCGTCACGGCGCCGGACGAGTACGAGCAACTCAGCCTGCTCGCGGAGCAAACTGGACGACCTCTTTGGCAAGTCGAACAGCGAGTCCTTGGCGTCGATCACATGCAAGCCGGCGGCTTCCTGGCATCAATTTGGGGGCTGCCGGAATCAACGCTCGAAGCTGCCGAATTCCATCATGAACCGCGCCGCAGCAGACTGCGTGATGGCCTTTCCGCCCTGTCGGCGGTCTATGCGGCGGTCGCCTGCCAGGAATCGAGTTTCACGCCGGATCACTGCTACCTGCAAGACGCGGGACTCGACCGCGCGTTCGAACAACTCCTGTCCGCTCGGCCGAGTCAGCCCGTCAAGGTCTGCTAAGTCTCTGGCAACGGAACTCGGAATTTCTCGGACGCTTATGCTCGCCCCAAGATCCGCCGGCGCACCCGATTGTGAATTGCCCGCGTGATGGACTACGATGAAGCGACCTGACCGGGCGATGCTCCGCTCTAGCGGCCCGGCGCCATCAATTCATGGGACAACCGACATGCAGCGCCGCGAATTCCTGCAGGCTTCCGCCACACTATCAATGCTCTCTGGCATCCAATCAACAGCCTCTGCTGCCAAGGCTGTCTTGCCAAGCGCCGACTTGCCAATCATCGACACCCATCAACATCTTTGGGACTTGAGAATGTTCAAGCCCCCCTGGCTGGCTAACGCGGCGCCGGTTCTGGCCTCTAACCACGTCACCAAGGACTACCTTGCCGCTGTCAAAGGGCTCAATGTCGTCAAGGCGATCTACATGGAAGTTGACGTTCACCCCCGCGATCATGTGCGCGAGGCGAGGCATGTGATCGAGTTGGCAAAGAGCAAGCAACATCCGACCGCGGCCGCTGTCATTTCTGGAAGGCCCAACCAAGAGGGATTCGCTGGGTACCTGACGCCGCTTCTCGAAAGTGGATACGTCAAAGGTGTGCGGCAAGTGCTGCACGTGCCGAGCGCGAAGCAAGGGCTCTGTCTGGAACGTCAATTCGTGGCTTCCATGCGGTTTCTCGGCGAGAAGGGTCTGACCTACGACCTCTGCATGCGGCCAACCGAGCTGGACGACGGCGCCAAGCTCGCGGGACTTTGCAAAGAGACGACTTTTATCGTGGACCATTGCGGAAATGCAGACCCCAGCGCTTTCCTTGCTGGAGAAAGCGGGTCGGCGACGCCTGCTCACAAGGCCGAACCGTGGAAGCGCTCAATCGCAAAACTAGCGGGATTGCAGAATGTCGTTTGTAAAATCTCCGGCGTCATCGCCCGTGTCCCAAAACCGGTTTGGAAACCTGACCACTTGGCCCCAATCATCAACTTCTGCCTGGACGAGTTCGGGCCGGACCGAGTCGTCTTTGGAGGCGATTGGCCGGTCTGCAAGTTGGGCGGCAGCTTCAAGCAATGGGTCAACGCGTTGAAACAGGTCATCGCCGAGCGGCCGGCCGCTGAGCAGAAAAAGCTCCTCCACGACAACGCCGTCCGAGTCTACCGACTGAAATAACCAGACCGGTCGCCCTAAACCGTGTCGCCTAAGCCACTTAACTCAAACGTGATCACGCCTTGACCAATTGCGACGCCAGCCCTATCCTTCCTTCCGTTCGACAACGACGGCAAGGAGCCCATGGATGGCAAGCAACAATGGAGTGCCGCTTCTAGACGTTCCGCGGGGGAATCAGCCTCTTCGCGACGAAATACTACAAGCATTTGCAGACGTGTTTGATTCTGGCCGCTTTCTACATGGTCCTCACGTCAGGCAGCTTGAAGATCGAGTTGCCGCACTTTGCGGAACCGAACATGCCATCGGCTGCGCCTCGGGCAGTGACGCCCTATTGCTGTCGCTGATGGCATTGGGAATCGAGCCTGGCGACGAGGTTATCGCCCCCAGTTTCTCGTTTTTCGCCACCGTCAGCGCGATCACGCGACTCGGCGCAGTACCCGTCTTCGCCGACATCGTTCCCGAGACATTCAACGTCTGCCCGGATTCCGTTCAGCGAGCAATAACGCCAAGGACGAAGGCGATCATTCCCGTCCATCTGTTTGGCCAACCCGCCAAGATGGTCGAAATCTGTGAGATCGCGGAACGTTCGAAAATCAAGGTCATTGAGGACGCCGCCCAAGCAATCGGCTCAAATCTCGGCGGCAAGGGAGTCGGATCACTCGGCGATGTCGGTTGTTTCAGCTTCTACCCAACGAAGAACCTCGGCGGACTAGGCGATGGCGGCATGTTGGTCACCAACGATCAACCTATCGCCGATCGGCTACGCCTGTTCGCAGCCCACGGAATGCGACCGCGATACGAACACAAGGTGGTCGGCATCAACAGTCGACTCGACACCATGCAAGCGGCGGCCCTGCTGGTCAAACTAGGCCGGCTCGAAGAGTGGACGGAACAACGACGGGCGAACGCCTTGCGCTACCAGGCCCTCTTTGCTCAACGGGGCCTCAACGAACAGCTCGGAATTCCGGACGAGATTGACGGTCGACACGTGTGGAATCAATTTACAATTCGAGTTCCCCGTGACGCTCGGGGCGCGTTGCGCGAGACATTGGCTCAACAGGGGATTGGCGCCGAGATCTACTATCCGATCCCAATCCATCGACAAGCTTGCTTTCACGACACACCGATGGTAATCGGCGATCTGCCGGAAACCGACAAGGCGGCAGCCGAGGTGTTGAGCCTACCGATCTTCCCCGAGTTGACGGAAGGCGAACAAACACAAGTGGTTGACGCCATCGACGATTTCGTCAACAACCGACGCGCGAGCGCAGCCTGAAACAAGGCTCAAATGTCCGGTATCTCTTTCTTCTCCGGCTTACGGCGACTCGGCCGAGCTAATACGACAGCGCCTAGAATGACGCCGAGGATGACCAACGCGTACCCAAAAGCCCATGTTTTTGCCAGCAACACGAATTTTGCCTCGTTCGAAGTCCACTGGGGCTGTCGTGCAGCGACTCAACCAAGTCGCAAACAGGGTATCTCGTTACACCGTCGGTTCACGAGCCCACAAACCACCATCATAACATGCCTGAGAAGGCGTGTGGTGGCCCGCCTGACAACCGTCTGCTCAGGCCGAAATCAGGCGTTTGACGGCTTCAGCAAGCGCTTGGCAATCGGCATCCAAACTGATCGTATCGCTTTCGCCCGTGTTCATGTCCTTTAGTTGGCACTGATTCTCGGCGAATTCGCTCTCGCCAATGATCAATGCAGCGCGAAACCCTCTTCGGTCTGCATACTTGAACTGCTGTTTCAGCTTCTTCGGCTCAGGGTACAGCTCGACTCCAATCCCTGCCCGGCGAAGCTGAGACGAGATTTGCAGGTAGTCGTTGAGTCTCGAGGCGTCAAAGTAGATGATGATCAAATCGGCCGGAGTGCGAACTTTTTCGATCTTCCCAAGGTCTTCCAACGCGGCCTGTAGGCGGTCCAGACCCAACGAAGCGCCGATTCCTGGCAGCTCTTTCTTGGTGAACAGTTGAGCCAGGTTGTCATAGCGGCCGCCCGAACAAACGCTGCCAATCTTGGGAAGCTCGTCAAGAAAGGTCTCGAAGACCGCGCCGGTGTAATAGTCAAGTCCGCGCGCGATGGAAACATCTAGCGACAAACAGGACGGGTCGTGGACGGCCGCGGAGAAGCCGCTTACGATCGCCCGCAATCGCTCGACGCCCTCCAAACCTGTCTCACTGCCCGCGAGCAACTTGTCCAGGGCCAAGAGGATCTCGTTCGTATTGCCCGACAACTCCGATAACTGCAGAACTTGATCGACCTGAGCTTGGCTAGCGCCGGATGTCTCCATCATCTCGACCGCCGTTTTCTCGCGCCCAATCTTGGGAAGCTTGTCGAGTGATCGCAAGACCTGCCTTGACTTGTCGGCGAGCCCGACTTTCTCGAGCAAACCGTTCAGGACTTGCCGATTGTTGAGCTTGATCTGAAAGCCGCCAACGCCAATCGCCGTCATCAACTCGTGAATGACGAGCGCCGTCTCGATGTCGGCGGCAACGGCTCTGGTCCCAATGGTGTCGAAATCACATTGAATGAACTCGCGATATCGGCCGCGCTGCGTGTTCTCGCCACGCCACACGGTTCCCAATTGGTACCGCTTGAAAGGGACGCCGAGATCATTGATGTGCATGGCTGCAAAACGGGCGAGCGGGACGGTTAAGTCGAACCGCATTCCGACATCACGCTGTCCGTGATCTTGAAAGGTGTAGGTCTGGCGATCGGTTTCCTCGCTCCCCTTGCCCAGCAATGTCTCGCGGTATTCCAGCGCCGGCGTATCGATGGGGCAGAAACCAAAGGACCGGTAGACCCTTCGCGACGTCTCCATCAACTGTTCTCGCGGCATCATCGATTCGGGCAAGTAGTCGCGAAACCCCTTCAAAATGCGTGGCTCGATCATGGTCTTCGACTTTGCTTCTGGGTTCGATAGAGTGATGCTTGAAGCGAGATACAGAAAGTGAGCCAAGAACGACCCAAACGTTCACTGAATAAGCGGAAGCGAGGTCGGCTTCTCACTTCGAATCGACTCGCGGCCGCGCCGAGGCAATACAGCTTCCGCATACTCGGCCACCTGTTCGGGAGTTTCAAAGTACTGCTCGTAAGTCCAATCGTCCTCGTATTCGCAATCATCGCTGGAGTAGTCGCGACAGATCTGGGGCCTGGTCTCGTAGATCCCGCAAAGATTGTCGTTGTGCAGATGTTTGCAGGTCGTGTGAACGAGCAGGTACCAGTCGCCCTCCTCCGTAAAAATTGACGCGCGTTCGTGCAGCAAATACCACCTGAGAAACTCAAAATCGCGATAGTCTCTCGGTTTCTCGATTGGCAAGGCAAAATATCGACAGCACTTGGCAGTGCAGTGCTCGCACAAAACTTCCTCGGGACCCAGCGAGCTGCGGTCCGGCTTGCCGCCCATTTTGACCATAGGTCCCAATCCTATCTCGATCGTGCTTCACTCCCTCGCCGACGCCAAACGGTGGCTGACAGCGTAACAAACGGTTTCGAGAGTGAACAGGGTCGGCGATGTTGGTAAGAGTCGGGAACGACGCCCTGAAGAGCGCAGGCCCGTTCGCACCTTCACACCAGCCTTCGCTCGCTCAATCCGGTCTTTGGAATCGGCCGACGACTGGCTATCCTTGTCCAGCAAAGCCTGAAATGGCGGAGGCTTGGCGCGAGTGAGCCCCGCGACTCGGAATGGACCTATCAACGGAGCTGAATTCGAGACATGCAGATCGTGATAACTGCCGTCGGCCCAGACAACGTTCGCCTGGCCGACCCGATAATTCACCATGTTACGGGTGAAGGGGCCAACATTGGCGAAATCCAAATGTACGACCACGACGAAGAGGCCATCTTCGCGATGTTGCTGCGGATCGAACTCCCCAACGCTCAGCTCGCCACGTTGCGTTCCTCGCTGGCGGAGATCGGCCGGATGAAGAATCTGTCGGTGCGAGTTTGGTCGCCGGACGAACGAGCCGCGAGCCCCAGGCTGGCTATTTGCACCACGTTTCGTCCTGAACCGCCTCTGGCGCTGCTGCGCGCTATTCGCGACGGCCAGCTTCGGGCGAAACCTGCGGTGGTGATTGGCAATCGCGACGCTTGCCGCAGCATTGCCGAACAATTTGATGTGCCCTGGCGGAGCGTAGGCGACGAAAAAGGGCGAGCCGACGATGACAAGCTGGTCGACCTGCTCGATGAGTTCGAGATTGACTACGTCATTCTCGCTCGCTACATGCGAATCCTCCCAGCCGCGACCTGCTGGAAGTATGCTGGCGGAAGAATTATCAATCTGCACCATGGGCTACTGCCAGGTTTCCCTGGGATTCAGCCTTACCGAGACGCCCACGCATCACGGATGCTGACCTATGGCGCCACCTGCCACTTCATCGTGCCAGAGTTGGATGCGGGCAATCAGATCATCAACCAAGCGACATTCGCCGTGCCCCCCGGCGCCAAGCTTGACGACATTCTTCGCACCGGGCAAGAAGACAACGAGCCAAGGTGTCTCGTCGAAGGCGTGAGGCGAGTGCTCGATGGCGAAGTTCGATTGCACTTTCACCGAGTCGTGGCCAATGCGACTTGAACAAACTGTTCAAACCGCCAGAGACGATTCTGTCATCTCGTCCACCGTTGCCAGAACGACTTGGGCGCCTTGATTCAGCGGCGCGTCGCGGCGGGCGAATTTCATCGGACAGTCCCGTCCAAGTTGCGCATTCAATTCGGTTATTCGGTCGATCAAGTCGAGCCGATTAATGCAGCGAGGCGAGACGACCAACCAACTCGATTCGCCCAGTTCCATCAACAACTCATTGCCTTCCAGCACGTACCGAAGAGTGCTTTCCAGGCTGGTTGGGCGCCCGGCGTTCCCGCCCGGCTGTGGGTCTTCCACGACAAGCACGTCGGCATCCAAAGCAGTCGGTGATCCGTTGAGCCAATCCAGGTACCGAGGCACAATAACGTCTCGCTTGAAGACCGGTAAGGACAACTCAACTTCCGCCGCAGGTTGACCATCGTCGCCTGCAAACCGACGGATTGACAGCTGGCCGAGACTTAGCCGACACAGTTGTTCTGCGACGTCGAGACCAACGCCAAGATCAACCGGTCTCAAGCTTGAGGCAGCTTCTGAATCGGCATCGAGCACAACGGGAATCGAGACCAACAAGTTGCGTTGGCATTCATCGTTCTCGAGGCGAACGACGATGTCCGCCGCCTCGCCACGGTGCTTCAAGGCGAAACTGATCACGTTGCGAACAGCTTGGGCAAGCCCCTTGTCGTCGCCATAGCATTCGTTCTGCTCGGGATTGTGAGCGGTCAAATGCAATTGGCAACCGACCAGGCGGCACCTGGGCTCGGTTTGCGAGAGAGCTAGCCGGACAACTTCACCAAGGTCGACGCGGCGGCGATCGACGTGTTCTGGAGAGGCGTCCGGATTGGCGAGGAAGAGGAGATTCTCGACAAGCAGATGAATGTCATCAGCGCGGTCGTCGATCACATTCAACATACGGGTCTGCCGAGAATTTACATCACCGACGACGCCGTCTCGTATGATCGAAGCATACTCCTTGATCACGGTCAACGGCGTGCGGAAATCATGAGAAATCCGGTCGGACAACTGAATCGGCGGGTGGGTCATTGCAGCGTAGGTTGGGAGGGTCGAAGTAAGCTCGCGGCGAGGACTCAAGTGATCTCAGATCGTCAGGTGGACACGGGATCTTGGCGGCAAGATGTTTCCCGGCACACTCGTTTGTAGTCGCATGCTGCCCGCGATTACTTTGCGTTTTCCGACGAACGATTTCAGTTTGAGCACGTTGAACTCTAGCACAGGCGTTAGATTAGAAAATTGCCAATTGGTTGAAAGTCGGCAGTTTTTTTGAAATCAACGAAAACGGCGTCAACCACACGCTGTTCGGCCAGAGAGCTTAAACCCTCAGTACAACTCGCCCAACCCGCTGCCAAACCTTTGAGGACGACTACCTAGATGTTTTCTTTTCGCTTCATTCTCGTCGCGACTCTCGCCTGCTTGTTTAGCAATCGCGTTTGGGCTGATAAAAGGCCTGACAAATTGGTCATCGCGACTTGGAACCTGGAGTGGTTTTTTGACGACAATCCAGGCGACAACTTCAGCAAGCTCTCAAAGAAACTAACTGCGCCGTCGAAAAAGGACTGGGAATGGAAGCGAGATCAGGTCGCCACGGCGATTGCGAAAATGCAACCGACAATCCTCGCTTTACAAGAAGTCGAGAACCAACAGGTCCTCTACTACCTCTGCCAACGCCTGCGCAACGAGCATAACCTGAACTATCGAATCGCCTTCGTGCTCGGCGCCGATTTCTATACCGAGCAAGACGTGGCTATCCTCTACCGAACAGGCATGGTGGAGTTCGGACGCAAGTTGCAATCCAACGAGCAGTTCGGCGACAAGAAGCTCTACAACATTTCTAAGCACCAATGGGCCCGATTTCGCTGGAGTAAGGGAGCTCAAACAACGACGCTAACGATGTTCAACTTGCATTTGCGCGCGAGCGCTAGCGCCGCCGCGATTCGCCAGCGCCAAGCGAGACTCGGCAAGGCTTGGCTCGACGAGGAACGCCAGAGAGAGGCCAACCTGATTGTGCTCGGCGACTTCAACAGCGGCGAACGGACACCCGCGGCGGCGGATAGCGAGATCGGCATTTTCAGCGGGCGCGGGGACCCCGCCCCTGATGACGATCTCGTTGACCTGCACACGCTGATGGCAAACGACGAGCGAGCAACCCACATGATCGGCGCCCAATTCGACCGGATTCTCGTCAGTCCCAATCTTCTCGAACCCAAGCAAGGCGAGACGAAACTCGTGCTCAGCCGTGTTCGAGTCCGCCGTGATCTAGCTATTCAAGGCAAGCCGGACAGCGATCACCGCGACGGATACTATGAGATCCCCGAAGCCGAACGCGATCTCAGCGACCATTACCCAATCGTGGCCGAGTTCGTTTGGCGATAGCTAGCTGGCTCCGCGGAGACCGTTCAGGAATGGTGACGCAGCAAGACCTCAGCGCTCTTCGCGCTTGTTGCAGCGCGCTTCTCAACCCAGCTTCAAGACCGCTCAGCTTGAACAACTAGGACTAGGGCAAGAGACAGCCGACGATGGACCAACCACTGTCGGTTGAGTGAATATAGAATCCGCCAGGTCGGAAGAACTGCTTTACTTGGCCGAACGGCGGTAGTTTCTTGCCGTCGATCTTGGGCTCGCGTTTCACCGCCTCATCGCCCGTGGGCCAAAGCCCGTTGAGAAAGTTGGCAAGCATCGACTTCGATTCGGGCAACCGGTTGGCTCGTAACATCTCGTAGTTCGCCTCAGTCGCCCGTTGAGTATCGCTGTACCCGCGAATCGCATCCCCATTGGCGCCTAGCGCCTTCAGAGCGTTCTCGACGGCAATGTAGTGTACGCTCTTGGCAAATGCGTTGTCCGGCTTGCGATCCATCAGGGCTTTTACGTACTCCACGGTGGAGCCGATGATTAGAACGCCATTGTGAACGACGGCCGACATGTTGTTAAACAACCGGTCCTTGGCGTTTGGATCCTTGATGTCCCAAATCGTATCGCCTTGATACAGAATTGGTGTGGCGTAGGCATCGTCTTTGAATGCTTTCTTGATCGCGTCCCGGACGGCGGCGACGTCCTTTAATTCAACAACGATCGCGAATCGCTCGCTCTCTGGACCAATCGGCTTCTTGATGTCGGTAAACATCGTCAATCGATCCTTCATGTGGGCGATCAAGTCTCGCTCGAGACTGATTTGAGGACCGTTCTTGTCCTTCTCGATTCCCTCCATGATTTCGTCCCAAACATCATCGCCCATCAGCTCGTTGACCAATGGTTCCATGGAGTTGAAGGCCTTGAGCAAACGCCAATTCGCGGTCACCATGAATGCGGCATCCTTAGGCGTCCAGGCGAAGGGCTGCCCGCCCGCGTTGGGGAAGTCGAGCATCTTTGCCGCCTTGACCCGATTTTCCTTGGGACAGTAGACAAAAGCATGGAACAGGACATCCTGCCCGCCACTGTCAAAACTAATCTGAGCTCCCACTCCCTCGATGCTGGAAAACCCTTGGTTTTGAAGCGCTGCGGCTCGGTTCGTCCGCCGCGTCCGTGATCGCCGCCCGGCTCGCTGGGCCGCTTTGGAGACCTCGGTCAAACCAAACGGTTCGACAAACAGGCGCACGTGAATCGGCGCGCCGTTTGACAATTCAGCGCTTTTCTTCATCACTTGCCCAAAGGCGGGCACGCTAGCCAGCGAAGGCGTCTGCGGTTTTCCATTGATACGAGCCACAATATCTTCAGCTATTGCATCGTTGTCGACAGCCAACAGCCAATTTTGATGCACCAAGACAATCGCCTTCTGCTGAATCCTCGCGCCCCGCTTCTTGGGCAGAACGTAGACCCGGGCAGACGCCCCGCCAATTTGGCGTTCCTCTTTCTTGGCTTTTCGAGCAACCATGTTGGCGTCGATCTTCTTGAGCAAAGCGTCGACCGCCACGTCCTTCCCCACCACGTCCACCAGCACAGCCATGGCGTAGTTTTCCTTCGGCTTAGGGCCAGCCGGCTGAAGAGAAGCAATGCAGATTTCGCCACCATGGACAGCCCGAATGTCGGACCAGGCAAGACCAAGTCGGGAACCGGTTTGAGCCAGCCGTTCGTCGATTTGCCGGTCAAGGTCTTTGACAAAGGGCGCCATCAGAGGATCGTTTGTCATCTTGCCAAACTGAGTCTTCGCCCAAGCTAGACGCAGCGTGTCAAAGTTAGGCATCGAGACAAATGACTTGGTCACGTCCGGAAGCAGGGATTCGGTGGCCGCTCGCGGCGGTTCCGCTTGCGGAGCGGCGTTGTCACGCGTCGGGTCGTCCGCAAAACCGTAGCCAACTCCAAAGACCAGCGCCCAACTGATCATAATCACCCTGGTGAGGAGTTCGTTGATCCATGAAGACCAGCACTGATTCCCACAATTAGAAACACAACCAAACATGTGCATCTATCATCTCCTGTTATCACACAACGTTTCGATCGACAGCGCCCAAAACTGAAACCGCCACCACTCCGCACTGATTGGCGCGGTATTTGCCGTCAGGCCGCAGGTAGTATAGCGGAAACGACCGTTAGAGAGGAAAGCCAAAATGGCCCAAGAAAACGTGCATTTTGGCCGCAAAAACGCAAACGGCCCGCCCAATGCCTCAACCCAATGCAAGGCTTGGCATGCTAGCAGAGGTTCGCTTTGGGGCAAAGCGACGCCACGACCGACGCTGCTCGATGCCGACCATCGCCGCCTCATGCTACGCGAACGCAGCTCGGAGCTCGTCCATGAACTTGGGACACTCTTGTCGAGGATCACCTTTTTCCTCGTATTCGAGCACCACGTAGCCGCGGTAATCCGCTTCTCCCAGGATGTTTGCGATCCGCCCAAAGTCGGTTGGTCGCGAGCCCTTGCCGCCCGGCCCCCCAATCACAACTTTGACCTGCACATTCAAGGCGAACGGAGCCGCTTTGGCGAGATCAGCATAGGGGTCTTCGGAACGAAAGTTCCCGGTGTCCAAGTTCACCCCGAACCAAGGGCTGTCAACATCGCGCACGAGGGCTAGCAAACCGGCCGCAGTGGACGTTGGGCCTCCATGATTCTCCAACGCCAAGAAGACGCCATGTTCGGCCGCGTAGTCACAGCACTCCTGCATGCCCTCGACCATCAGGCTGTGCGATTTCTCTGGCGAGACGCCTTTCTTATCGTGCCCGGCAAAAATACGAATCACCGGCGCACCGAGAATCTCAGCTCGGTCGATCCACGTTTTCGTATGGGCGAGCCACTTGCTGCGATCCTCGCCAGGCGGATATCCAAAGTCGTTGCGAATCGCGGTCCCTGAAATATCGAGCCCCAACCGAAAACACTCGCCCTTCAACGTCCGAAGGTAGGATTCTGTCGTCGGGTCGGGAAAATAATAGGACGTAAGCTCTGCGCCTTCCAAACCCATCTTGGCGCAATCTCGAACGAAATCCGATAGCGTCAAGGACGCATTCTTACCAGACAGTAGGCTTCGATAACTGTATGCAGCCAAACTGAACTTGAACTTGGGCAGACCATTTCGCTTGATCGGCTCAACCGCGGCGAGTGGCGACGTGGAAGCAGCGGCGCCCAAAGCGACGCCAGAGGCGAGAAACGTGCGGCGGTCCATGGTGTATCGGCTCCACAAAGATAGTAATCGTGAGCCCGTATTGTCGCGCCGCGAAGACCAACTTGCAACAACCGGATTCAAACAGCCGGTTCGCTGGCCCACATCGCTCGAAATACGCCCGGCGGCACGAACGCCATGTTGACCACGACCATCAGTAACGCGAATCCGACTAATCCCGTGAGAAGGGCCAGTAGGAGCCAGACTGCGGCGGAGACGATAAGCAAGAATGGGCGGACCGGCCGCAACCAAATCAACAGCGTCATCGCCAACTCGACGCCGACAACCAGGTGGGTCAAGAAACTGAACACATACGGCCGATGCAGCACGCTCGTGGCGTCAATTAGCCTCGACTCCGAATAGGCGCTGAGCCACCAGAGAGCGTCGCCCTGCCACCAAGTCATCGAAGCCAGCTGCGTCGTGGCCATCAGCAAGTAGAGCGCTGCGACGTGAATCTGCAGCAACCGCAAGGAGAAATTGGCCGCCCAGGCCGTCTCGCAACGTTCCAAAAGCGGGCGACGGCGAGCGTCAATGGACAGCCGCGCGCCGGTGGGCGCAAAACAGAGGTAGAAGATTGCAAAACACAAGACAGGTTCCATCTGCCCGGTCAGCATTGGCGCTCGATGCACGTACGACAGAACCACCGCTAGCGACGCCATGCTCGACCAGCGAGACTTCCAGCCCACGGTCATGGCTAAAGTCGCTGCCAAACCGACGGCATGCAGCAGCCAGAGGAAGGCCGCATCTTGAAATATATAGAAATAGGATGGGCGAAACACGACTCCCGACTCGGCGCCGACGAGCTGTTGCACGATTCCAATAGGGAGCATGCCATCACGACCGAACCATCGAGTCAGGTCGGCCGTGTGCGAGGCCACGAACAGGAAGGCGACTGCGCCTACTGCCGCGCGGATGAAACAGATCAAAGTCGGGTCGATCGGCGCAAACCAGAACTTCCGCCAAGCGGCGCCGCCATCGAATTCCGTCTCCCAGGATTGGAGCTGGCGAGCAAGTACATTCACTGGTTATCGCTCCCTTCCAAGCGCGGACGCGCCACGTCCTTGGGCGCCTCAATCTTGACGACATCAACGACGCCTCCACTGCTGACAAGCACGTTGGCGCCATACACGGTCTGAAAATACTCACTGGCGTCGGGATCGCCTCGGTCGGACTCTCCATATCGATCCCACGGCAGAAGGAAGTGCTTGCGACAGCGAACCTTCGTTACGGCGACCTCGTCGTGGTTGGCAAGACCGCTGGCCACTGCTTGCCCAATCCGACTACTGACCACGTTGTCTTCGCGAAAGTACGAGAGAACCCCAGCAAGTCGTTGGTATCGTTTGCGCCGCTCGCCAACGCGCCAACCCCTCGCCACGTCTCGCCACTGCTCTTCATCCGCGCCAGGCGCCGTTGAGTACTGCAAGGCGTGGTCAACGTCTTGGTCCGTCGCATGGGTCAAGTGAAAGGGAGTGTAGTTGAGGTCGAAGTTGAGCGACTGGGTGTAGACCGCGAACAGACGCGTCAATCGCTGTTGCACCGGCGAAGGCGAATAATTTGACGACATCACCACGGCGATGCAGAAGAAGTGAATGACCACGAATAGCGTGAGAGCGGTTTGGGTCGAGCGGCTTGGACCGCTTTCTGCAGCCTCATCTCCGGCCGCGCTGCGTTTGCGAGAATTCAATGCGAAGCTCCTCTTGCGACGTTGAGCTTCCGTACTGGTCCGTCCGCATCCATGGTCCGTGTGCTTTCGGAAGTATCGGACGGTCGCGGCACGTGACTCGACAAATCTCAACCCGCCCGCTGCATTCGGCGCCGCCCACCCACGCCGCGATACACGAATAACTCGCAACCGCCGGCAAACAAGTGTTTCCAGTCCCGTGTTGGCGAGCGCGCACAAAAAAACCGAGCTCCTCATTTCCATGAAGAGCTCGGTCTTGTCTTACGTCAGTTTTGTACCGTAGTGCTCGGCCTAAGTTGACGAGGCGTTGGTTATCCCAGCGTCGCCGACGTTCGGTCGAACGATGACGGATGCAGTTACTTCTGAGCCGCACCTTTTTGCATGGCGCCCTTTTGGACGACGTCGCCGCCCTTTTGGACCGAACCGCAAACGGA
>CAZWOU010000059.1:15510-34160 GCA_964635375.1 uncultured Pirellulaceae bacterium | reverse complement strand
GACGAGGACGTCGTCGGAATCGGGAATGTAGTGCCGCTTCCCCGCGTCGGGCGCGCTGCCCGTTTCCTCGGCCAGCATCCCAACTTTCTCAAGCGATCCCGGCCGCACAATGGCAAGATTGTGCGGCATGTTGTCGGAATTGGAGAAGCGAAGCTCCAGCGGCTTGCCGGCCTCGGCAGCGATGATCTGCTTGTCGTAAATCATCCGGTGCGGCACCGTTCCCAACTCGATCACCCGCACTCGGAGGGCGTCCAGACGCGCGCGGACCGAAGCTGCCTCAGCCGCGGGCAAAGCCGTTGTGAGTCGCGTCGCCAACTCGAACGCGTTCTCGGCGGCCGCTTTCGTGCGGTGCTTGGGCGGAATCTCGCCAACGTACATCACGAGACTGTCCAGCAGAGGCCGATTCCCTTCCTTTGGCCAGCGCTGCGACCCAATCGCTTGCATCACGTCGATGGCAGTTGTGCGATGCTTGCCCCCTTTCTGGATGACAGTCGCCATGTCAGCGAAAATATCCGCGTCGTGATCTGGAATGTACCTCAGCGCTCGGAGTGCCGCTCCCGTGATGTCGACGCCACCAACCCCTTTGACGAAAATGTCCGCCTTGGGGCTGGGCTGTGGGTTATTCTTCGCGAGGAACAAGGGCTCGCGATTGCTGTCGAGGACCGTCAACGTGAAGCGGTTCAATCGCTCTGAGCAGCAATCGATCCGGTTGTAGATCGAGATTTTGTTAATGGGATACTCTCCACCCAGGTCAACTTCCCACCAAGGATTGCGCTGATCGGCGGTCGCGGTGCTCGACCCCGCACCCCAATTTCCATCGGTCTTTCCATCGATGGCCCGATCGGCCGTTCCACCCGCGCTGACGCCCGACTGTGTTGCCTTTCCGCGGGGGGCGATGTTCACACCTTGAGAGAACACCTGGACTTCCGCCAGCGTCATGATGCTCTTCCTCGCAAGTTCAATGCGCACGTAACGCGCGGCTCCCGAAGACTTATCTTCGTCGTCGGGCTTCAGGTAGGGTGGAGTTTCGAAGATCAGCGGTCTGACCGAACGGTGCATGGCGCTGCGTCGCGAAGCACTCTGCACGAGAGAAACACTGCTGAGAAAGGCGATCGCGCCCTTGTAGTTGGCGGCGGCCGATTGGAAAACGGTATCAACCGGTTCGCCCGAGTCAATCAGCGCGGCGATCGCAGCCGAACGCAATCGCCTGTTGCCGTCGGCACGCGCGATTGCAGTCAAGTCCGGTTCGATCGCGGCCAGTTCCGCGGCAGGCAACAACTGCAGCAGCGGAATCAACTCGGTAAAGGCTGGGGACTTCGATCGCGCATGTTGGCCGATCGTATCGAGCAGCAGCGGGCCCATGGCCTGCCCAGTGAACTTTGCCAGTCGCGACAGGCAATCGGCGCGATCTTTCTGTGGAATCGCCGCGCGTGCTAGAAGTTCGCGGCAGACTGCCTCGCTCCGTGGCATTCCCAGCAGATCGGCGTTGTCAGCATTGCGCAAAACGAATGCCTGCCCCGCGGCCGAGAGCGGCTTACCGTCCTTGATGGCTTGTCGCCAGTACTTGTCGACGGAACGACGAGTTTGGCCGATGGCGTACTTGATTTGAGCATCCACTGGTCTGCTCGCCGCCTGAAAGACTACTTCGGCTGCGCCGAGTTCTTCAAATGCCGCGGCCGCGACAACCGCTTCCGCGCGAACCAGGGGCTCCTCATCGCGGGCTTGTTGTTGCAGCAGCAGTACGGCGTCTTCAATTTGCCTTCCCCAGTGCCCGAGCACGCGCGTTGCGGCCGCCCTTGCCTTGGGGTGGGGGGATTGCAGCAGCAGGCGCAGTAGCCGCTGGTCAACAATGTTGTGCTGTTCATGCAGCCAGAGCGCCTCGAGCAGGTGGTGCGCGTCCGCGACACTGCGGGGATCCAACGTCGTGATCCACGTTTTCGCCGCGGCGATAACCTCTTGGCTGTCGCGCCCGCTCAACTCGACTCGAGCACGATTCCTCACGGTCTCTTCGGGTGAGGCCAAATGGCCAATGACGTCTTCGATCGGCTTGCCCGCCAGCTTGACCGGCGTCGTCAAAGAACGTCCCGGCACGGTAACTCGGTAGATCCTTCCGTGAACGTGGTCGCGACTTGGATCTCGAATGTTGTGCTGCATGTGCCCGATGATCGTATTCTGCCAATCCAGGATGTAGAGAGCGCCATCAGCACCCATCTCGACATCCACGGGCCGAAAGTTCGGATCGGAGGAAACGACGATGGGCTCAACTTCGTGGCTGGTGAAATCCGCGCCGTTGACGTTCAGCTTGTGCTGCAAGACGCCGAGAAAACCGATCGTGTTGCAGAGCAGGAGGTTGCCGCGATTCTCTTTGGGGAAATGCGTGCCCGAGATCATGCCGAAACCCGCGACGGGACGCACGCGTTTGCGGTACAACTCATGGGGCGTTCCGCTGCCGGGGTAGCCGACGTAGTAGCCGCGGCCGGTCGTGGCGTCGGTGGCAAAGAGGTTTCCCCACATGTCAAGGACGATGCCGTGCGGGTTAGGCGTGATGTAGAAGTGATTGGCGATTTGTCCCGTGCGAGGGTTCCAGCGATAGAGCATCGGCGCCTTCGTGCGCAGCGGCTTGCCCCAGGGCGTCTCGACGTTCGTGTAATGGAATATGCCTTCGGAGAAATAAATGCAGCCGTCGGGTCCCAGCACAAAGCTGTTGGCGTTGCAGTGGGTGTCGGCTGAGTCGATTCCGTGCAGCAAGCGAATCCTGACATCCGCCCGATCATCGCCGTCGGTGTCCTTGAGAAAGAGGATTTCCGGCGCGTTGGCCACGAGCACACCGCCGTTCCAAAACTCGAAGCCGGTGGGATTGTGTAACTCGTCGGCGAATACGATACAGCGGTCAGCCTTACCGTCGCCGTTATCATCTGGAAAGATCAGCAGCTTGTCGTTGAGCGGTTTGTTGGGATGCCAATGCGGGTAGGTGTGCCATGCCGCCACCCAGAGCCGGCCGTCGGTGTCTGTTGCCGTCTGTACAGGGTTGACGAGTTCGGGGAATCGGTCGTTGGAGGCGAACAGGTTGATTGCCATTCCTTTGGCGATCTTCATCTTTCCGATCGCTTCTTCGCCGCTCAAGTAGACGTGCTCTCCCTCCGGACCGCTGCCGGGTTTGTTCGTCTTCACTGGCAGCGGCGGCGGCACGTTGCTGTCATCGATTTTGTATTCGCGCCCCTGTGCGACGGCCCAGATACCTCGGTCGCGATTGGCCGTCATCACATCCAGCATCTTCAGTTCGTGCTGCATGACGACGTAGTTTGTTTGGCCGTCGACGAACTTCAGTTGCGAACGCTGCCCGTAGGTGCTGTACCCGTCGGTTGCGCGATAACGGTTAAACCATCGCAGGTTCTTGGCCAACACCGCTTCGCGCAGCCGCTTGAGCTGCGCATCGGTCTGTGGAAGGGCCTGGCCAAACAGCGCCTCATCGATGACCTGGGCCACCAGGCGGTTTCCTTGGCTGGTCAAGTGGATCCCGTTGATCGTCAGCGGCTGTTCTGTCTTGGCGAAAAGCTCTGCTGTGGGCGCGAAAAGATCAACGAAGCTCACCCCCTGACTCTCGGCGACCTCGGCCATGACGGCAGTGTATTCTGCCAGACGCTGGTTGTTCTCGCTGCCATCCGGCAGGTTGGGGCTGTGCAGGTTCTCGTGCGCAATCGGCGAGAAGAGTACGATCCGGGGGGGACTGGCTCCGTTGTATTTGTGCTTGCGCGCCTCGGCAATGAACTGCGCGAGGTTGCGGCCAAAGGCCTCGAGGCCGGCTTCGCCGTCAAATGATTCGTTGTAGCCGAAGAACGCGAAGATCACGTCCGCTTGAGAGTGGGTCAGGTGGGAATGCGGGTCGCCGAAATTCATCGATCGCGGCCGGACGTTCAACTCGTCGGCCGAAAACCCCAGGTTGCGAAACACGAGGTTCTGATCCGGCATACGGCTTTGCACGAGCGTTTCGAGCCAGCCGAAGTGCTGCATGCGATCGGCCAGCGTGTTGCCCACGTAGCAGATGTGATCGCCCTTGTTCAACTTGAACTCCACCTTGTCTCGTTTCGGTTCAGGTCGTGCTTCGAGATGCGCGTAATCGCGAGGAAAGAGCCCCTTCCTGAAGGCGTTGAACCCGAACCGCGACGGCTTGAAGGGGACAATCTGCTCGACATTCGTTTTCTCCGAGATGTCGTTTTCCAGCCCAATCGCCCAGAAACAGGCGTTGACGATCATGCGACGGAAGTTGTCATCTTGAAAATCTTGGGCGTCTCCCATCGTCGACATGAACACCCGCGCGTCGCCGCCGGGCGTGGGGAAGTGCTTGACCCAGGCCAACGGCATTTGCGCCTTGGGCGAGGGTGAGCCACTGGGTTTCATCCCCTGAACCGTTTGTCCCATGACCAGAACTTTGCCGTTGTGCGGGATCGGAGATCGTACGGTGTACACATCGGTCGGCCCCCACATCGCCTCGACGCCGCGGAGGATGGGGTGATCCTTCATCGCCTCGACGGGAATGCCGCGCGTACTCTCGCGGCCGTGTTGGCCGTGATGCGAGATCCAGGTGGCTCCCAGCACTTGACGCCCGAACCCGCTGTGAAAGTCGTTACCCGCGTAGTTGCTGCTGTACTTGGCATACTTGCTGTCTGGCTTGTTGCGAAAAGCCACGACCGAAGGGCGGATGCCGACCACGGGTCTTCCCGTCCGGAGATACGCATCAACGTGCTTCATTTGCTCGTCGGGAAGCACACGAAATCTCGTGAAGACGATCATCAGGTCAGCCGACTCTAGTGCAGAGAGCCCTGGGATGTTGTCGGTCACGTTCGGGTCGATCTCGCCCGTTTCTTTGTTGATGGCAAAGAGCACGGTGCAGCGGAAGCCGAAACGTTTGGAGAGGATCTTGGCGAGCATCGGCATCGCCTCTTCCGACCGGTACTCTTCATCGCCGCTGATCAGAACAACGTGCTTCCCTGCGCCGATTCCCTGCCCGCCCTCGAAAACAATCCAAGAGCTCTCGGCTGCTGCGTCCGCGGTGGCCGACAGCGAGGCTATCATCAACGCCAGGCACAAAACCTTGCCGAGTAGCCGCTTGTTGAGAAACATGCTGTTTTCCCATGTTCGTGTGCTTCGCTTCACCTTCGGTGCGGCAGAAGCACGAGGCGTTTCAGTTTGGAGTTACGCGGAAGTCGTTGCCCCAGAGGCCTGCTTCTCCAACTCGCGAAGATAGACGGCGCTTTTCTTGAGGTTGTCGGCGCCGGCGATTTCGAGCGTGCTGTGGGCGATCCCCGCGTCGCGCAGTTCCGAATAGACGCCGGCGATATCGATCACTCCCTCGCCCAGAGCGATCGTCGAGAAGCCACACCCCGTCATCTTTCCGCGAGACGCTTCCATCTCCTCGGGCAGATCCTTCCAGTGCACGTGCCCGATGATGTCGCGGAACTCGCGCGCCATGGCCACCGGATCCGCACCGCCGAGCCAGGAGTTGCCGGTATCTAGGCAGACGCCGAACGCCGCATGGTTGTCCAGCGCGAGTCTGACGTCCTTGATCCCCTGGATCGTGTCACTGACGGGGCCGTGCGGTTCAAACAGCAGTTTGACTCCCAGGTCCCCGGCCAACCGCAACGGTTCGTAGAGTTTCTCAGCGATCGTGAAGATTTGTTGCTCGTAAGAGAGGTTCCGCGCCCATGCCGTAGAGCCGGCATGCTCGGTGGTGATCACGCACTCGATCTTCAGAGTGGCCGCCAATTTCAGCGATTTCATGATCTCGCTGGTGCCGTAGCGGGCAGGATGGGTTGGGTCCAAAAGGTGCGCATGCGCGGCCACCGAGCTGATCGTCAGGTCGTACTCGTCGAATAGCCGCTTGACGTCGAACGGATTGCAGTCCAGGCTCACAGCGGCATCAAAAACGTCTCCGCCGAGCAGTCCTCCCGGATGATTGTCCGTGATGTCCGCGCAGTCGAAGCCCATTTCTCGAATGCGAGCCAGTTGATGGTCAAGCGTGCGAAACGCGTCAACCAGAGCGAAGCAGCCGATCTTCATGATTGTGGAACTCCCATCATGAGACGAGTGATTGATTAGCGAAGCTGTCGTACGATCCTCAATGTCCGCTGCCGGGCCAAGCCGCCGTTAATTCAGCAGCGCTCCTTTACCCTCTTTTAGACGCTGGCGACGTTGTTAGTCTGGTCGAGAGAACCTGTCGTGGTAGAATTGAAGTATTGCGAACGTTGCCGGAGGCGGCTCGTTTCCAACCTCGGGTGGCGGGGATGCTGGCGAATCAAGGCGGGATTGGGGGCGGGATGCGTTGTCGGCAGTATACACGTCGGGGAGTTGGTGCGGCGTTCAACATCCTTCAGTGAACTATTTTGAACAACTGCATGACGCCATGGCTCAACCTGTCCCCATCTTCACCGAGCACGGCCAGACCTTCCAGGCCGACACGTGCCGTCCGGTCGTGGGAGCGGTTGAGGCCGGTCATATGCGTCTTGAGTCGCTGGCCCGCGGCAGCTATCCCGGCCGACGTCTGCCGAGATCGGTCCTGCCGGGCATCCGCACGCTCGGATATTGGGACACCGATCATCCCCAGGATTGGGGCCTGGAATGGCACCGGAACGAGGGGATCGAGCTGACCTTTCTGGAGACCGGCTCGCTTGATTTTCTCGTGGAGAGTCAGCAGTTCGAACTGCGCCCCGACGACTTGGCGATCACGCGCCCCTGGCAGCCTCACCGGTTGGGCAATCCGAATATTGGCGCGAGTCGATTGCACTGGGTGATTCTCGACGTCGGCGTGCGGCGGCCGAACCAATCCTGGACGTGGCCGCCTTGGGTGGTGTTGACCAAGGCGGACATCAAGCAGTTGACGAACTTCCTGCGTCACAACGAGCAGCCGGTGTGGGCCGTGACACCGGACATCCGTCGTTGCTTCGGGCAGATTGGCCGAGCCGTGGAGACCGACGAACAGGGTTCGAACATCTCTCGAATCACGGCCTACCTCAACGAACTTCTCGTACTTGTGCTTGAGGTGTTTCGGCGCCAAAAACCCGACTTGGACGAGTCGCTGTCGGGCACGCGCCGTACCGTTCAACTTCTTCTGAACGAGTTGCGGCGGAATCGGTCGCAGTCGGCCCAACCTTGGACGCTGCAGCTGTTGGCCGAGCAATGCGGACTGGGCGCGACGCGTTTCACTCACGTCTGCCGTCAGTTGACCAATCTGACGCCGCTGAAATACCTCACTCAATGTCGCGTGGAGGCGGCCAAGCGGTTGCTCGCCGACGAACCGGCAATGTCAATCACCGAGGTCGCCCGCGTCTGTGGCTTCGACACGAACCAGTATTTCGCCACCGTCTTCAAGCGGCACACCGGCCAAACGCCCAGCGCGTACCGCGGGCAAGGGCATATCGATTAGGTTGCGGTCGCTGATGCGTTTGAGAAACGTTTATTCCTCGAAGACTCGTCTTAATCGCTCGACAAATCCGGAAAGGCAAACGCTCACGTAGTAGGCGGCAAATGGGACCGGCACTGCTGGGCCGCTACGAAACAGGGCGGTTTACGAATAGAACATGAATGACACTGTTGATTCAACGCTGTGCATCGACGACGATGCGGCTTGGCAGTACTGGCGCGACCGATGGCCGATACGAACGGATACGACCTACTTGAATCACGGGTCCTTTGGGCCAACTCCCAGCGCCGTGCGCGAATGCCAGGCGGATTGGCAACGCCAGCTAGCCAGTCAGCCAATGGATTTCTTTGTTCGCAGGGCCGAACCTGCATGGCTTGCCGCTCGCGGCCGACTCGCCAGGTTTGTAGGCGCTACTACAGAGAACTTGGTCTTCGTTGAAAACGCGACGGTTGCCATGAACGTAGTGGCAAACTCCATATCGCTTCAGCCCGGCGATCAAGTCTTGTTAACGGACCATGAATATGGCGCTGTCTTGAGAATCTGGCAGCGAGTCTGTAAACAGACGCCGGGCGCCGAAGTCACAACGGCTCAGTTGCCCCAACGGATGGAGACGAGCGAGCAAATCGTCGATGCGATCTTCAGCGCGGCGACAGAGCGCACGCGACTACTGGTGGTTAGCCACATAACGTCTCCGACGGCCGTCATTCTTCCGATATCACTCATTTGCGAAGAGGCTCGACGGCGGGGAATCGCCGTCTGTGTGGATGGTCCCCACGCCCCAGCCCAAGTGCACATGTCACTCGACTCATTACCGTGCGACTTCTACACGGCCAGTCTGCATAAATGGGTATCGGCGCCGTTTGGGTCTGGGTTCTTGTTCGTTGCAAAACACTGGCACGAACGAGTGAAGTCTCCGCTACTCAGTTGGGGGCGCGTCGCTCCAGAGACGCCGACGACTTGGTGGGATGAGTTTGTCTGGCCGGGGACTCGTGATCCATCGGCCTATCTGGCGACGAGCGCGGCGATCGACCTTTTGGAGAAGCAGATCGGCCTGCCCGCGTTTCGAGCTCGCACCCATTACTTGGCAAGGTATGCGCGCCAACAAATCGTTGAGTTGACAGGGATGGAACCAGGGACTCCTGACAGCGAACAATGGTACGGGAGCATGGTCAGCTTGCCGTTGCCGCCGGGAGATGCGGCGACGTTACAGAAACTCCTCTGGCAACAGCATCAAATTGAGGTCCCTGTCGTTGAGCACAAGGGGCAGCGATCTATTCGAGTTTCGTGTCATGTTTACAATCGGCTCGCCGATATTGATCTTCTGGTGAAGTGCTTGAAGCCACTGCTCGCAAGGGCTCAGCCATAGTGATTCTTCCAGGCGCTGGCGAGCGTGGCGGAGAACGTGTCTCGCTGCAAGAGACCGCCGCCGATTCTTGTGAGACTCCTGAACGCAACATCCTCCCGATCTTCAAGTTATCAAAAAGATCTGTTGGGGATTGAGCGGACAAGCAGGCGATACCCGTCGAGCTAAAGACGCTGCTGTAGAATCGTCTACACCTACCCCCGCTTTGACACGGTCCAGCACGCCACCTACCCTAATGTCCGCGGAGCGCTTGAGCACTTACAGCTCGGCAAGCAGCGCCGGCTGCACGCATTCGCAAGGCAAGACAACGCGTTGGGAGCGAACAAGCGATGCTAGTTGGACGAATGAAAATGTTGTTAGCTTGCGGGACCATCTTGCTTGGGGCAACGCCCTCTCTTGCCCAGCAAGTGCCTGACGACTTCCGAGTGGAGCTCGTGTACAAGGTTCCGGATATTGAGCACCCCTCGTCCGTGACGTGCGACGACGACGGAAACCTGTATGTCGGTGAGGACCCAATGGACATGCGAGGGCCCTCGACAGAGCTGATCGACCGCATTGTTCGTATCCACTGGAATGAGGAAGGCGGCCCTCCGACCAAGACGATATTCTGCGACAAACTCTCCGCCGTCTTTGGAATGGTTTGGTATCAGGATGCGCTCTACGTCATGAATGCTCCCTACTACACAATGTTGAAGGACACCGACGGAGACGGCATTGCTGACGTACGAAAGAACCTTGCCGACAGCTTTGGCCACGCGCCTGGATTGTTTGGACTAAATAACCACGTTCCATCTGGCATGCGGCTGGGGATTGACGGTTTCGTCTACGTCGCGTTGGGCGACAAAGGCCTGCCCAAGGCGGTGGGCGCGGATGGCAGCACCATCACGCTTGAGGGCGGCGGAGTTTTTCGCATGCGACCCGACGCCAGTAAGCTGGAAGTGGTTAGCCGCGGAATCCGCAACAACATGGACGTCGCGCTCGACCGGTTCGACAACATTTTCTCCTTCGACAACGACGATGATTTCGGTTGGTGGACGCGGATCATCCACCATGTCCCCACCGGCTACTATGGCTACCCATACGACTATCGCTCCCAGCGTAATGCGTTCTTGCCGCCTGTCGGCGAGTTTGGCAGCGGCACGGCCTGTGGCGGCGCCTGTTATCGCGAATCGGCCTGGCCATCGAAGTATCAGGGCAACGCGTTCTTCTGTGATTGGGGGGACGGCAAGATCGAGCACTATCGAATGACGCGGAAGGGAGCGTCGTTCGAAGCCCACGTCGAAGACTTCATGCTGGGCGATGATTCTGGCGATTTTCGTCCGATTGATCTCTGCTTCAGCCCAGATGGCAAACACATGTATGTCGCCGATTGGAATCTAGCTGGCGGCGGCAAGCCGAATCGAGTGGGGCGGTTGTTTCGCGTGACCTATGTCGGCGACCAGGTCCCAGCAGAGCCCGCCCGCGCAAGCGATGCGGATTCGCTCAAAGCCCAAATCCGTTCGCTGGGGCACCCCTCACATCACGAACGGATGCGCGCTCAACAGCGGCTAGCGGCCTGGGGAGAAAAAGCGGTTCGACCGGTGTCGAACTTACTCTCTTCACACGCCCGAGACCTGGTGAAGGTCCACGCGATTTGGACACAGGATTCGCTGATTGGGCGAGTAGAGGGCTTCGATCCGTCAACAGATTGGATCGCGTCACTGCAGGATCCCGCTGTGGAAGTTCGCAGGCAAGCGGCTCGCGCGTTAGGAAATCGCCGCATGAAGACCGCCACTGCCGGGCTGACCGACGCGTTGGGAGATGCGGACGCGGCAGTTCGCATGCAGGCCGCGATCGCTTTAGGACGCATCGGCAACGCCAGTAGTGCGCACGCTTTGTTCAAGGCCCTTGGGGAAGCAGACCTGGTTGCGCGCCATACGATGATCGAAGCCATTCGCGCGATCGGAAACTGGAAGCCGGCTCTATCCGTTTTGAGGACGGGCGACAGCCACACGCGAATGGGCGTCATTCAAACAGCAGATGGCGTCTTCGCAGCAAATGCTGTGAAACTGCTCGACCGGTGGTTTCGCGAAGCGAAGGATCCGACGGAACGCGCTGCCGCATTGCGTGCGCTGGCGAAAGTTCATCGCAAAGCAGACCCGTATGCGGGCGGATGGTGGGGAGGCAAAGCGGCCGGTGGCAAACCCGCTCGCCCCCAAAAACGCCGCTGGATGGAAACTGAACTTGTGCTGAAGGCGATCAATACAGGACTTCGGCAGAAGCTGCCACAAGTTCGGCTCGCGGCGTTGGAAACGCTGCGCGATGTGGAGGTGCCTGAAACAAGGCCTTGGGTCCGTCACATGGTCGAGGACGATCCCGACCAAGAAGTTCGACTCGCGGCGATTCGCTGGTTGTCCGACGCCAAAGACACTGAGATCATCCGTCCGCTGTTAGAACTTGCCGCTGACCAGCAAACGAGCGATACGATTCGACAGGCGGCCGTTCAGGCGGTGGCTGCAATCGACGGCAAGTCGCATAGCAAAGAGCTTGCGCAGATCGCATTGTCTGATGAGTCGCCGGTGGCCGTCGTTTTAGTCACGCTGGATGCGTTGGCCGCCGCAACCGGCGCGGAGGCCAGGAAAGCGATCATTAGGCGTTTAAGCGATCCGCGCTCGTCATTGCGGGCGAAAGCGATTGAGGTCTCCGCTCAAATCAAGCTCAGCGACGTGGTGAACCGAATTGTACCCGCCTTGAAAGACGCGGACGCCTCCGTCCAGCGAGCTGCTCTGTCGGCCTTATCGGTGCTGATGGAAACCGCGGATGCCGACACTCGAACCGAGGTGATGATCGCCTTGGCCTCCTCTCCCGATCCGCGAGCCCTGTCCTTATTCGTACACGCGCTGCTCGACAAAGAAAAGAAGGTCAGCCGATCTGCTCGCGAAACATTGATATCGTTAGGCGATTCGATCCGAGCCGACCTACGTACTTTGCATGATCGAAATGAGCTCTCGACCGCCGCCCGCAAGGAATTAAACGACGTCTTTGCTTCGAACAGCAACTTCGCCTTCCTAAAGCAAGCGCCGGCAGTGAATCAGGAGCCAGCAGCATACGCGAAATACGCCACCAAACATCGCGGCAATCCCAGTCGCGGTCAGCAGTTGTTCGCTAACATCAATGGGATTGGCTGCGCAAAATGTCACGTCGTGGGTGGATCGGGAGCGGAAAACATTGGTCCTGACTTGCTGGGAATCGGAGCGAAGTATCCCCGACAAGAGTTAATCCGCGCCGTGCTCGAACCCTCCAACCGCATTCTTATCGACTTCGAGATGGTGATCGTCGTCACCGAAGACGGCAAGATTCACCAAGGAATGATCCGCAGCGAAACGGCTGAACAGATCGAGCTCGTCACGCCCGACGGCAAGGTCGTTTCGATTCACGCCGACGAGATCGACCTGCGGAAGACGAGCAACCTTTCTCCGATGCCAAATGGCCTGGCCCAAGGCATGACGCTGGAAAATTTCGCCGACATCATCGCCTACCTGGAGAGCCTCGGCCAGCGAGCCGAGCCCGGTCGACAAAGCAAATAGCACTTACGAATCAGACGGGGCGTCGGCAGAGTCCCGCTGGAACTCGGACGTGCCGATAGCGAAGACTCTCGGCGTCTTGCATAGCTAGTTTGGCAGTTGGTCGAGAAGCTCGATCGGCGCGCAAATACCCGCTCAGGAGGTGCGACAATACATCGAAAACCTTGCCAGGTCTGGCAACTCGACCAGATACTGCTGCACAAAGTCTTTTCGCCCCGAAGGGGCAGTCACATAATAGCCCAGGGCACAGCGTAGCGGCGCAGCCGCGAAGCGCCGCCCTGGGTAACCGACCATGACAGCCACCAGCCCTGAAAGGGCGTCACAACGAGGAGCGTGCAGGCAATGCCACAGTCCTTGATGGCAAGAACCTTGAGAGCATTCATCGCTGGTCTCTCGGCGATGTTGGCGTTGCTCATATCGACAGCCAACGCCGAGGAACTCTTGGACGCTGGCGCCGCCGCCAAGGTCGGCGACGTGATCAAGCTAGACTTATCCAACTCGGGCGACCGCGATGGCGGTCTGTTAACCGACTGGAATCAACTGAGTGACAACGACACAATTCCCGCTGGCTCGGTCGTCCGTGAAAAGGACCGGGCGAAGATTCCTGGCGTGTCGATCCGGCTTTCCGGGCGAAGCGGCAACAACAACGACGGCAACGCGTCCGGCTGGAGCGGCATTGACGCCGATCCTTACTACATCGCCGCCGCAGACGACTTGGTCTTCAGTGGTCCCGGCCCGCTAACCGTCTCCTTCAGCGGACTCGACCTCAAACTGAATTACAACGTTCGTGTTTACTCGCTGATCAACGAAGCCAAGGCGCCGATTGACATTACGGTTACTGATGGCAGTGGAGCCATCTCTCGAATCAATCTCAATCGACGCGACTTGTTCAAGACCGCGCCGCTCAGCAAGGACTTGATCTTCAATAGCGTGTCGACCGACGACGGCGGCACGCTTAAGGTCTCGATCGACTCTGTTGAGGGGCTTTCCGCTGAGGCCATTGTGTTAGAAGTTGTTACGCCTTCTGCAGCTGCAGATCTTCGCAGGCGGAAAGCCGCGACGATGGTCGACCGGAACGCAATACCCGGGACCTTGCGAGGGCGTGAGGGACTCATCGCAGAACCCTTGATGGGGCCTGGAGATCTGCCTCGGCGAATCATGGGCGTTGGCGTCAGCTCGGATGGCGTTGTCTATGTCACCGAGACGGTGAGGCAGGCGAAGGAAGAAGTCAGTCTATTGCAGTCGCGGTTCCTGCATCCGATCGATATGGGGTTCACGACCGTCGAAGAGAAACGCAAGTGGATCGAACAGAACTATTCGCCAAAGATCGCCAAGAGCCAGGGGATGCCCGATCTGAATGGAGATCATCAGGTGAACGTTGCCGACCTGGTCATTCGCAGCGAGAAGCTCTTTACCTTGCAGGATGCCGACAGCGACGGCGTGTTCGATCGGGCGACGCTTTTTGCAGATGGCTTTAATGATATCGTAACGGGCGTGGCACACAGCGTGACGCCGATCGGGGGCGACGTCTACACGACTATTATTCCAGATCTCTGGAAGTTGACTGACAGCAACGGTGATGGTCGCGCTGATCGCCGGACCCGCGTCGCCCACGGCTTTGCTCCACATATTGGTTATGGCAACCACGACCTCCACAGTGTGGTTCAGGGGTATGACGGTAAGATCTATTGGAGCATGGGCGACCGCGGCACAAACGTTGTGCGGCGAGACGGCCGCCGCGTGGCCTACCCGCACACGGGAACGATCTTGCGATGCAATCCGGACGGCAGCGAGTTCGAAGTCTTCGCCAGCGGGCTGCGAAATTGTCAGTATTTTGATTTCGATGCACACGGCAATCTGTTCGCGATTGATCATGATGCCGACTTTCAAGGCGAGCAGGAACGCCTCGTCTACATCCCCGAAGGTTCTGACTCGGGATGGCGAAACTACTACCAGTATCGACACACTAACCGGGTTCTGGGCGGACAGGCCAGGGATCTCTACAGCCCCTGGTTATCCGAGGTCATGTGGAAGCCGCTTCACGAGGGCCAGCCCTCCCATTTCCTGCCGCCGATCGAGAACAGTTGGGATGCGCCGGCCGCTTTTTCGTTCCAACCAGGCACGGCGTTGGGTGGAAGATACAAAGACCATTTTCTTCTGGGGGGCAAGGGCGAGATTCGCGCGTTCAAGATGGTTGCCGACGGTGCAAGCTTTAGGCGTCAAGGAGATGACGTCGTCCTCCAAGGGCTTGCAGAGCAAGTGTTGGCATCGGCGTTCGGACCGGATGGTCGTTTGTATTTTGTTGTCTGGGGAGGACAAGGAAGAAGCCCGCTGTGGGCTTTGAAATCAGGCGTCGAGCAAGGTCCGCCAGTCGCCGCGATGGCCGACGTGAAGGCCCGTCTCAGTACGGGCGTTCGAGCGGAGTCGACGGTTGACTTGCTGGCGCTTCTCGAGCACGTGGATCGACGAATTCGCCAACAGGCCCAGTTCGAGCTTGTCGCTCGCGGCGAGGTTGAAGAAGTGCGAGCGCGGGCAATGGATACAAACGCGGCTCGGCTGCCGCGGCTGCACAGTCTCTGGGCGATGGGTCAGCTTAAGGATCGAAATCGAACGATGTTGCTGCAACTTAGCTCAGACCGCGACCCAGAGTTGCGCGCGCAGGTTGCGCGTTGGGCGGGAAATCTCGGGTTCGACCCCGACCAGACACTGCTGAAGCTGCTGAAAGATCCGTCTCCTCGAGTGCGGACGTTGGCGGCAATCGCTACTTCAAAATTGAAGAACAGGAAGGCGCTCGGCCCCCTCACAGACTTGCTCGTCGTCGCCGATAACAAAGTTCCCGTCTTGCGGCACGCAGGTGTCGCCGGTCTGCTGGGCGTGGCCACGAATCAGGAATTGCAGGCGTTCTCGACGCATCCCTCCATCGCGATGCGCATCGCGGCGGTGGTCGCGTTGAGGCAACGTCGGGCGGCCGTCGAACTTCTCCCGTTCCTCCGAGATCCGTCACCCCAAGTTGTTGCCGACGCGGTGCGGGGAATCTACGACCAAGCCACGCGGAATACGTTTGAGGCTCACCCGAACGTACTCGAAAGGCTCGCTGCCATGCTTCGTGCGGAGCATGCCAGCTCGATCAACGTGAGAGCGCTTGCCGCGAATCGCCGGCTCGGCACAATCGCCGCTGTGAAGCGAATTGCCTCATTCCTGGATGCGCCGCAGCTCGACCAGCTGGAACGCCTAGAGGCGTTGAATACACTCGAGTCCTGGTCAACGAAGACGGTGTTGGACCCTGTTGATGGTCGGCATTTTCCGTTGCCCGCTTTTGGTCAAGAGGCTCTCGAAGTGGCCTTTGGCGAAGGTCTCTGGAATCTGGCGGAAGATGGGGACGAAGCGATTTCTCGGAAAGCCATTGCGATCCTTGCCAAACTGAAACCCTCTGGTTCCCGCTGGACGCAGGTTGCCGAAAGAATCGGGAACGAGGACGAAAGTGAAATCGTCCGTAGTGAGTGGCTGCGCTGGCTGCGGCTTCAGGATTCCAGCCGATTTGTTCCCTTAGGCATCACAACTTTGTCGGCTCGGTCCGCAGTGTTGCGCCGAACCGCCGCAGAGGAGCTGATCGCCGCCAAAGGAGGCGCCGAGGAAGTGGAACGCTATCTGTTGGCCACGCTCGATGAATCAAAAGACATCCGAGAAGTGCAATACGCGTTGTCGCGAATGTCGTCTGTCTCGGCGCCAAAGAACATCTTACTGCGTTACCTGGACGATCTGCTCGACGGCAAGCTTGCGGGCGAACTTCACCTGGACGTACTCCAGGCAGCCGCGCCTCTGTCCGGCGCCGAGGAGGATCTCAAGAGGCGATTGGATCGATACCATTTCCAAGTTGACCGCAACGGCCCGGCCGCGAAATATGATGTTGCGCTTCGGGGCGGGGATCCGTCCGTCGGCAAATCGATATTTCTTGGCCATGCGAAGGCGGCCTGCTCGAAGTGTCATACACTCAACAAGACCGACCACCAGGTCGGACCCAGCCTGCAGGGAATCGCCACGCGTCATCCGCGGCAATACCTCTTGCAGTCCATCATCGACCCACAGGCCATCGTGGCGCCCGGATATAGCACCATCACTTTGGCCATTGACGACGGCAGCGCCGTGACAGGCACCGTGATGGATGAAACGGACGAAGCCATCACGCTGAAGTTGCCGGATGGGCGTCAGAAAACCTATGCACAGGATGCGATCGAGGAAAAAAGCAAACCATCGAGCACGATGCCTGATATCAGGACGATCCTCAGCACGCGCGAGCTAAGAGATCTCGTCGCTTTTCTGGCCACGCTGCGCTAAATCAATGAACGGTCAGTCGCATTGTAAAGTCGCACTTCGCGCAATCGCCGGCGACGGGCTGTTAGCCTTGTTCTGCAGGCAACCGCCTAGGCCGCCCCCAGAGGCCGAGCGGGGGCAAACTGAGGCCCGTTTTGGAGGCTCCGAAGACTAAGGTATCGAGCCGAACATTGGAGGGTTTGGCATAGAGCATAATTTGCTGGCTGGGCGCCCATTTGCTAGATTGCGGAGGGAAGAGGTTGTTAGTGGCTGAACGCGCATCTGGCTTGGGAACGCGTGCATTGGCCGTCAACAGGAGAAGAGCGATGCGAAACTCAGCTGATGGCCGGACTTCTCACATCTTGGCGATGGCCCTCGGCTGTGCGACGTTCCTAGCGAGTGCTTTGGCCTGCCCCCCCGCTGCGGTCACCGCGGCCGAACCGGCGAGTCCACGATCGGATCTCTCGAAGGTCTTTGATGCAGAACTTCGCGGAGACGTGTCCGAACGAAACACGATTCTTCACGACGTGGTTGCGAAAGACCCGAACAACCTGGTCGCCAGATCGCTGCTCGGTCAGATGCGAGTTGACGAGAGCTGGCAGGACGTGGAGAACATGGCGGAGCGTGCTCGCCAGGACCCGCTAATCCGCAGATACGAGCAACTGCGTCTGCAACAGGAAGGTACAGCCGCGGGCCAATTGGCGCTCGCGAAGTTCTGCGCCAAGTACCGGCTTGCCGATCGGGCTCAATTCCATTGGCGAATGGTCTTGTCCGTCCAATCCGACCATCGTGAGGCCGCTCGCGCGTTGGGCCTGCTCAAGTTTCGTGGGCGACTTATGACTATCGACGCGATCGCGGAACAGAAGCTGTTTGAGTCCGCGGCGGCCGAGTGGCGGAAAAAAGTTCAATCGATCACCGACAACGTTGCCAAAGGCGAGGATCTGAACGAGGCGTTGAAGCAGCTACGTCAAATAGATGACGTCCACGCACTCGGTCCACTGGTTGAAGCGGTCTCTGGCGAGGACGCGGCGATCGTGAAGGCCGCCCTGGAATCGGTGGCGAACATCGATCACCCGCTGGCCACTAACGCGCTTGCTCGGCTCGCTGTGTTATCGAATTCGCCGAAGGTGCGAGCGGACGCGGCCAGCGCTCTCAAGACGCGCGAGCTTCATGAGTTTGTCCCCCAGTTGATCGGCGCGATTTCGACACCGATCCATGTTTCAGGGGCATTTGGTCCACTCGGCGGCGGCTACTCGATTTCCTTTGAGCGAGAGGGAGCAGAGGCGGACTTCCTACACCACAGCTACGTGATCGGCGCCGAGGGACGCCCCGGAAGGCGGCCTACACCTGTAGCCGGTCGAACTCGTGCTCGACGCTCCGGGGACGCGGAACGCTCCTTCGCACGGGCGAAGCAGCAAGCGCAGACAATCAACACACGAGGCGAAAAACAGAACGTCCGCGTCTATCAGGCGCTGCGGGCAACCACGGGCCAACAAATGTCCGACCGACCTCAAGAGTGGTGGGACTGGTGGCGTCAGCAGAACGGCTTGTACAAACCCCAACAGAAACCGCAAATCGACAGCTACAGCCAGCAAGTCTACCTTTCGCATGAGTGTTTCCTGGCGGGAACTCAGGTCTGGACTGATTTGGGCCAGCGCCCCATCGAACGGTTGCGCGCTGGAGACCGCGTGCTGACATGCGATCCCGAAACTGGCGTCCTGGGGCACCACTCGGTATTGGCCACGACCCGGCGACCGGCTGAGCAAACGACTCGGCTGCAGCTGCCTGGTGAAGATCTCGTCGTCACTGACGGCCACCCGCTCTGGGTGATCGGGAAGGGCTGGCAATTGGCGAGAAATGTCGAAGCGGGCGAGCGACTGAGAGGCGTTCGCGGCGTGGTTGAAGTCGAACAAGTAGGCGAGGGACCAGGCGCCGACGTCTACAACTTCTTCGTCGGACGGTTGGGTGTCCTTGCCCACGACAACACGCTTCGCCG
>CAZWOU010000059.1:3019-15410 GCA_964635375.1 uncultured Pirellulaceae bacterium | reverse complement strand
ACAACTTCTTCGTCGGACGGTTGGGTGTCCTTGCCCACGACAACACGCTTCGCCGGCCAAACCGTTGTGACATCCCGGGCCATGTAGCCAAAAAGTAGCTCGATGTCATGCTGTCTCTAGTCGGGCGACGCTGAACTGCGTTCACGCAACCAACGGCAGGCAACATTGTAGAGGTGATGCCCAATGGACTCGTCCGTGAGATGGCGGGTGACCATGGCGCGTCGGCCCGTGTGAAGTTGACGTCCCTGGCTCGTCTCGAGAGAGGCGACGGCGTTGAATCGGGGCGAAAGCAACTCGTGGGCTAATTGACCTTTCTCAGTCCGTGCAGAAGATCTACGTCGATGTTCAGTCTGTCAGATCGAGACACCAAGACATCGAAGATGCATGCTAGATTGCGGTCCGTGTGCGAACGCTTCCGCCGCCAGTTGTAATCTGCTCACGTGCCGCCATGCAGGTAGTCAGCGACTTTGGCGGCCTTCGACCGGCGAAGTAGCGATGCAAACTCCAGTATGTTGCGAGAACATCAAAGACTGATGCTCTCAATGACAAGCACTGCCGATCGGCTTAGCGTAACATACATCCAGACACTTTCTGAACTACTTCGGAGCGACCCCCCATGCCTCGCTACGTTCTTGCTCTCCTCTTCGTCTGCTCAATTCAATCCGGAATCTCTTCGAATCTAGCGTTCGCTCGGCAACCGAATGTAGTCGTCGTATTGACCGACGATCAAGGTTGGGGCGACCTCGGCGTCAGCGGAAACAGGAACCTCGCCACTCCAAATATTGACTCGCTCGCACATGACGGCATGACATTGGAGAATTTCTACGTTTGCCAAGTCTGCGCGCCGACACGCGCAGAGTTCCTGACCGGAAGATACTACCCTCGCACTGGAGTCAGTGGCGTGAGTCGGGGACAGGGACGACTCAATGCGAACGAAACGACATTGGCTGACTTGTTCAAGGAGGCCGGATACGCCACTGGCGCATTTGGAAAGTGGCACAACGGGACCCAACCGCCCTTCCACCCGAACAATCGCGGCTTCAGCGAATTCTACGGATTCACTTCCGGCCATTGGGGACATTATTTCAGCCCGCCATTGGATCATAACGGGCGCCGAGTCCGTGGACGCGGCTTCGTCATCGACGATTTTACGGAGCACGCGTTGGACTTCATCCAGGCGAACCGGGACCAACCGTTCTTCTGCTACATCCCCTTCAACACACCCCACTCGCCGATGATGGTGCCAGATCGTTTCTACGCGAAGTTCAAGGGACGCGATCCGAGCATGCGCCACCGAGATCCGAAAAGAGAGGACGTGATGATGACTCGGGCGGCATTGGCGATGTGTGAGAACATCGACTGGAATGTCGGCCGCCTCCTGAAGAAGCTAGAGGATCTCAAGTTGGTTGAAAACACGATCGTCATTTACTTTTCTGACAACGGCCCGAACTCATACCGTTGGAATGGCGGAATGAAGGGAAGGAAGGGTTCAATTGATGAGGGCGGTCTGCGATCTCCATGTTTCATTCGCTGGCCCAAGCGAATCCGAGCTGGCTCATCGGTTTCTCAGATCGCAGGGGCGATCGATCTCTTGCCAACACTCGCCGATCTAGCCGACCTCGATGGAAAGGTCGAGAAGCCTCTTGATGGCCGCACTCTTCGTTCCTTGTTGTTGGGCGAAAAAGCGAACTGGCCTCCCAGGGTTCTTTATTCGACGAGAAGAGACAAAGTCAGCGTGCGCACGCAGCGTTTTCGACTCGATTCCGCCGGTCGTCTTTTCGATATCGCAGCCGATCCTGGCCAGGCGGTCAATGTGGCCGCCAGCCACCCGAAGGTCACCGCGACGTTAAAGAAGCAGGCCGAAAAGCATGCGCGAGAAATGATGATCCAGTTCGCCGCCAATGCAGAACGACCCTTTACGGTCGGGTACGGAGCATCCACTACGCTTCCAGCCCGAGACGGCGTGGAACACGGGACGATCCAGCGGAGCTCGAAGGCGCCCAACAATTCCTTTTTCACCCACTGGACGAAGAAAGAAGATTTCATCACGTGGAATATCGATGTCGGCCAAAGTGGCGACTACGAAGCGATTGTGTATTACACTTGCGCCGCTGGCGACGAAGGCGCGACGGTGCAGCTTTCTGTTGAGGGCGGCGGATCGGTGGAACACAAGGTCGTCGAAGTCTTCGACCCGCCTCTGTATGACAAATCCAAGGAACGAGTTGAGAAATCACACTATTTTGTCAAAGACTTCAAGCCGCTTCGACTTGGCCTCCTCCGATTGAAAAAAGGGCGAGGAACGCTCAGACTCACGGCCAAAGATATCAGAGGGAGCCGCGTCATCGATGTTCACTCGATCGAGTTGAATCGGCGCTAATTTACAGAGAGGCTCCTCACGTCAAGCCCCAGTAAAGACAAACCCAGTAAAGACAAACCCAGTGAAGACCAACCCAAAACAGTTCTCGAAAGAACGACCGGAAATGAACAAGTCATTCGTTTTGCTCTTACTGATTTCGGCTCTGCTCCCCCGCGCCGTCGCAGTCGCTCGCCCCAACGTTGTCGTCATCATGACGGATGACATGGGATTCTCCGACCTCGGTTGCTATGGCGGTGAAATCAAGACGCCTCAGCTGGATGCTCTGGCTAAAGGCGGAATCAGGTTCTCGCAATTCTATAACACGGCCAAGTGCCACTCCTCTCGGGTCTCATTGCTCACGGGGCAGTACTGTCTCGCGGCCGGCAGCACAACGCTTTCGCATGGGGTCACCTCGGCCGAGGTGCTTGCTAACGGCGGCTACTTCACGGCGATGACAGGCAAGTGGCATTTGAAGCAGGAGCCGACCGACTTTGGCTTTCAGCGGTACTTCGGCCACCTAAGTGGAGCGTGCAATTACTTCCGGGGTGACAAGACCTTTCGGCTAAACGGAGATCCTTGGCAAGTCCCCGACGAAGGGTTCTACACAACCGTTGCTGACATTGATTACGCGATCAAATTCCTTCGCGAATCACGGCGGACTAAGAAGCCCTGGTATCTTTATGTCGCATTCAATGCGCCGCACGCCCCGTTGCACGCCCTGCCCGAAGACTACGCCAAGTACCAAGGACGATATGACAAGGGTTGGGACGTCATTCGCGACGCTCGGATGGCGAAGCAGAAATCGTTGGGCTTGTTTGCTCAAGACTTGCAGCCAAGCCCGCGGCCTGAGCATATTCCGGCTTGGGACACGATGAGCGAGTGGCGGCAGAAATACGAAGCCAACCGCATGGCGACACTGGCCGCGATGATCGATCGAGTTGATCAGGAAGTCGGCCGCCTCGTCGATGACCTGCGATCGCATGACGAACTTGACAATACACTGATTCTGTTTGTCTCGGACAATGGGGCATGTCCATACGATCGAAGACAGCCGCAGCTAGATGTTGAGCCGACGAATGGCGGTACGGCGCTGGCCGACTCTACGGGATGGGCCTGGGCGCGAAACAGCCCGTTTCGCTACTACAAGCAGAACCAGTTTGAAGGCGGCATTGCCACACCTGCCATCGTGCACTGGCCAGCGGGGTTGAACAGGCCCAAGGGAAGCATCGTCCATGAGCCGGCCCATCTGATCGATGTCATGCCGACGCTGGCGGAAATCACACAGTGCGAGATTCCGAACACATGGTCCGATCGCGAACTGAGGCCCGTCTCAGGCGTTTCGCTGCGACCGATCTTCGAAGGTCGAACGCTTGGCCCACGGCCTCCGATTCACCTTTTGTTTTCCGCCGATCGCGGTCTTCGCGATGGCGACTGGAAGGCGGTCAGTTTTCGTGGGCAAACTTGGGAGCTCTACAATATGGTCGAAGATCGCACAGAACTGGAAGATCTGGCTGATGACCACCCGCAGCGGCTCAAAACCATGATCCAGAAGTGGACCGACATGACCAGAGACGTCCTCCACGGGCCGCCGAAGTCCCTCGTTCCGGCCACCGAGGCAAGGATGCCGCATCGCCATCCCGAATGGACGAACTTCGATCGTCTTACTGCCGCTCAGGCTACCGCAAGAAAGGCCCGGCGAAAGCGCCGCCCAACGAAGAACGCCATTCGCGCTCGCAAGAACACTCAGCTGACGATTGCTGAGGGGAAACTAATGCTCAAATTCAGCGGCGACGACCCAGGAATTGCAATGGACGTACGGGCTCAAGAACTGCCGGGTGGCCCCTATCGATTGAGATTCCGACTTCTGGGTGGAAGCAAAGGCGGCGGCGAAGTGTTTTACACGACGGATCCGAAGGCGATACTGCCCAGGGGCGAGCACATTGAATTCGTCGTCCGCGCTGACGGAGAATGGCAAGATGTTCAAATCGAATTGGCGACCAACAAACAGCTCCAGCAATTGCGCATCGACGTCAG
This sequence comes from uncultured Pirellulaceae bacterium, assembly GCA_964635375.1. Classification (GTDB taxonomy): domain Bacteria; phylum Planctomycetota; class Planctomycetia; order Pirellulales; family Pirellulaceae; genus CAZMNY01. The sequence continues at coordinate 11,020 of CAZWOU010000059.1, read as the reverse complement.
CCAGGGAGCGGGCGCCGCCACGATTGCCGACCTGGCATTAGAGAATGCGACCGGCACAGTGATCATGGTTTGGCCCAAGGGCAAGTAGACCTTGGCTTGTCAATTCAACGAAACGTCTCGCGCACAAACTGAATTAGGTCGGCGAGATCCTGCGGTTTGAGCCCCTGCTCCAACCCTTCCGGCATCAGAGACTTCGCGGACGCTTGAAGTTCATCTATGTCGCGGCGCAAGACCGTTTCGCGCTTGCCCTCGGCGGCGAGCAAAGTGATGCTGCTGCCCGTCTCGGTTTCCAACCTTCCGCTGAGGCTTCTGCCGTCGTCGGTGATGATTACGTAGCCGAAATACTTCGCTTCGACAGCAGCATTGGGGTCGAGAATCGAAGTCAGCAGCGATTCTTTCGTCTTGTTTGTGATCGATGCCAGTTGCGGCCCCACCTCGTGGCCTTCGTCCTTGACCTTATGGCAGTTGATACAATGCTTGCGAAAAACGGCGGCGCCTCGCTCAACGTCGCCCTCAATTTTCATCGCCGATTGAAAGTGGTGCAATATTTCGGCTCGATTCGCAGACGCTTTGACGGCCAAGGCTTTCTGCCATTTCGCTGCACTGTCTTTGCGGGCCAGCAAACGCTGCCGGACCGGAGCATTCAGCTCGGATGCCATTATCGCCCCGGCTTCCACGCGTTTTCGGAGCGACTCAGCCCAGGACTTGCGACTGGCGAGAACATCCAAGATCTGGCTGCGGAGTTCTGGACTGTGCGACCGCCATCCCGCCATCAGAACTTCCGCAATCGACGACTCGCTGCGCCGCGCCAGATGCGACACAACCGCCCGCTGAAGAGTCGAGGGCGACTGAGGAATCAAGAGTCGCTGCATCAACTGAAGATCCTCGTGCCGACGAGCGTCTTCCCGTCCCAGTAACAGAATAGAAACGGCGCGGGCGCCTTCAGACGCTGCGGGCTCCTCTGTGGCGAGACGCGCGGCCTGGATCGTTTCGACGATGCGGTCCCGGGCAGTCGAGGGCAAAGTTTCGATAGGCCATTTGCGCTTCGCAAGACCATCGAGGATGGTTGCCAGAGCCTCGAACCGCATTGCCTCGGGACGCTTGCCCTTTGGCGAGCAGACCAACTCGACGACGTGGGCGATGGACTCCTTCTCGCCCATCGCGACGGCCTGTCCGATCAATTCCAAAATGACGGGCTCGCTCTCGCGGCCGCCAGACAGGACGACCGCGGCCAAGACCGCCGATACGTTTCTACGGCTCAGTGAACCCATCACCGCAGCGGTGATGTAACGATCTCCGTCCGCCCCAAGCGCCAAGTTGGCGAGCGCGGCGCTGGCAGCCTGATCGTCATACGCTCCCAGGGTGGAAGCCAGTTCCAAGCGGACCTTGGCGTCGGGATCGTTAACCAACATCGCCAGCTTGTTCGCATCGACGACGACGCGCGAGGCAATTCGCAGGGCATTTCGCCGCACGCCGGCGTGACTGTCTGCGAGCGCAGCTTCGAGCGTGCTGGCCGACACCGCGCCGAGACCGTCAAGCGTCCAGAGCGAATGAAGTCGAGCCAAGGGTTGTTCACTTCCTTTCGCCAGCGCTTGTAGTCGTTCGCTTACGGCTTGCTGCTTTCTTCTGACGATCAGCCGCTGCGTCACGTCGCGCTGCCAGCCATTAGGGCTCTCCAGCACAGCGACGAGATCCTCTGGCGGCAGATCGGCGAGCCGAGGAATCTTCCGCGCTGGCCGATCGCTGCGGACAACTCGATAGATGCGTCCGCGGTCGTTGCCTGTCCGGTACCAAGGTCGCAGTTCGTCCTTGCCATGTTGAGGCAAAAACTGCGGATGTTCGATCATGTAGCGGTACATGTCGACAATCCACAGAGCTCCGTCGGGTCCCGTTCTCGCCATCACCGGTCGACACCAGCGATCTTCACTGGCAAAAAAGTCCGTCTTCTGTTCTGCCGGATCGCGGCGAAATTGAAAGCTGACGCCATCGTCTTTGATCAGGTTGTGCTGGACAAGGTTGTGAAACGGCTCGCAAGTAAACGCGTGTTGTTCGGCTCCGCGATCGAACAAGAGGTTGTCGCGGTAGATCGTCGGCGAACAGGCTGACGTGAATCGGCCAGACTGATCGAAACTGTGATAACGTTTCTGCAACTTGCTGGCCGGGTAGACCCGCGGATTCGCAGGCGTAACAACCTGTTGCTTGGGGTCGGGCGGAGCGAAGTGTGGGTTGCGACGAATGTTCTGATCGGCCAGCACGTAGTGCCACAGGGGATGGCTGTTCTGCACGCCGAACCAGTTGCCCCAGTCGTCCCGGTTCCTGCCGAATTGAGACGGACCGCTCTGCGGGTCGATCTCTCCGGTTTCCGGGCGAACGCGAAAGTCGCGGCTGCCGATGTGGTGCTTCTTTCCCGTACGCTGCGAGACGATTCGGCTCGCCTTGCCGTAGCCAGCGTGATGGCTGCCGCTAGCGCAATAAACCCAATTATCGAGTCCCCATCGCAAACCGTTGACGCGCAATTGTTGATTGCCTTCCAGAAAACCCGAATACAAGACGCGGCGAACATCGGCCTTGCCATCGCCTGAGCTGTCTTCTAAGTAGACAATCTCCGGTGCGGCTGCGACCAAAATGCCGCGGCCCCATGACAGGACGCTGTTAGGGAAACTCAACCCGTCGGCGAACAACGTCGATTTGTCGTACGTTCCATCGCCGTTGCTGTCTTCCAGGAAACGAACGCGTCCGCCCGGTTTGCCGGCGGAGTCGATACCCAGAGGATAGTCGGCCATTTCCACAACCCATAGCTTTCCGTCCGGCCCCCAATCGATTGCCACGGGATCCATCACGAGCGGTTCGGCGGCGACCAGTTGCACCTCGAAACCGTCGCGGACATGGATCGTCTTGAGCGCTTGGTCACTATCCGTCGGCACAGGCTCGGCGGGCTGCGCGGGCTGATCGCCGGCCGGTCCCTCGACCAATTTGACATGCCCAGCATCGAAATGAACCTTCACTTCTTTCGGCGCGAGCGCTCGATCGTAGACTGCGAACTCTTCGAGCATGCCCTGAAGATTCGCAAAGTTGTCGCCCCGTCCTCCGACCAAGATGTCCTCGCAACCCGATGGATAATCCACCCGCAGCTCGGCTTCGATCTCCGGCTTCGGATCGCCGTTAAGATACAGAGTGATCTTTTGATCCTGCCGAACCATAACCACATGCGACCAGCTTCCCCGTGGGATACGCGTCTGTCCGGCAACGAGTTCGTCTCGTTGGTTGCCGTTGAAGACGATCAGTCGACCGCCGTTGGAATAGGTGCCTCCGATCCCTAGGTTGTCACCGGGCGAACCTTCCACTCCGTCGGCGCTGCGGGAGAACACGTAAGCAGTCACAGGCCGCGAATGGACGGGCAGATCGTTTCGCACCCATAACTCAACGCTGTAGGTGTTGCCCAATTCTGGAACGCGCGCTTTCACCCGACCTCCAGAAAAATTTGGCTTGGGGGCTTGAGCCAGCAGTGGCGAAGATCCCGGTTCGTATTTCGCCGGCAGTTGACCGGCTGTGTCCGCCGCCGATTGATCCGACTCGTCATGCAACCGCCAGAACGCGACGGGCTTCGACGCCAAAACGACCTCGGCATACTCCTTTCGAGATTCCGCGTCCGACGGTTTCGCTCCAAGAACGATCGACGGTTTGGGGCGAGGCGGAGGCGTCATGCCGGACTTCGCATACAGTTCCACGACTTCGTTCGATGCAAGGACGCGATCGAACACAGCCACCTCGTCGACCTTGCCGTCGAACGTCGTCTCAGCGTTGCCTTCGCTCCCGATCAACAGTCGCTTCGCCGGTCTCGGCGGATCGGTCTTTGCATCAATCACCGGTTCCGCCCCACCGTCCAAATAGACTCGCACGTGCTGGCCGTCCCTCGTGATCATCACATGATGCCAACGTTTCAACACAACGCGTGTTTTGCCGACATAAGATTTCTTCCCGACTCGGAGAACCAGCGTTCCCGATCGATCGGCTGCGGACTTACCCGCAATCAAGAGTGTCTCCGCTTCGGTCGAAAGCAAGGTTCCGGTGACGTCGCGCGCATCCGCTGGAAGTCCGTTTAGAAACCACATCGACATGCTGTATTGGTGACCGAGTTGGTCGAGTGGCCCTTCAAGGTGACCGCCGGCCAAGTAGACAGATCGGTTGCCATAGTCCTCCTCAGCAAAACCTGAACCGCTTGGCCCGGGGAGGAACAAGGCAACGCCGCCGTGATAACTCGCATGGTTCTCCTTGGCGGCGTCCTTCGCCCGCGTTGACTCTATATCGCCGAGTCGCCAGTATGCGATCGGCTTGGCGCCCATTACAGCCTGCGAGTACTTCGAGTTAGGGCCGGAGAACGCGCGGCGTTTCTTTTTGGCAACGGATTCCAACAAGCCCAGCAGGGTCTCAACAATCAACGGTTCGGCTTGTTCTTCCAGGCCGGCCGTCCGTGCAGGCCACGTCGTGTAGCCGCCAAGCCGATGTTGTTCTGGCGGTGGGATGTAGCCCGCCGCTCCGTTGGCAAGTTCCAGATTAAACGTCGCCGACAACGGACTTTGCGTCTTCAGCTTCAGCCCGGTGATTCCATAGACTTCGCAAGGAATCGCTGCGATCCCGAGTTCGCCGATGCGAACGGCTTGAAGTACGACTTCCGCCTGGGGATTTTCGTGCATCCACTCAACCTGATGGGCGTAAACTTCCACACGGTTTCGCGGCGGTTTATCGAGACGACTAGCGTTGAGAGGGCGAGCCCATTCGCGGCGTTCCTGCGACGGCGTCCGTCGAGCAATGGTGAGCCGTTTCTCGGCCATCGCGAGCGTTAGGTTGGGTCGGTGTTCGATCGTCTTCCACGCCTGAAGAACCCGCTCGGCCACACGTTGGGAGTATTGCTGCCTGCTCGTGCTTCGCTTCGGTCTGCTGTAGTCCATCCAATGCAGGTCCCCGCTCGTTCCTTGGGACATGATGCCCACGAATCCCGGCGACGGTTTGTCTTTGGCTCCTCCGATTCGAGCCTCCAGCAAGCGAGCGACATCGCCATAGTAATCCGCGGAGAACCCGCCCCCGCCGCCGAAGTAGTGCATCGACAGATTGGCCATCACGCAGATCGGCGCATCGTCTTTCGCGGACACAACACTCAGCAGGGACAGCCAGGGATCGATCGGACCTGCGGGGCCGGTGTAGTTTGGATTTTCGTATCCGGGGTGCATCATGGCCCGAACCGTTTGCTCGCCAAAGGGATCTGTTCCCATCCGATCGCTGCGGGTGATCCAGCGCCGGCAGTTGGTCAGGTCGGCCGCCTTCACCACCGCCCAGCCCAACTTCGCGGGTTGGAGATTCTCCTGAGCATCCGCGATCGCTTGGGCAACTCTAGCCGGCACAAACTTGACATAGGCATCGTCGCGCCCGCAGCCCAGACACAACATGGTCGACGGCGCGGAATGGGTGTGCGTCGCGCTAATCAGAATGCGATCGGCGGGAATGCCCGTTTCATTCGTTGCGAGCCGCTTGATTTCGTCGCAGAGAGTTGTGGGAAACATGCACGAATCAACGATCACAATCGCGATCGTTTCTCGTTTGTCGCTAACCACAAGGCACCTCGCGTGAAGCGGATCGTCCACACGATTGGAAACTCCCTGCAGGAAACCGCCGTTTCGCAGTGCAGGAAGAGTCACGGGAGAGATTTCCACGGCGGCCGCACCCGCTTCTAGTGAAGAAACTTCCTCAGCCCGTGACTGAGCCGCAAAAGTGACATTCAGAAGCAAGATAACCGCCAGAACCGATTGCAGAGACTTCATTTTGACTCTCGTTCAAACCAGCAAACTCATTAACAGCACGGAATGATCGCACCCTTACGGCATTCCAACTCGCCCTCATCATAGCCGCAGCTTGAGCAAGCAGGGGCCGTATTCGACAAGACGCACTCTCGCATACTACACAACTCAAGACACTGACTGGGGGAATAAACACTGTTTCTTGCGCCGTGGCGACCGGCTTACCGCAGTTCGCTTCGTCGTCAACGACCATGCCGACGGCAAGACATTGAGGCAATGGATGCAGTTTGTAGTTCCTGAGGGTCGCGGATAAAATATGGCGAGTGGTGAGACAACAATCGACTTACGGCGGACTGGTAGTCTCCAATTAGTCGGCGCCTATGACCTCTGACTGAGCAAACAAATGATGAAACGACGCGACTTCCTTCGCTCGACCGCGGCCTTCCCCTTGCCCATGATTATTTCCTCAGGAGTTCTCGCTTCTGCGAATCAACCGGGCGCCAACGACCGCGTCCGTGTCGGAATCGCGGGACTCGGCGGACGAGCATCGTGGATCTTGCGAAATGAAGATCTTCCCGGCGCAGAGATCGTTGCCGTCGCAGATTGCTTCGAGCCTCGATGTGATCAAATGGTGGCCACGATCGCCAAGAGCCGCCCTGAGCTGAGACCGGAGACTTGGAAGAAGTACTCGGACATCCGAAAGATGCTCGATTCTGAAAAACTCGACGCGGTATTTGTCGAGACGACCTGCCATGCCCGAGTCTGGTGCATGATGCACGCCCTGGCGGCGGGCTGCGACGTCTATGGGGAAAAACCGCTGGCCCTCACGATAGCAGAAGGTCGGATCCTCTCTGATGCCGCGAGCCGATCGGGCCGCATTTTGCAAACCGGCACGCAACAACGATCCATGCCGATCAACGCCTATTGCAGCAAGCTGATCCGCGAGGGGGCAATTGGGAAAGTCAAGGAAGTGATCGTCTACAACTTTGAAGGTCCCGCCGTTTGGCAACCCAAACCGGCCCAACCCAAGCCCGACGGTCTCGACTGGGACCTGTGGACGAACCAGGTCGAGTTGCGGCCCTATCACAAATCGCTTCATTTTGGCTGGTCGAACTACCAAGCCTACGATGGCGGCGGACAGTCGTGGGGCGTCTCGGGCTGGGGAACTCATTCGCTCGATCAAGTGCAGTGCGCGTTAGGAACCGACATGACGGGGCCGGTCGAAATCTCGCCCGGAGACAAGGACGCCAAGGGATGGCCTCGGATGACGATGAAATATGCGAACGGTACGCTGTTGAAGCTGATGGGCCAACGCCGCACGATGGAAGACTTGGGCGCCATCTTTCGCGGCGAAAAGGGCAACATCGAGATCCTTCGCGGGCACGCTCGAGCCAACCCTTCCGAATTGCTCAAAGACGCCCCGCCAAACACTCCCGGCGGGCCGAAAGAATCGGTCCCGCACATCGCCAACTTCATCGACTGCGTCCGCACGCGCAAGAAGCCGGCCGCGGACGCAGAAACCGGGCATCGGGCCACCACCGTTTGCCATCTGATCAACATCTGTCGCAAACTCGACAGGAAGCTCCAATGGGACCCCAAGGCCGAGACGTTCTTGAGTGACCAAGCGGCCAATGCCCTCATTTCGCGGCCACGCCGCAAGGGCTACGAGTTGCCGAACGTCTCCTAGATGGGATGCAGTCTTTACGGCTTTGGCGTCACTTGTTCGTTGCTGAACCAGTCAATCTGAATGCCCAAGAAATCGTTTGTCTCGAAAGCAGACGCTATCTTCGAGTCGTTCGCTCGTTCTTGGTTGACGCCCCGAATCCAAGCGATGTCGGGCCGTTGATTATTTCAGCGAGATTGCCGAGAATTGCGAAGGAACTCGGCCTGTTGAATTGCAGGCGTTTTCAAACCGTGTAGAGTGAAGTGATGCGTGCGTTAGAATCTGGATAGCCGGTTGCCTCCAAGACGCTGCCACGTTCCCGCCATTTGTTCCCGCCCCGCTGCGCCCAATGAGGAACCTCCCCGTGCGACCTCTCCTAGCCAGCCTGTTCTTGTCTACTTCACTTGCACTCCTTGCAAATTCTCCTGCAGCGGCGCACGAAACACCTGTTTGGAAAGGCGCGCATTGGATCTGGGACAGGGCAGGTGGAGAAGCTGACGCCAGGACGAATGACTCGCGTTACCTGCGGCGCCAATTTCAACTGGC
>CAZWOU010000059.1:0-3009 GCA_964635375.1 uncultured Pirellulaceae bacterium | reverse complement strand
CTGGCCAACAAGCCGACAGCGGCCGAGATTCATATCACGGTGGACAATGAATACAAGCTGTTCGTCAACGGAGAGAAGATTGGCGGCGATGGAGACTGGACCGATGTTGAAAAACATGACATCACAAAACTGCTGAACAAGGGAACCAATGTCGTTGCCATTGATGCCCAGAACGCCGGCGGAAAAGCAGCGGCAATCTGTTGGATGAGAATCATTGAGCCCGATAAGAGTGAAACAGTCATTGGCACAGACGACCGGTGGCTTGTCTCGCTCACCAAGACGGAAGGATGGCAGCAGCCCAACTTCGACGCAGCGAACTGGTCCAAGGCAGTCGCGATCGGTTCAGCCAACGCCGGTCCGTGGAACATCACCGGCCAAAAAATTGTCGCTGGCGAAAGTCGGCCCGTAATCACCGCGCCAGCTGGCTTTGTCGTCGACACGATCTTCGAGGTTCCACGCGAGAAGATGGGTTCCTGGTCGGCTCTTACGATCGATGCGCGAGGCAGGCTGATCGCCAGTGACGAGAAGGACAAGGGGCTCTACCTGATTACGCCGCCCGCAACCGGCGAGTCGAGTGAGAGCATCAAGGTCGAAAAACTGCCCGTCGAAGTGGGAGGCGCTCAAGGCCTCTTGTGGGCTTTCGATTCACTCTACATTCATGTTGAAGGCAAAGGCCTGTATCGGGCCAAGGACACCGATGGCGACGGCAACGTCGATGCGGCCAAATTGTTGATGCCGTCTGCCGGTCGTGGCGGGCACGGCCAACACGCCATCGTGCGTGCGCCCGACGGCAAGTCCTTATACGTAGCGGCAGGCAACCATACCGACTTGCCGCCCGAACTGACAAGCAGTCGGCTTCCCGGCATAGGCAAGTCGGGCGAGGACCTTCTGTTGCCGAGAATCTGGGACCCTCGAGGCCATGCCGCCGGGCGCCTCGCGCCGGGCGGATGGATCATTCAAGTCAGCCCGGATTGCAAGCAGCGTGACGTCTTCAGCGTCGGTTACCGCAATCAATACGATCTAGCGTTTAACGCAGATGGCGAGTTGATCACCTACGATGCCGACATGGAATGGGACATGGGAATGCCCTGGTATCGCCCGACGCGAGTCGTCCACGCTACCAGCGGGAGCGAATTCGGCTGGCGCGGCGGCACTGGCAAGTGGCCCGACTACTACGAAGACTCGCTTCCTGCGTCGCTCAACATCGGCCCCGGCTCGCCAACCGGCGTGATCTTTGGGAAGGGAGCCAAGTTTCCGGCGAAGTACCAGCGAGCATGCTTCCTTCTCGACTGGACCTACAGCACCATTCACGCAGTGCAGTTGACGCCGCGCGGTTCAAGCTACGTTGCCACCAAGGAGGATTTCATCGTTGGCCAGCCCATGGCGGTTACCGACGCGGTGATTGGAAACGACGGGGCAATGTACTTCATCACCGGCGGCTGGGCCACGCAAACCTATCTCTACCGCGTGCGTTACGTGGGCGAGGAGTCAACGGAAGCGGTCGAATTGCAGAATCGGCAGGGCGTTGAGCAACGCGCTTTGCGGCGTCGCCTGGAAGCAATGCACCACGGTGGCGCGGCTGATCTCGATCTAATCTTTGCCCAGCTCGGCAGCGACGACCGTTTCATCCGCTACGCCGCGCGCGTCGCGTTAGAGAACCAGCCAGTCGCCACCTGGCGAGATCGCGCGTTGGCGGCAAAAACGCCGATGGCGACGATCACGGCGATGATCGCGTTGGCTCGTCAAGGCGAGCCGACAGATCAGCCGCCCCTGCTGACCTTGCTAGGGGAACTCCGCTTTCCGGCTCTCACCGAACAGCAGCAGCTTGGCGCGTTACGGGCATATCAGTTGGCCTGCATCCGCCTGGGTGAGCCGAACGAGTCGGCGCGGGCGCAATTGATCACTCGGCTTGATCCTCACTTTCCCAACGCGTCGGACGCATTGAACAAAGAACTGGCTCGCCTACTGGTCTATCTGCGATCGCCATCGATCATCGAAAAATCGCTCGCCCTGATCGAGCACCTCGGTCCCGAAGAGACTCCCGATTGGGGTGATCTCGTCAGCCGCAACGATCGCTACGGCGGAACAGTGGCCAGAATGCTCCAGAGTGCGCCGCCCGCCCGCGCGGTCCATCTCGTGTCTGTCCTTCGCAACGTAAAGCAGGGCTGGACAATTGAGCAACGCAAGAAGTACTTTGCCCTCTTCCCACGACTCGCTCAGCATCCCGGCGGCAACAGCTACGCTGGCTTCCTGGCGAAGATCCGAGACGACGCATGGAAGACCTGCTCGCCTGCCGAGCAAGACGAACTGGGCGATCTGTTCAAGCTCACATTGACTGGCGTAACGTTTATTGCAAAGCCGCCTCAGGGTCCGTCTCGCAAATGGACGAAGGCCGAAGCAATGGCGGTGCTCGACGAGCCGGCTCACAAACCAGGCTACCACAGCGGCCGCAATCTCTACCATTCACAATGCGCCAAGTGCCATCGACTCAACGGCGAAGGCGGCGCGGTCGGTCCCGACCTTTCGACAGCGATGCGAAAATACTCGATCGCCGACATGCTCGATTCGGTGTTCGAGCCAAGCAAGGTGATATCCGATCAGTACGAGTCGCACCAGCTGCTCACGCTCGACGGCCGGACGTTAGTTGGCCGTGTGGTCAAGATTGGCAACCAGCTTTATGTTTACTCGGTCGATAGCGGCGACCGACCCGAGATTGTCAAGCAGAAAGATGTCGACGAGATGCGTGTCTCCAAGACCTCGCAGATGCCGGTCGGGCTGATCGACGCGTTAAACGATAATGAACTGATCGATCTGATTACCTACCTGCAAGCGGCAGGCAACCCTCGGGACGCGCGTTATAAGTCGCAATAGGCTGGTCTCAGCAAGTGTCTCGGCGATTATCTCAGCCTGGCGGCTTTCGGCTAGACGTCACCATGCGCGCCGCGCAGGTCGGTCAGGTGTAGTAGCCCACCGACTTTTGCGCGCCGAGGTTTTTCTCGATCCGCCCGC
>CAZWOU010000058.1:33550-34932 GCA_964635375.1 uncultured Pirellulaceae bacterium | reverse complement strand
CGCCGTGGGAACGAGCGACGTGAATGCGGTTGAAACCGGCGCGACTGTTGAGTTGACAGCGGAAAGCAGGTCGCTGGAAGAAGTTCAAGCCGAAATTGCGGCCAGCGGTAAGGTCGTGATCTTGGATTTGTGGGCGACTTGGTGAGGCCATTGCATTGCGGAACTTCCGCGTCTCGTGCAGTTGCAGGAGAAACATGGCGACAAAATCAATGCGATCGCGCTGAACATCGAGTTTGACGGGCAAGACGATGAAACGCAACCGTCCCAGAAACTGCGTGACAAGATCAACAAGGTGCTCACATCCAACAAGATCATCGTGCGGAATATCATCTGCTCTGACCCAATGGACGACACCTTGGAAAAACTGGACGTAGTCTCTATCCCGGCAGTGCTCGTTTTTGACTCAAGCGGAAAACTTGCCAGGAAATTCGACGGTGAGATCGACTACAAGAATGATGTCGTTCCGTTTGTCGCAGAACTGGTTGCCAATGCAGAGGGAACTTGATCATACGGCGAGAGCAAGAAGCTGAGGCGACTCGGCCACTCGCTCACACAACATTTCGGAGTGAATCAAGCAGGTAATGAGGAGCAACGACAAACTGGAGATTGCGACCTTTGGCGGCGGCTGCTTCTGGTGCACCGAAGCGGTTTTCCGTGAATTGCGGGGCGTGGCCGAGGTCGCCTGCGGATACGCTGGCGGAGTGAGCAGCGACCCGACCTACGAACAAGTCTGCTCGGGACTGAGTGGTCATGTGGAAGTGATTCAGATTGAATTCGAGCCAAAGGCGATATCGTTTGAAGTGCTGTTGCGGGTCTTTTTTCTAACCCACGACCCAACAACGCTGAACCGCCAGGGCGCGGATGTTGGCGAACAATATCGGTCCGTTGTGTTCTTTCACGGCGAGGACCAACGAGAGACGAGCGCCAGAATCATGGCCGAACTCGATTCCACGGGCGAGTACGCTTCACCCATCGTAACGGCCCTCGAGCCAGCTCCGCAGTTCCATCGGGCGGAATCGTCCCACCAGGATTATTTTGCTCGCAACCCAAGCCAAGGGTATTGTTGCGCCGTGATTCCGCCCAAGCTACAGAAGTTGCGAGCAACCTATCGGGACCAACTGCGAGACTGAGCTGAGCACTGGGGCTGAGCAAAACTGGGCTAGTCACTGGGCTGATCGAAAGCGGGGGAGGGGGCCTCGTCTACTCCCACGCGCCAAGCACGACATCCTTGACAAACACCTTGCCGCCGCGGGCAAACTGGATGAAGATCTGGCCTGACTTGGTCTCCTCGTCGGCGACGGCGCGCGCTTTGGCATCCTGAGCTTTCGCCTCGGCGTCCTCACCTTTCTCGGCATCCTCACCTTTCTCGGCGTCCTCACCTT
>CAZWOU010000058.1:23237-33450 GCA_964635375.1 uncultured Pirellulaceae bacterium | reverse complement strand
CTTCCTCGGCGTCCTCGCCTTTCGCCTCTTTCTGAAGCTTGGCCTTGGCCTGATCAAAAGCCGCTTTCCACATGAGATCTCGCGACTCCTTGAAGACTTCGTCTGGCGACTTGTCTGCGGGAATCGGCTGATCATTGATCCGCACGATGATATCGCCGGGGCGGACGGGGCTTCGCGGAGACACGGGGAATGGACCGACGACTCGCCCAGGTTTGGCGAGTGGCGACGAGGGATCAAACGACTCGACTTCGAAGCCTAACGCGTGCGGCTTGCCTTTGACTTTCAGCCCATCCTTGTTGTAGACGACCATGAGCGATGTAGCCTGAAACCCGCGTGCAAGGTGAACTTTCACCGCGTCGTCAACAGCGTGCTTGGCGATTTGCGTGGTCAGACTCTCGAAACTGGTGACCCGCGTACCGCCGTATTGGAAGATCACGTCACCCGTGGCAAATCCAGATTTCTCCGCAGCTGACTTGGGTTGAACGAGGGAAACGTGGCACCCGAGGGGATGGGTTTGGCAACTGACGCCCAAGAATCCGCCTCGACGAACATCGACGTCGACTTGGGGCAGCAAACCGCGAAGACGTTCAGCTCCCGCCACAGTCAACTTCGTTCCGTAGAGTTTCAACGAGACGACACTGGTCAGGTGCTTCTTCATCGCCTCAATACTCTTGTCGGAAACGGGGACGTATTTGAGTTCCATGATGCGGAGTTTGCTCTGGTTCTTCATGAACAACTGCAGGTGTGAATCAGCAAATTGTCCGCCGCGAACGGCAATCCGCTCGAGCGAGTCCATTTGGGCCGCGTACTGCAACCATTCACCCTGAGCCTTTTCGGTTCGATAGGCGAGATGGCTGACGGTGTAGAGCCAGCGCAAGTGTCGCAAGTCGTCGGTTTTGCCCTTCCAATCGTCGCCGATCTCCAGAGTCTGAGCCGCCTCAGCTTGTCGTCCTAGGCGGTTGATCAAGATCCTCTCATCCTTGAGCACGGCGCCCAACTCGATCAATTTCGCCATCGCACCTGCTTGCCGAGTCACATGAACTTGGTCGATGTGTTTGCGAGCGACTCCAACAACAGACCGATTGTTCGACTCAAGCAGTTCACGCAGAGCTAAGTAAGCAGCTCCCGCCGCCTCACTCTCTTCGTCCATGGCTAGTTTGAACAGGACGTAGGCGCCGCGGCTGACCGTTTCGCGATTACCTTTCTTGATCGATGTCTTGAGCGGCGCCACAGCGGCGCCTCCGATGCGCACCAACTCGAGAGTGGCCTGTTCGCGGGCGACGAAGCGGTCCGAGGTGAGTTTTTCGATCCAGTAGGATGCGGTCCGCTCGCTGGACTCCTGTCCGCAGACCCATGTTGCGAGCGCGAATACTGTTAGGAGAACAGCATTCAGAACGCCCATTGTTTGAAGTCGTCGCATTTGCACGATCTAAGTTCCAACTAGCCTGTTAGCTTGCCAGGCGATCAGCTTGCCAGGCGGTTCTTGGCCTCATAGAGATACGGATTGAGGGCGGGATCATTGTACATCTTGAATTGCCTGTATGTTCTGTGCCGTTTTCGACCAGCCCAAATATCATCCAACAGTTCTTGGAGCGAGTTCGACAGGTCGTCGAATTGCACGAGGCAAACGGCCAGTTTGCGTTGCACTGATTCGACGTGGTCCGTGGTTGCATCGCTCCGCCTAGCCTGCTCCTCCAAGTGGTAAATTCTCAAAGCGAGAATCGAAAGGCGATCCATAACGCTTCCGGGGGTCTCCGTATTGAGTGGAGCCTCGGCCGCCACGTTCACGCCAGCTTCTTCAATCTTCTGCGAAATCCAGTCGTCGAGCTTCTCGATCCAGTCATTTCGATTCTGATTGAGGCCGTCGATGGCCCGCTTCACCTCGGCAATTCGTGAATCCGCCACATCCACAGCACGGGCAATATCCTCCTGATGCCAAAGCCGGAAGTTGAATGTGTGTTGTGTGCAGGCTACCTCAAGAATACCATCGAAAGGATTCGAAATGTCCTGTTCGTGCCATTTGGCAACCGTATCTCGCTGCATGTCCGTAATATCGCGAACTGAAATCATGGTTCATCCTTGGGTTTGGCCGCCAAATGGGGCGTGTATGGGGCGTTGTTGGCAGAACTATCCACGCGGAGTTTACGCCATGCTTGGCAATCAGGGCAAGAGAAAACAGGCCCAGGTGGGTGGTAATCTCCTTTCTCACAAGCTGGCGAATCCTCTACAATAAGGCAGTATGAGTGGCAACCAAAAGGTACGGCGACGTATGAAGAGACCGAACGGACCAACTTTGATACTCGCCGCATCGATGCTAGGTGCGATCGCTCTCTTTGTTTTCTTGGGCGTTTTTCACAACGAAGGCAATTCCGCGCCGCCGCGCCGTAGTCGTTTCTCGCTGCGGGACATCCCTTTTAACGGCGAATCGAGCCTGAAAGTTCTCCAACAGATCTGCGGCATCGGCCCTCGCATCAGCGGTTCGAAGGGCATGCAGACTCAACAACAGATGCTAGAAAGGCACTTCCGGGAGCTGGGCGCCCAAGTGGAAATGCAGAGTTTTGTTGTTCGGCATCCGCAGACGGGCCAGGACGTCGTGATGGCCAATATGATCATGCAATGGCATCCCGAGCGAAAACGCCGCGTCCTGCTGTGCGCACATTACGACACGCGGCCCTATCCAGACCGCGACCCGGTCAACCCTCGGGGCCGTTTCGTGGGGGCCAACGACGGGGCCAGCGGCGTCGCTTTGTTGGCCGAGATGGGGCGGCACATGCGAGATTTCAACTCGCCGCTAGGAGTCGATTTTGTCCTTTTTGACGGCGAGGAATTCGTGTTTGACGATCAACGCGACAAGTATTTCCTCGGCTCCGAACATTTTGCTCGACTCTATGTTTCAAAACCGCCCGAGCACGCCTACGAGTACGGCGTCCTGTTGGACATGGTTGGCGACGCGGAATTGCATCTGTACCAAGAGACGAACAGCATGCGATGGCGGGATACGAGGCCGTTGACCCAGAGCATCTGGAACACAGCTCAACGGCTTGGCGTGAGGGAATTTGTCCCCCGCATCCGCCACGAAGTCCGCGACGATCATTTGGCCTTGCATAACATCGCCAAGATCCCGACTTGCGACATCATCGACTTCGACTACCCTCGCCCGGGCCGCGTCAACTATTGGCACACCACTCAGGACACAGCCGATAAATGCTCCGCCCTCTCGCTCGCCAAGGTCGGCTGGGTCGTGCACGAATGGCTGAAGACGCTTCGCTAGTTGGCGCCGACCGAGACCTTCGACTGGTCCGACGCGGCGTTTGAAGTAACGCAACGCTGAAGGGGCCGCGCCGCCAGTCACTGACCGATCATGGCGGCAATCGCTTCCTTGCCAACAGGGCGAATCAGACCGCGTTCCGTTATGATCGCATCGATGTACTTGCTCGGCGCAACGTCGAAAGCTGGGTTGTAGACCTTGACGCCGCTCGGCGCAGTTTGCCGTCCGAACCCGTGGGTAATCTCTTTAGGGTCGCGTTCTTCGATGGGGATCGCATCGCCGTTCTCAATCGACAGGTCAAACGTTGAAGAGGGCGCGGCGATGTAGAAGGGGATGTCGTGGGCTCGAGCCAACACGGCGAGAGAATACGTTCCGATCTTGTTGGCCGAGTCACCGTTGGCGGCGATTCGGTCGGCGCCGGTGACGACCGCTTGCACTTTGCCCTCGCGCATCACTTGAGCCGCCATCGAGTCGCAAATCAGTGTGGCGTCAACGCCTCGCTGAGTGAGTTCCCATGCGGTGAGTCGAGCGCCTTGGAGCAAGGGTCGGGTCTCGTCGACGAAGACGTGCAAATTCTTGCCCTGATCTTGCGCGGTAAAGAACACGGAGAGTGCGGTTCCGTATTCGGCCGTCGCCAACCCGCCCGCATTGCAATGGGTCAAGACGCCCGATCCGTCTTCCAGCAAGGCAGCGCCATGGCGACCGATGTCGTGACACATTCTGCGATCTTCCTCGTGGATCGCTCTGGCCTCCTCAAGCAGCATCGCGCGGATCGTCGCGACGCTCTCGTTGCCTCGTTCCCGCTCGGTCAAGCTGGCCATTCGCTTGAGCGCCCAAGACAGGTTCACAGCAGTCGGCCGGCTCCCGTTCAGGTAGTTGCAGACCTCGCCAAGCCGCTCGAAAAAGGCAGGCTCGTCGCCATCGCCGACCGTCTGCAAACCGATCACCACGCCGTAGGCGGCGGCAATTCCAATCGCAGGCGCCCCGCGCACACGCAGTAGCTTAATGGCCTCCCACACTGTCTCCACGTCGCGGCACCTAAGTTCCTCGAAAACCAGCGGCAATTTGGTCTGATCAATCAGAATCATTGCGCCGTCGGCGGCGCCTTGCCAACGAACTGTCTCTTGAACCTCTTGTCCCATGTTCTGATCTTCCTTGTTGCGGGCTTGGTCTCGTTTCGCAGCGGGGGAGCCTAACCGTTTCAACCGTTGGCGATTCGCTCGCGCAACTTGGCAACTTCGACTTGAAATTGCTCACGAAGGTCGTTGAACTTGGCAACTGATTTTTCGCCAGGCTGTCTTACATAGTCGAGCATGATCTCTTCGCACTGAATAAACTCGTCCGAAGCATCGGCCACGGCGGCGGCGATCTCAATCGGAATATTGGTTACGCCATTGACGTCGCCATGCAGCAATTCGCCTTGATTGACCATCAGCCCGGCAACGCGAACCGGCATTCCCAAATGCAGCATGTGGCAGTATCCGTGCGAGCAAATCGTGGTTCCCGTGAACACGGGATATCCAATAGCTTGCACCTGGTCCAAATCGCGTCCAG
Source organism: uncultured Pirellulaceae bacterium (assembly GCA_964635375.1). GTDB lineage: Bacteria > Planctomycetota > Planctomycetia > Pirellulales > Pirellulaceae > CAZMNY01. Next base: position 28,628 of record CAZWOU010000058.1, on the reverse strand, counting down.
CGCCATTAGTGATCAAGCCAACCGACCCATAGGCTTGATACGTCGAGCACATAACTTCGCCAAACACAGCGGAGACTTGCGGATCGTCGAGGTCTTGAAAGACGACGACGGCCGGGCCAGGCAACTCGGCGAACTGCTCAAGCTGCTTCTGAATAGATCCGTAGGCGTCGCCGCCGACAGGAGGGGCGTCGGAGCGAAAGGACGCCGTGCATGCGTAGCCGACCATGGTTCCGAGTTCCGGGAAATTGCAATTCACGCGGTGGTCCATATAGCCTCGATTGCGAGGCCGACAGTCGAACAATTCGATCACGTTGCAAATGGTCGGCGTGTCGTATTTTGCAAGTTTGTCCAAAACCTGCTGAGTCAGCGACATGGTGAAGGTCCAATTCGAACGGGTCAGGAAGGCGGGCGGTGACGCAGCTACAGCGCCACTCTGGGTTTTCTATGAGCAGTCGCCTGTAGGCGAGGTGATCGTCAAAGGAAAGACAACTCGCCGGAATAGCCCAAAGGTTCTTCGCACAAATTGGACCTGTCTCCGCAGTGCTTGTCTAGACGGCGTAGTCTAGATGTCGTAGTACAGGCAGAACTCGTAGGGGTGGGGCCGGACTCGCATCGGCTCAACCTCGTTGTGCCGCTTGTAGGCGATCCAAGTATCAATCACATCTTGCGTGAACACAGATCCGCGGAGGAGGAAGTCGTGGTCGCTCTGGAGGGCGTCGAGGGCGGCCTCAAGGGACTCCGGCGTCTTGGCGATCTCGCTCGCTTCTTCGGGCGGCAAGTCGTAGATGTCTTTATCCAGCGGCTCCCCTGGGCTGGTTTTGTTCTGCACGCCGTCAACGACGGCCATCAGGAGCGCCGAAAAGGCGAAGTAGGGATTGCAACTCGGGTCTGGGCAGCGGAACTCCAACCGTTTTGCTTTCGGGCTCTGGCTATACATGGGGATGCGGCAGGCGGCCGAACGATTGCGCTGTGAATAGGCGAGATTGACTGGGGCTTCGTAACCTGGCACAAGTCGCTTGTAGCTGTTCGTCGTTGGGTTCGTGAAGGCCAGCAGGGCTGGTGCGTGCTTGAGTATTCCGCCAATTGCGTAAAGCGCCATATCGCTCAAACCCGCGTAGGAATCGCCGGCGAATAGCGGTTTCTCGTCTTTCCATAGCGAGATATGGGTGTGCATCCCGGAACCGTTGTCCGAGAAGATCGGTTTGGGCATGAACGTCGCTGTCTTACCGTGACGGCGAGCTACATTCTTAACGATGTACTTATACATCATCAGTTGGTCCGCCATCCGAACCATTTCGTCAAACCGCAAATCGATTTCGGACTGCCCAGCCGTGCCGACTTCGTGGTGCTGACACTCAACGTGCAGCCCGCAGTCGATCAGCGTCTGCATCATGTCGTTGCGAATGTCCATGAGGTGGTCAGTTGGGGGAACAGGAAAGTAACCCTCCTTGTGCCGCACCTTGTATCCCAAGTTAGGCTTCTCATCGCGCCCTCGATTCCATTGACCCTCAATACTATCGATGTGGTAGTAGCCCTCATGTGCGTTCTGGTCAAATCGCACATCGTCCAGAATGAAGAACTCCGCCTCCGGCCCGAAGTAGGCTGTGTCCGCTATGCCGGTGCTCTTCAAGTAATTGACCGCTTTGCGGGCGACGTTGCGGGGATCGCGCGAATAGTCTTCTCCCGTAATTGGATCGGTGATATTGCAGATGAGGTTTAGAGTGGGCAAGGTGTTAAAGGGATCCAAGAACGCGGTATCGGACTGAGGCACGATCAGCATGTCGCTTTCACTAATCGTCTGCCAGCCGCGAATGCTGGAGCCGTCAAAACCGAGCCCGGACTCGAAGACATCTTTGTCCAGCGACTGGACTGGTATCGTCGTGTGTTGCCAGATGCCCGGAAAATCCATGAACCGCAGATCCACGGCTTTCACATCCTTCTCACGACAAAGCGACAAGACTTCATTAGGCGTCACGATCTGTTCCTCGGTTTGATTCGTGGTTCTGGAGCGGCCTGTGGCCGGTATTGAAACTGTAGCAGAATGTGACTGCGTAGGCGGCGGGCGTTGACGCTGCTTCTTGAAAACACAGGCGAGCGATCCAGCCGCAGGAAACACGAGAAGGCGTAAGATCATCTAGCCCCCTGTTGGGAGCGGCACACGTTCCTCTCACCCACCTTTCCCCTCTTGCGCTTTTCGTGCTTTGTCGTGGCCCCCCTATTCGCCCGCCGATGGGGCCGCCTTGTGAATCTCCTGAAACGGCTGCGAATCGTCTCTTTCGGATCACTCGCTTGTCGCCATGGGCGTCTCTCTGGAGTCGCTTTCATCGGTTGCCCGCCGTTTGGCGATGAGGGCGAGAAACGCGGGCACCATCACGGAACGCACGAAGAGCGTGTCGAGAAGAACTCCCAAGGCAAGGGCGAAGCCCAATTCGACAATTCCTCGGATGGCGCCTGTATCGGGGACGAATTGAGACAGCCAGGGAAAGTGCACGCCCAACGTCTCGGCCCAGACGGAGCTGGTCATTGAGATAAAAGCTCCCGCCATGATGGCTCCGCAACTGGTAATGATGCCGCCGGTCTGGGCGATGGCGCGTCGTAGTCCGGCAAGCGGCCCCAGCCTGGCTTGCTCTTCAAAAACGCGGGTAGCCAAGTAGACGTTGTAATCTTGGCCGACGGCGACAAGGATCACAAACAGGAAGAGCGGAGTTCGCCAATCCAAGCCGACATAGGCGTCGCCGTAGAGATATTGAAACGCCAAGACCGTCACGCCAAGCGTAACGTAGTAACTCAACATCACGGTAGCGATCAGAAACAGACACACAAGCGGCCGGCGAAGAATCAGCAGCAACACTGCCAACACGCCGAGCACAACAAGGATTTCAATGCGCACATTGTCGCGTCGAGTGACGCTTCTCAGGTCGCGTACGCCGGCGGCCGCGCCCGTCAGATGAAACGTGGATCCGGCCCAATATGAGCTCGCGTCGTCGGCCGTCCGCGTGAGCATCGCCTCGATCGAGTCGAGTGTGTCGACAGCGGCAGCGGAGAATGGGTTGCTGTCCAACACGAGTTCAAAGCGCGTCGTTCTTCCTTGGTGCTCCGGCGATTGGGCCAGGAACAGGGCCTCCGTTCGACGATGGGGCCTCGTGATTCTCAACGCCCACGCGCGCGAGCCGACGAGGCTGATCGGCTTGCCAGGTGGAAAATCGCCCAGCGGGTCGACAATGCTGCGAACATGCGTGACGCCCCGCCCGGCGTCTTGCATATAAAGCGAGTGGGTGAGGGCCTGAATCTGGGCGGCGCCATCCTCGCCGTTGAGGCCGCCGCCCGGCCGGTGGGCGACTACGGTGACTGGCGATCCTTCGCCGACGGGGAAATGACGATTCATCACTTCGGCCCCCTGATAACTGGGGCACCGAGGCGAAAGTGATCGTAGGAAGTCGTAGCTTACGGCGTTGCTTCGCAGCGTTCCGGCGACTGCTGGAGGGGCGAGCAAGATGAAGCTGCCAACCAGAATCAAGCCAGGCGAGCGAATGATCCAATCGGCGCTGCGCTCCCACCAAGTGGCGGTTGACGACCGCGGCGTCGGAGGATTGAGCTTCCACGGCCAGAAGGCGGCTCGGCCCATCAATCGCATCATCGCCGGAGTCAGAGTGACACACACCAACAGCGCAACCACCAAGCAGAATCCAATCACCGGACCGCTGTGACGATACTTGCCGAAGTCCGAAAATGCCATCGTCGCCAGCCCGACAATCGTCGTCAACGAGCTGGCCGCCAACGCTTGGCCGACTCCCTCCAGCGTCCTCACTGTAGCCAACTCCGAATCCCCACAAGCGGTTAGTTCTTCCTTGAACCTGGAAATTAGAAAAAGGCAATAATCGGTCCCGGCGCCAAACAGGATCACAGTGACGAAGATCCGCGACGTCGTGAAGACCTTGACTTCAAACCACTCAAAACCTGGGAGCGCATTAAGTTGAGTTAGCAGAGCAACAAGACTGGTTGATGTTAGCAGAGCGACGACGATCGAGATGAGCGGCACCGCGATTAGCAGAGGCGTGCGGTAGACGACGGCGAGAATCAATAAGACCAAAATCGCCGAGAACAACTCGGTGTTGCTGACCATCGCTTTGGACGAGCGCATCATGTCGCCGCCAACTGCGGCGGATCCGCTGATATCGATTCGCAGACCGTCGATCCCACGCGCCGCCGCGAAAGCTCGCACGGCATTCACGTCTCGCTCGAACTCTTCCAGTACTTGAATGTTTGCGGTCGCCAGCAGTTCGGTGGAGAGCTGGGCGACAATCAAGCGAGCGGCTTTGTCTTCGGCGATCAGTTTCTTGCCGACGATCGGCGCTCGCCATGTCCAGACATCGATCAGAGGAAGCGTGACCGCAGCGCCCTGTGAATCTGCGGCCTCAGATTCAGAGGCGCCGATCCGTTTGCCGGATTCACCGTCGCCTGCCTGCTCTTGGGCGGCTTCCCAGAACTCTTCCGCCTCCTCCGGTTTTCCGTCAGCCACCAAGGCTCGCGCGCGATTGCGAAAGATGCTTGCGAGCACATCTGGCTGGGCGCCATCGTCGTCGGCGAAACGCCGGTTGAGTTCGTCGTCAAAGTAGACGGCGTCTTCAGATGCCTGTAGGGCGTCCTCGAGGAGCTGCTTCACGACGTCCATGTCGGGGCTCTGCTGTTGTAACGCCAAGCGTCGTTGGCGTAGCAATTCTGCGGCAAGGCGGTCTTTCATGCGCCGCGCCGCATCGTAGCCGACGAAGATATCGTCGCCTTTTAATTCTCGGTTATGCCGGGAGAGCACAATCACAAATTGGCTGCGGGACAGCGATTGCGGAAACGCGGCGGCCAACATCCGTTCGCCCATCACGCTCGTCATGCCCTTGGGCAGGTGGGCCAGATCGCCATCATGGGCGACATCGCTCCACCGAGGCGCGACGATCCGCAAGGAGACCACGATTAACAGCCAAGCGAGGATGACCAGGGCAGGTCGGCGAGCGACAAATCGACCCAACCGCGTGACCATAGTGTGACTCGTCAATAGTCGTTGAACTACTCGGAACGGACGCCTCAGAAACAACCCGCCATTGCAACACGAGTGGCGGATTGCCACAAGCGGTGGTTCGCCCTGTTTTTGGTCCGGCGTTCTCTGAAGCAGGGGGCCGTGCCGGAGGAACTCTACCTCGCCGGCCCGAGGCGAAAGGTTGACCCCCAAGCCCCGCGCGCCTACTATTGACCGCCCTCAAGGATGGTCATTTCAAAGGCAAATGTGCTCGGACGCACTGACATCTCGGCCTCTGCCAGCGAGCCCCAGGCGACACGATCTGCTCCGCTGTATGATCTGCACGGTGATCTGCACGGTGATCTGCACGGTGATCTGCACGG
>CAZWOU010000058.1:16459-23137 GCA_964635375.1 uncultured Pirellulaceae bacterium | reverse complement strand
TGATCTGCACGGTGATCTGCACGGTGATCTGCACGGTGATCTGCACGGCGCCATAATCCGCCCAGTTCGCATTTGCTGACCCCGCGGGTTCGGAATACTCCGGCTGCGAGGATAAGGCAGCCAAATTGCCGCGATGTTTTTTTGACCACGGGCAAAACGTGACCTATATTCCGTTGGCAAAGCTTACGTCTCGGGTCTCTCCGCACCTCATCAACGACGCCACGCTGCAACGTTGATCGCCCTTAGACGCGGCGCGCCATTTCCTGCCTATGGTTCGTAGATGGATGAACGCTCATGCGCATTGTTAGGGCATCGCTCCGTAAACTGCCTTTCATTTCAGCCCTCATCCTCGCCCTGGCCTCGATGGCGAGCGCGCAACGCGTCCATATTCCCTCCAGTGCTCTTCTCGATCTCGAAGAGATTCAGCAGGTCGTCGCGGAAGGCCAGCGGCTTGAGCAGTCGAGCAAATGGGGCGATGCGCTTACCCATTATGAAGATGCGATCAAGAAACATCCTGGTCATCGGGAACTTGAGCGCCGCCTGCAAACCGCACGGCGTCGATTCAGCCTATCCCGACGCTACTCGGACTCAAGTTACGTGCGTTCAGTCGGCGCGCTCAGCACCCAAAAAGCGCTCAACCTATACAACGAAGTCTTGGCCAAGATCCAATTGCACTATGTTGGCCAGCCGTCCTGGCGCGAGCTAGTCCAGAGCGGAACAGAGAATCTAGCGATCGCGATTGACGACAGCGCCTTCCGTGAACGATTCGCGCCTTCCGCCAAAGATGAAGAGTTTTCCTCGTTCGTCGATCAGCTCCGGCTGCGACTCAATTCCCGAGTCAACCGAACTCGACTCGACGCCGAGATTTCCGTGACCATCGCCGCTGACGCAGCTCGGCGAGAATTGGGAATCTCTGAGTCGGCTGTCATCTTGGAGTACGCCTGCGGCGCCGCCAACATGTTGGATACTTACTCCGCCTACTTGACGCCCGGCCAATATGACGATGTCATGTCGCAGATTGCAGGCAACTTTGTGGGACTGGGCATCGAGCTCAAAGCCGACGATGGCGCCCTGTTGCTCGTCAACGTCATTCGCGGAGGTCCGGCGGATACTGCCGGCCTGCGTCAAGGCGATCGGATCACGGAGGTCAACCAACAACAGACTCGAAGCATGTCAACCGACGCAGCTGCCGACCTCCTCCGCGGAGTCGAAGGGAGCCAGGTTGAACTGATGGTTCTCAGCGCCAACACCCAAGAACCCAGATCGGTTCGCTTAGTGCGGCGACGAGTGCAGGTGCCCAGCATCGAGGATGTGAGAATCGTTGACCCCCAGTTCGGCGTCGGTTATCTCAAGTTGACGAGCTTTCAGAAGACGACGACGAACGAGTTGGACAACGCCTTGTGGGATCTGCACAACCAGGGCATGCGCAGCTTGATCGTCGATGTCCGAGGCAACCCAGGCGGACTGCTCCCGGCGTCGGTCAAGGCCGTCGATCGCTTCGTTTCCAGCGGCGTGATTGTCTCGACTCGCGGGCGAAACGCCCGAGAGGATTTCGACTACCAGGCCCATACGGTGGGGACTTGGCGAGTCCCCCTGATCGTGCTGATTGACGGCAATTCCGCTTCGGCCAGCGAGATCTTTGCGGGTGCGATTCACGACCTCAAACGAGGGACGGTGATTGGGCAACGCAGTTACGGCAAAGGCAGTGTGCAGGGGATCTTCCCACTCGTTGGGTCCTCGGCAGGCATTCGTCTCACCACGGCAAAATTCTACTCGCCCAGCGGTCGAGCCATCAGTAAGAATGGCGTGCTTCCCGACATCGCAGTCCGAGTCGCCGCGAAACCGGTCACTAGCGGACAACGCCAAGAAACCCCTAACGATGGCGTGCTGGACCACGCGCTGCAGTTCGCTCGCAACCAACTCTCGCGGCGTTGACAAGTTGGTCTATCGAATCGCGTTCCGATCGCGGAGCAATTCGATGATGCGGTCGACACAATCTGCGACGGACAGCTCGTCGGTGCGCAGATGCAAATCGGGGTCTGTGGGGATGTCGTAGTTGGCCGAGACGCCGGGGAAGTCGACAAGCTCGCCGGCTTCAGCCCGATCGTATCGACCTTGACCGTCTCGCTGCCGGCAGACTTCGATCGGTGCGTCCAAGTGCACCACGAGGAATCGCTCCGCGCCAACCACCTCAGCGGCCCTAGCACGGACCTTCCCGTCCGGCGCGATAAACGCAGCAATGCAAATCAAGCCAGCTCCATTGACCAGCTTGGCTACCTCCGCCGAGCGACGAATGTTCTCCGAGCGATTCTCAAGTGTAAACCCAAGATCTCGACTTATTCCCAACCGCATGTTTTGGCCGTCGATCACCGTGCAAGCCCGACCGTCGCCAAACAGACGACGCTCAAGAGCGTAGGCGATCGTCGTCTTTCCCGATCCTGTCAAACCGGTCAGCAAGACCGTTGCAGATTGCTGTCCGAATCGCGCAGCCCGCTCGTCACTGGTGACTTGACTAAACTCTTCATGAAGCAAGTTGCTGCGCGGCTCGTCGTCCCAATGGTCCTGCCGTGACTTATTCGTCGTGCGATCCAGAATCATGCCGGCGCCGACGGTCACATTGGTAATGCGATCAATGATTATGAAGGCGCCGGTCGATCGATTCCGTCGATAGCCGTCAAACGCGATCGGCTGGTTCAAGGCGACGCGGCAGCGACCGATCTCGTTAAGTTGCAGCGTTGGCGAATCTTTTCGGTGTAGCGTGTTGACATCGACTTGGTATCTAAGCGTCTCGATGGCGCCAGTCGCGAGCTTGGTCGTGTGCTTGAACATGTACTGCTTGCCAGGCACCAACGGCTGCTCCTCCATCCAGACGATCATGGCGTCGAATTCCTGTTCGACGCGAGGCGTATTTCCCGGCCGCACAATGATGTCGCCGCGGCTGATATCGATCTCATCTTCCAGCGTCAACGTGACCGCCTGTGGCGAAAAGGCCTCTTCCAACTCGCCGTCGTAAGTCACGATCGACTTCACTCGACTGGTCTTTCGCGACGGCAGCGCCAGGATCTCGTCGCCTTTGCGGACAATGCCCGATGCGATCGTACCGCTGAAACCGCGGAAATCCAGGTGTGGTCGGAGCACATGCTGTACGGGGAAACGAAAATCTTCCAGGTTGCGATCCGAACCGATATAGACGTTCTCAAGAAAATTCATCAGAGTTGAACCCGGAGCCCAGGGCATGTTTTCGCTGCGGTCCACCACGTTGTCGCCGTTGAGCGCAGAGATTGGGATGAAGTGCAGATCGGGGACATCCAACCTGGCCGCGAAGTCCTGGTAGTCCGCGCGAATTCGCTCGAACACCTCTTGGCTGTAGTCCACCAGGTCCATCTTGTTGATCGCGACGAGGATGTGTCGTATGCCCAACAAGGAAGTGATGAAGGTGTGCCGCTTGGTCTGAGTCAGCACGCCGTGCCGGGCGTCAATCAAGATGACAGCCAAATCCGCCGTTGACGCGCCAGTCGCCATGTTGCGAGTGTACTGAACGTGCCCCGGCGTGTCCGCAATAATAAACTTGCGTTTGGCGGTCGAGAAATATCGATATGCGACGTCGATCGTAATGCCCTGCTCGCGCTCTTCGCGAAGGCCATCGGTCAACAACGCCGGGTCGAAGTCGCCGCCCGTCGTCCCGTGCTTCACCGACGCCTGTTCGATCGCAGCAAGTTGATCCTCGTAAATCATCTTGGCGTCGTACAGCAACCGGCCTATCAATGTGCTCTTGCCGTCATCCACGCTCCCGCAGGTGATGAACCGCATGAGCTCCTTTTGTTCATGCTGAGCCAGATAGGCGTCAATGTCCGTGGCGATGAGTTCCGATTGATGCGACATGGTACGCGAGCTTTTTCGTGACTGGTGTTGAATTCAAAACAATGGCTAGGCGAGGTCTGCCTGCCAAAACACATAGACGATGCGGCCCCTTACGAAGAATCCGAACTTAAGCCGTCCTCCGCGCCGTTGGTTCCGACTTCGAGCGGTGCAGTCCATAGTTGACCGCGATTCCCGGAGGCGCGTCAGAAGTAACCTTCCTTCTTCTTATCTTCCATTCCGCCCTCGTCGTCGTTGTCGATGACTCGCCCCTGCCGTTCCGACGTGGTCGCCAACAACATCTCCTGTATGATCTCGGGCAAGGTCGTCGCGTTCGATTCGACCGCGCCCGTCAACGGGTAACAGCCCAACGTGCGGAACCTCACCATCTTCATCTCGGGCTTCTCGTCAGGGAGTAGTTCGAGCCGGTCGTCGTCAACGAGAATCTGCACGCCGTCCCGTTCGACAATCGGCCGCTTGGCTGCGAAGTAGAGAGGAACAATCGGGATTTGCTCCAAATGGATGTACTGCCAAACATCCAGTTCGGTCCAGTTGGACAAGGGAAAAACCCGAATACTCTCACCTTTGTTCACTCGCGTGTTGTAGAGGTTCCAAATCTCGGGGCGTTGATTCTTGGGGTCCCATCGATGGAACCGATCGCGAAAGGAAAACACCCGCTCCTTCGCGCGAGATTTCTCCTCATCCCGCCGAGCTCCCCCGAACGCCGCGTCAAACTGATGGGCGTTCAGGGCCTGCTTCAAACCCTCCGTCTTCATTACCGTGGTGTGCTTCCCACTGTGCTCGAGCGGGTTGATGCCCAACTGCCGGCCCTCTTCGTTGATGTGAACGATCACCTCCAACCCCAGTTCTTTGCGGGCGTAGGTCTCGCGGAATTCAATCATCTCACGAAACTTCCACGTCGTATCGACATGCATCAGCGGGAAGGGCGGAACGCCGGGATGAAACGCCTTCATCGCCAGCTGCACCATCACGCTGGAGTCTTTGCCGACCGAATACAACATGACCGGATTCTTGAACTCAGCCGCCACCTCGCGGATGATGTGGATGCTCTCAGCCTCGAGTTGCTTGAGGTGAGTTAGATTGTAAGTTGCCATAGATCGTGTCTTTCAGCGTTGTTTCGCCCACTGTCGCAGAAAGCCAATGTGTGCTCGAAGAAATGGAACTCGTCGAGGTCCAATTGCACTCAGGGCTCCGCTCAGATGTAGTACATATTGTTCACTCGACCCTGAACGCGCTCGACCAAATCGGCGAACGTCACCGACTGGAGCGCGACGAGTTGCGACTCGGCTGCCTCAGCCCAAACGTCGTTCAATGTTGAGGAAACGGCCGTCGACGATTCAGCAGCGATTCGCTTCACGGCCAGGCTCGGCTCGAACACACACATCACGTCGGCTAGCGTTATCGTTTCAGGTGGTTTGATCAGTCGATATCCGCCAGCCGCCCCCCGCGTGCTCGCTACATACCCCGCCCCTTTGAGCTGAAGCAAGATTTGGACCAAAAAACGCGACGGAATATCATGGGCCTCCGCGATCGAGCGGATGCGAACGGGCTCAGGCGATTCGTAGCGGGCCGCCAAGACCAGCATCGCAATGCACGCGTATTCCGTCTTCGCAGAAAGGTTCAACGAGGGCCTCATTCAGCAACTTGCCAAGGTGGACGTGACAGCCGAAAACCAGTCTCGCGGAGTGCGATCGACCCAAGCAAAGCGGCTATCAAAACGCCCTTCGTTTCTTAGCATCGCTTAGTCGTCTAGACTGTGCAAGCCGCACTCGGTCTTCGCCGATCCGCTCCACCGACCCGCCCGATCGTCCTCGCCAAACATGACCGATCGAGTGCAGGGCTGACAACCAATGCTCGTGTAGCCCTGGTCGTGCAGCGGATTGTAGGGAATGTCCTCATCCGTTATTAGCTTCCAAACGTCCTTTTTGGTCCAATTGGCCAATGGACTTACTTTCACCAACTTGAATTTCTTGTCCCACCCGACAATCGGAGTTCTCGCCCGGTCGGGACTCTGGTCGCGACGAATCGCGCTGGCCCAGGCGTGCTTGCCCAACACCGACGAATGCAGCAACTTGATCTTCCGCTCATGGCAGCAGACGTCGGGCTGATTCTCATACAACGGCCCGCCATGCCTGGCTTCGAACTCAGCCACCGACAATTCGGGCTGCTTCATTTCCACCTCAATCCCATACCGCCGCTTTACCTGTTCCCGCAATTCCAACGTCTCGGCAAACTGATAACCGGTGTCTAGATTGAAAATGGGCGTCTCCCGGGCGAAGGAGGCCAACATGTGGATGATCGTCATCCCCTCCGGGCCAAACGCCGTCGCCATCGTGAAGTGGGGGGCGAAACGCTCGATGGCCCAAACCAGTATCTCTTTCGGTTGAGCCCCCTCGAGCCGCTCGCTTTCGCGGCTGAGCTCGGCAAGCAACTCGTCCGTCGCTTCAAGTTGCGGTGGCGGCCCATTCGCAGCACAGGCGTCCACACACCCGGATTCCGCACACCCGGATTCCGACGCAAGCCCTGGCGGGACAACGACTTTCAGCTTCGGAAATGAGTCTGACTTGGTCATCACGTCCGCTCGAACTCGCAATGCACTGGACATCTCATGCTCTCTCTATCCCTCACCCAACGCTTGCCGCGGCCTCTAATCATACGAATGTTGATCATACAAGTCAACAATGGGCGAGTCTAGTTAATGACATCGGTCGATCCAGCGGCATTTCTTGAATAACCCGCATCTTCGCCGTCTGACAGGCGGGGTTTTCTCGGTGACTGGGCCTAGTTGTGACTGGGCCT